>CALHPJ010000014.1 GCA_938036345.1 uncultured Thermofilaceae archaeon | reverse complement strand
TAATGTCCCTCGATGACGCCCCCACTCTGACTTCGTACTCCCCCGCCTCGACCAGCCACACGCCCTGGGACTCGTCGAAGCTTGCGAGGGATTCGATGCCGATAGCCACCTCGATCCTCTCGCCTTCGCCCGGGTTGAGCGGCTTCGTCTTCTTGAAGGCTTTAAGCTCCTGGAGCGGCTTGTCGACCCTACCCCTCGGCGCCTTCACGTACACCTGGGCGACCTCCCTCCCGGGGCGCTCCCCCACGTTCACCACCTCGAAGGACACCCTCACCCACCCGCCCCCGACCGCCACGCTCAAGCCCCTGTACTCGAAAACCGTGTAGCTGAGCCCGTAGCCGAACTCGTAAGCCGGCTCCACGCCGAAGGTATCGTAGTACCTGTAGCCGACGTAGACGCCCTCGCAGTACGTAACCCGCTGAGGGTTATCGGCTGGGACACCCGGGTAGCACTCGCTGGACTTCGCAGCAGGTACATCGGGCCAGTCCTTCGGGAACGTTGTGGGCAGCTTGCCGGAGGGGTTCACCTCGCCGCTTAATACGTCGGCTAGGACCCTGCCGGCCTCCTGCCCGGGCAGCCATATGAGCACTATGGCGTCGACGAGGTCGCGCCAGCTGACGACCTCAATCGGCCCGCAGATGTTGAGCACGGCGATGACCCTCCTCCCCTTAGCGTGGAAGTTCCTAGAGACAATCTCTATGAGCCGCCGCTCGCTGTCGCTCAGGTAGAAGTCACCTTTATCGAGCCGCCTATCCCAGCCCTCGCCGGAAATCCTGGTGATAACGATTAACGCCGCGTCGTTGCGCTCGGCGAAGACCCTTACCTGGTCCTCGGTCACAATGTCCTGCGGCAGGGGCTCGGGGTACGCTTCCTCGTAGAATAGCTTCTCGAGGAACTCCCTACCCCTCTTCTCAAGGACATACCTCTCGTAGATAGAGGACAGCTCCTCGTCAACCCTGAACCCTCGCTCCCTCAAGCCCTGCAGCACTGTGACAACGTACCTGGGGTGGGTGTGGCCGCTGCCCATGCCGCCCTTCAGCGTCTCAACCTGCCCCGTCCCGAACACTGCCACGCTGGCGCCGGGCTTCAGGGGCAGGGTCGCGTTCGAGTTCTTAAGCAGAACCACGCCCTCAGCCGCTGCCTCGTAGGCTAGCTTGGCGTGCGACTCAAGATCCGGCTTATTGGAGTAGCTGTACCCCCTGTAGGAGAGCGAGTTTTGGGCAACCCTAGCTATCCTCTCAACGCTCCTGTTGAGGTACAGCTCGCTCAGCTCCCCCCTCCTAACGGCCTGGATGAGCCTTGAGACGATTTCATCGCTACCTGGCATTATCAGGTCGTTACCGGCTTTAATCTGCTCGACCGGGTTGTCGCCGGCCCCCCAATCGCTCATCACTATGCCGTCGAAGCCCCACTCCTCCCTAAGGACTTTCGTGAGCAGCCACTCGTTCTGCGAGCAGTACTTGCCGTTCAGCTTGTTGTAGGCGCTCATCACGGCCCACGGCTTAGCCTCCTTGACCACTATCTCGAAGGGTTTCAGGTAGATCTCCCGCAACGCCCGCTCGGAGACGATCGTGTCGACTAGAACGCGGTTGGTTTCCTGGTCGTTAGCTACGAAGTGCTTGGGCGTAGCACCCACGCCCGCCGACTGAACGCCCCTAACGTATGCCGCGCCCATCTTCCCGCTCAGCAGCGGGTCCTCGGAGAAGTACTCGAAGTTCCTGCCGCAGAGCGGGTGGCGGTGGATGTTCAGCCCCGGGGCCAGGAAGATGTCAACGCCGTACTCCCTAGCCTCCTCGCCCATCGCTCTACCCACGGCTTCCACGAGCTCGGGGTTCCACGTCGAGGCAAGCATCGTGGGCACCGGGAAGGCAGTTGCGTACCACCTCCGCTCTTTCGTAGCCTCGATCCTCACGCCCGAGGGGCCGTCGGCGGTAACCATCGAGGGGATTCGCACGGGCCTCGTCTCCCCAGCAGAGCCGGGAACCCTTCTCGACCACCCCCAACCCACAACGAGACTGGCCTTCTCCTCCAGCGTAAGGCTTCCCAGAATTTCCTCGAGGCTCGCGGACCCGATCTCCTTCCGGGTCTCCACATCCTTCCCAGCGGGCTTCATGGTATTTAAGAGTAGCCAAGAGTAAAGGCCCAAAATGGTCATTGTGAGCACCGCGAGCGCTGTGGAAAACCTCAACTTTGCCACGGGCAAATAGCCGCGAGCCGGCTAATAAACCGCTCGCAGCGCATTAAATTCGCGGCGGAAGGGGGAACGCGGGAAGCCAGTTAAGCTGGAAAAACGCCGGCAAACCCACCGCGGTGAGAGGGTGCTACGGCGACGTGCGCCGTTCGCTTGGCCAGCTCGGTTATTGGAACACTGCCGACGCCGCTCAACCCCGATACCAGCGTATTATTCAGGGGTTTAACCCACTCCTCCGGCAAGCGGCTAGCCCCCCTCATTAAGCCGACTATGCTGCCGGCAGTCGCGCCGTTGCAATCGGTGTCGAGGCCAGCCATGACGGCGTACGCGATGGTTTGCGCGAAGTCACCCTCGCCCCACAGCAGGGCTGCTACGACTATAGCCGCGTTGTTGATTGTGTGCACCGGGTGGTAGGACCCGTACTTCTCGAGTATTTTATCGATGGCTTCCTCCCAGCGCAATCCGCTCCTCCAGAGATTCAAGGTGTAGCTCACCGCCTCGGCTAACCTGCTCCGGGCCGGTATCACACTCAAAGCGCCTCTCACCAGGGCTTCGGGCTCCTCGACCGCGTAGGCCAGGGCTACGGCTGCGGCGAAGTACATCTCACCGTATACCCCGTTCTTCGTGTGGGATACCCTGGCGTCCCTGTACGCGAACTCGGCAGCCCTTGCGGGGTTCCCGGGCGAAACATAGCCCCACAGGTCTGCGCGTATCTGGGCCCCGATCCACTCGCGGTAGGGGTTCAGGAACACGGCGGTTTCCGGCGGCTTTAAACCGATAACCAAGTTACGGTACGCCGCCCTCTCGGCTGTGTACGTCTGGTAGTAGGGGAGGAACCTGAGCCAAGCCTCCGCCACATCCTCGCTCGTGAAGGAGGGCCCCTTTGCCTCGTACACTATTAGGTTGAGGACTGTGTAGTCGAGGTCGTCGTCCCTCTCCCCCCTCTTGATCCCCTCCCTAGTCAGGCTGGAAACGTATGCGAGCTGCTCCCCGCTTAAGCCGCGGAACGCCGCCGAGGGGAAGTACGGACCCCTCAATGGGTACTCGCCGGCCCTCCTTAGGGCGTCCCTTATCCACTCCCTCCTCCACCCCTCAACCGGTTTCCCAAGCATGCAGCCAGCGACCCTCCCAAGCCAAGCCCCCAGCACTTTATCGTAAAGCTGGCTGGGGCTCAGCTCCACCTCCAAGCTCGGGGGATAGGTTGGGCGCTCCGCCATGATCCCCTCGAGGTCGCTCGGTTCCCGGTAGGCGAAGCCCCTCCTTATGGGGAGGCTTTGCAGCCTCCGGTAGATTCCCGCAAGCTCGCTTGCGTCTTTAGCTCTGCGTATGCTGGCCTGCCACTCTCCCACGTCGAGGTCGACGCCCTCCTCATACCTTTCGATAACCTCCTGCAGCAGCAACTCCCGAAGCTCCTCTAGCCTGAGCTCTAAAGCCACGGGGGAAGACCCGCCCGCCCGGATATATTCCTTGGCTTGCTGCGATGCAAACCCCCGGCCCGGAAAATCGGGAATAGGCACCCGCAAGCGCGCTCACAGAGGAGAGATCTCCAGTACTGCCATGTAGGCAACAAACGTCGTCTTTCTCAGCACCCACCATCGTTTCCGAGCAGCCAGCACAACTGGCCTGTGGTTGGGTAAAGCGCGGACCCTAGGAGGTAGTCTAACGCGTTGAGCAGCCTACCCGTAAGGTTGTCGTACGTTGGCTGGCGCACCAGGGCTACTGGGATATACTTGCCACACTGCAGCGCCAAAGAAGGCGACGAAATCGCTTTACCAACCACTTTATCGAACAGCCCCACGGTTTAAGGATGTGACAGGAGGACAGCGAAATGGGGTGCCCGGCGCTTTCAGCGTGTGCCGGAATACGAACTGAATGGCTCGGGCTGCCAGTGGGGTGTGTAGACCCGAGGGGCACCCCGTCGACATGCCCCTGCCCGGGCAGCACCGAACTTCGGATGCGGGGAGCCGAGCTCGATGAGGCCAGCCGGGGCCGATGGGATGTGGCCAAAGGGCTACGTAGTTTGGCTACATGGCCCGGAACCCTCGGCCGCTGCTCAGCGGAGGATTTCGCACAGCAGCGCTCGCATCGCTCTGGCGTTTCCGAGCATCCAGTGGTTGTTATTGAAGAAAACGTAGACCTTTTCTGGGGCGAGCTCAGCTGCTCCCTTGGCTAGCCCCCTGAGCTCGTCGTCGCTGTAATCGTAAGCGTACCACGCGTCCCTGCCGTGCACGCGCAAGTATACAATCCCGTTGCTGGATACGATCCACCTAGCTATAGGCGCGTCGATGGAGACGAGCGTCG
>CALHPJ010000013.1 GCA_938036345.1 uncultured Thermofilaceae archaeon | reverse complement strand
GCTCGAGCGCGTCAGCCGGCTCGCCAACTTGGGCTTAGGGAGGGAACAGTTAGTTGGGCACCTGGAGACGATGGTGGACTGGGTGATCTATGCGGTGGAGGGCTATGTCGGAGATCCAAGGGCAGCGAGCAAGCAGAAGGGCGAAATGCTCTTCAATGAACTCGTGAAAGGGGTGGCGGAAGCCATCGACAAGGTGCGGAGCGATGAGCTCTACGAAAAAATCCTCATGGACTTCTACTCCAGAGCGGGGTACTGAAAGCAGGGTCGTCGCTATAGGCTCAAGCCGGTTCACCCGCCTGTACGGTAAGCTGGGAGCCCGCACGCTGAAGAATGCTGGAGAGTGCGTAGGACAGCTTTCAGAGCTAAACGCCGCACTCATCCTAGTCGAAGAACCCGAGCCACCCAAACTGAGGGAATTTAAGTGGAACCACCCCATACCTATTGTGGTAAGCGCACCGGGCTGGCTGAGCGGCGGAAGCGACTTTAACCGGCTTTCACACCCGGAAACTTGTGAACCGGGCTGAAATAGCTAGGGTACTGGACTACGCGGTTCTCAAGCCGACTCACGCACTTCGCGATATCGAGGAGGCGTGCAGGCAGGTTCTCGAGAACCGTATCGGCGCCCTCTGCGTTCTGCCGCCTTTCGTGAAAAAGGCGGCCGAGCTGCTCAAAGGTAGCGAGAGCAGGGTATGCGCTGTCCTAGCTTTCCCATTCGGGGCCAGTCTCACTGAGGTTAAGGTGAGAGAGGCCGAGATTGCAGTGAGCCACGGCGCGGAGGAGGTGGACTTCGTCATGAATATACCGCTTTTCAAGTCGGGCGCCTATGAAGCTGTCAGGAGGGACGTGGAGGAGGTCACAGAGGCGGCGAAGCGGGTGGGATCCCGAAGCGGCGTGGATGTGGTAGTGAAGGTGATAATCGAAACTGGGTACCTAACCCCCGAGGAGATAATTTCCGCGAGCAGGCTCGTCGAAGAGGCTGGAGCGGATTTCGTGAAAACCTGCACCGGCTTCGGCCCTAGGGGAGCCACCCTGGAGGACGTACGGCTGATCGCTAGCACGGTTAAGAAGGCTAAGGTGAAGGCAGCGGGCGGCATCTCTACCTACTCCAAGGCGATCGAGTTCCTGAGAGCGGGCGCCTCTAGAATTGGGACGTCGCACGCGCTTCAGATACTCAGCGAGGCGCCTCTTTAACCTGCGCGAGGGTGATCGAAAGCCGCTTAACGCCGGCTACTTTACCTAGCTCTCCCGCGAATTCCCTCACTCTCTCCGCTGGCCCCTTGACCACTGCAACCTCTAGACACTCCTCGCCGCTTACGTGGATGTGGAGCGTGGACGCAACCACGTCTATGTACCTGTGCCCTAGCTTCCTAAGGCTCTCCGAGGCGTGGCGGCTCGCGTAAAGGTACGTAACTACCCCTGTAACCTCCCCTGCCGGCGCTCCTGAGAAATCCGATGCCAGCCGCCTTATGGCCTCGCTCACGGCGTGGCTTCTGCTCTTGAAGAACTTCGACGAAAGCTTGTCGAGCTCCTCCAGGAGCTCCCTGGGAACAGTGACCGTTACTCGAGTGCACCCACCTTTACTCACACTTCTCCTGGGCTGAAATTGGCAGAAAAATGTTTCAACCTGTGCTTAGAGGGGTTTAGTCGTGGAAGGCGGGTTCTTGAAAGCGTACGTGTTAAGCTACAGAAGGGGGTGCAAAACGCAGAACGAAAAGTACGCCATACTGGAGGTGGAGGGTGTCGATAGCAGAGGCAGCGCGGCTAAGCTGATAGGCAGGAAAGTCATTTGGACCGACCCGAGCAATAAGCTGAAAATAAGCGGGAGGATAGTGAGAGTTCACGGGAATAAGGGGAGAGTCATCGCGAAGTTCAACACGCCTCTTCCCGGGCAAGCGATCGGCACCGAGGTCACAGTGTATTCGCTATAATAGCTCGCAGCTCTAATTTTTCCGTAAACTTGGAATCGGCGCCACAGGTGTAATTTATTTTTAACCCCTTTAACTATTTTAAAGCGAAGAGCGCATGAAGCCTGTTAGGGGGACGCTGATAGAGGTAGAGGTTGACCACTCCAAGCTGTCATACGCTGATTTCGTCAGGGTGGTGAATGAACTCGGGGGCCGGGTTTTAGTTAAGGATGGGTACTGGCCCCTGGCTAGGTACAGGATAGCGATTCCCAAGAGGAACGCCGGCGAGCTTCTCAGGTTTCTGGAGCAGGCGTATACCGGAGCTGGATCTGCGACAAGCGGTCTATAACCTGCTTCACAAAGCTGTCGAGCTCCTTGGGAAGCACCCCCCTCTTCTCAGCCTCCCTTTTTACAAGCTCTTCGACTATCGCGTACCGTTTGTACCGTTCGTTCAGCTCCTTCCACGGTATGCCGGCCAGCGCTTTCGCCAAGCGTTCGTCGAAGGGTAAGACACCTTTCAGCATCAGGACGGCTATTATCGGGTAGCCAACATAGCCCCTGAATTTCGTGCCGTTATCGTCGCTGAACGCTACGCCTTTCTCGGTGTTCACGTACACCGTGTAGGCGCGCTCCCCCATGGACGACTCAACACTAGCTCTGTCTGCGTCGATCAGCTTAACGCGCCCGTCTGCTATGGACCCGAGCGCCTCTAGAACCTTTATCCTCGGTGGCTGGGCAAGAACTTTCCCCGGAGCAGCCATACCGTGAAGAATGGGGTGGCCAAGTTATAACGCTTTCGAACAGCTGCGCTTCCGCGCGCCGAGGTCGATGCCTCGGGCTCCGAGTTTACCACCCGGCTAACGCTGCATCGAACCCCCCGCCGCTTTCTCTACGCGCAAGTTCAGTGGGGGAACCCGCCACCGATTTAAGGACCTAAAGGGTAAGAACGCTGACGTGGTCGCTGCCACAAGGTACCGCAAACTCGGAGCGGCACTGTTAGCGGGCGTAGCGATAACCCTCTTATACTGCTACATAGCCTTCACTAACTATATGGCTTCCCGGCGAGTAGCTGGTTGGACCGCCGAGTGCAGGTGCGACGGCGAGCCGGTCACACTCTACGTGTCGCAGCAGGGCTCCGACTCCTGGTCTGGGCTATACCCGGATCCCTTGCCAGACGGCAGTGACGGGCCCCTGGCCTCTCTGGCCGCGGCGAGGGATCGGCTGAGGGAGTTGAGAAAGGCGGGAAGAGGCCCCGCGAGGGTGCTGGTCAGGGGTGGTACCTACTACCTGGAATCCCCGCTGGTTTTCACGCCGGAGGACTCGGGTTGCAAGGAGTGCCCAGTGGTGTGGCAGGCTTACCCGGGCGAGAAGCCGGTTATCAGCGGTGGCAGGAGCATATCCGGCTTCAGCGCCGCCAGCGTCGGCGGGAGAACCGCGTGGGTAGCGAGGCTACCCGAAGTGGCTAGGGGGGAGTGGGTCTTCAGGCAACTTTTCGTGAACGGCGAGCGCAGACCTAGGGCCAGGCTGCCGAAGGAGGGCTTCTTCAGGATTGCCGGGGTGCCCGCGTACAGCGGTAGGAGGCTCTCGGAGCTGCAGCTCTTCGAGGGGGCTGACGAGTTTGTGTTCAGCGACAGCGATGTGGGGGCCTTGAGCAACCCGCGCGACTTAGAAGCCGTTATCCTACACTTCTGGATTGAAGAAAGGATACCGATAGCGGAGATCAACCTCGAGAGGAGGACGGTGAAGCTAGCCTCTAAAACGGTTTTCGCCGTCAGGGATGGATTTGCGGAAGAGTACCCCAGGTACTACATCGAGAACGCCTTCGAGGCGCTTACCGAGCCGGGCGAGTGGTACCTGAGCAGGTCGAGCGGCGAGCTATTCTACCTTCCGAAACCGGGCGAGGAGCCGGAGACGAGCTCGGTGGTTGCACCCAAGTTGCTGTGGAGGCTCCTAGAGATCAAGGGCGACCCGGAGCGGGGGGAGTTCGTCGAGAACATTGTTCTAAGGGGGTTGACCTTCGAGTGCGCGGATTGGGTCCACACACTATCGCCCCAAGCTGCAGTCAACGTACCGGCCGCGATACACTTGGAGGGGGCGCGCAATGTGGTGATCGAGGACTGCACGGTCCGCGGTGTCGGGGGATACGCAATAGAGGTGGGCCATGGATGCAGAGGGGTGGGAGTGAAGCGCTGCGAGCTATACGACCTTGGCGCTGGCGGCATTAAAGTGGGGATGCAGCAAGTGCCGAAGCACGAGTGGGAGCGGACGGAGTTAGTCGACATTGTCGGCAACCATATCCACGACTGCGGGAAAGTCTTCCACAGCGCCGTCGGCGTTTGGGTGGGGCAGGCGAGGCTTGTCCGCGTGCTCGGCAACTGGATCCACGACCTCTACTACACCGGCATATCGGTGGGTTGGACTTGGGGCTACGGGGAGAGCTTCGCTAGCTGCAACGTCATCGAGGGCAACCGCATCCACGATATCGGCAAGGGGCTGCTCAGCGACATGGGGGGCATCTACACGCTGGGCGTGCAACCGGGTACGGTAATCCGCTGCAACACGATCTATAACGTGCAGGCGTACCAGTACGGCGGCTGGGGGATCTACCTGGACGAGGGCAGCAGTTACATCGTGGTCGAGGGCAACACGGTCTACGATACAACGCACGGGGGCTTCCACCAGCACTACGGCCGGTGCAACACCGTGAGGGACAACGTATTCGTGTTTGGGCGGGAAGCCAACGTGGTGCTGAGCAGGGGCGAGCCGGGGCAGCTGGCGTTCGTTTTCGAGAGGAACATAGTCCTCTCTAATGGCTCGCCCGTTTTCCTGGGCGGCTACGCGCAGGACTTCACTACACGCAACGTGGTAAGCGATGGCAATCTGCTATGGGATTTAACCGGAAAACTAACCGTTTGCTTAGAGCAGCGCACGGGTAGAGTGTACAAGCTGGAGGAGTGGCAGAGGATGGGTTATGACACGCTTTCCCTAGTGGCTGATCCCATGTTCGTCGACGCTAGCGGTAGGAACTTCAAACTAGCGAGGGAATCCCCGGCGTTCAAGCTGGGTTTCAGAGAGCTCTGCGGGGGCGGTACCAATCCCTGAAGGGTCTGTGCGCACCCCCTGGAGAGCGAGCGCTCAGCTTATCCAGCACCGGCTAGCCTGGCTCAACGCCAGCCGCTGAGCAAGCATCCGCCCTATCGGGATTCCGGGTCCAAACCAAGGGGCAGCGGTGCAGTCCTGCCGCGTATCCTGGCAACCCCTCCCTACACGTTTCGAACTCGTTACAGCTGAAGAGAAAAGAGAAAAACGCGCTTTTGAAAAATTTTCCGGCGAGAGAGGCCGGATGCTAGCGGGCGCGGATGCGAACTACCCTCTCGAGGCACTTTACTTTAAGCAGAGGCTTTGCCTCGAGGATTTCGCCGCCCTCGACCTCCACTTCGGTGTCAGCTTTAGCCACCAGTAAACCCTTTTCCCTTAACTCAATCACGGCCTCTTTCCCGAATACTGGGGCGTGGACAATCCCGCGCGGCATTACGTAGACATCCCTCAACCCCAGCGGTGTCAGCCAGGGGCCGCGAGGCGCGATTATGAATAGCTTCACGCCCATCGGCTCGAGCTCGTAGTGCACCGGTTCCTCGCTCACATTTTCGGTGAAGTACTCGTAGATCAGGTACTTCCCCTCCGGCAGCAGAGCGTCCGGCGGCGCTACGCTGCCCTTCACCGGAGCGTCGTCCCGGTTGATGTTGAAGGCCGCAACTACTCCGTAGACTCCCACGCCGTCCACGGTAACCCTGGTGAAGATCTTCAGGGGTACGGGCTCGTTGTAGGGGTCGCGCATCAGAACGTCCTTCGTTGGGAGCGCGGGGTGGTCAGGAAGCGGCAGGGAGCCGTCGCTGAAGGCTAGGGGCTTTATTAAGTCGGCCACGGTTTTCCCGGGTTCGTCGGTTACGTAGACGGGGCCGCCGCTGACGGCGCGCGCAACGGCCTGCTGCAGGGCCCAGGGGTCGTGGCTCTGGAACATATCCCAGTCGGGCCACACCACCTGCGACATGAACAGCGCGTTGTAGGCGTTGAAGTAGAGGTGCAGCTTATCCCTCGACTTCCTGTGGGGTACGATATAGTCGATGCAGTTCCTCGACACGGTCGACCTAATCCAGTTAAAGGTGTTTTCGGGCTGCTGGGCCATGCAGTTGAGGACCTCGAGGGAGTTGAGGTAGGCCGCCGCCTCCAACCCCTCATGCAGTTCCCGTGCCGCCGCCTCGATGGCCAGGCGGCCCAGGTAGGCGTAGCTGATGAACATCTGGTTATCCACCTTCACGAAGTCGAATCCGGCCTCTCTCAGCCTAGCGTACCACCTCCTGAAGAGGTCGAACGACTTCGCCGGATTGGGTACGATGTAGCCGTTGATCTCCATCAAGCAATCGGCGAAGGCTCGGGCGAACTCGCTCTCCCTGGCAACGCCGCCCCAGTGCACGTTAAGGGTGTGCCACAGCCCGACATACCGCGCACCCATGTCCTTTAGTCGTCTCACGACGCTTGCGAAGCCAGCTGGGAACTTGTTCGGGTTCGGCTCCAGCCCGCGTATTCTGAACCCCGGCCAGCCAACACCCTCCTCGTCTTGCCAGCCGTCGTCGATGAGAACAAAACCCGGTTTAATGCCAGATTCCAGAAGGGATTTGTATGCCGACAGCACTTTATCAGCAGTGGGTTCGCGCCAGCACGCGTTCCACGAGCACCAACCCAGGACGCGGAAAACCTCGGGTAGGGTTTTGTTCTTCCTAAGCTGGCCTGCTCTACCAACAGCCGCTAAGGATGCCTCGTAGGAGCTCTCAACAGCTTCGTAGGGGTTGGGCGAGACGCTCAGCGCGAACGCGTATGCCTTGCTCCAGCTCCCCTGTACCCCCTTGTTCAGCACTATGCTGAATGAGTCACCATCGAAGGACGTGATATGGCCACGGGCCCCCGCGTTGGAGATCGGAAGCAGGTAGGCGTATGCCTTCTCGCCTTCCGCCAGCAGCTGCGAGACCTTCAGGTTCCTCGGGAGCCCCCTATAGTCTTTCCTATGGATCGGAAAGCTCCACGCACTTATCTCTAAATCGCCGGCCTCCCGAAGCTGGGGGTAGGGATAGGGCTCCTCGGCCTCGCCGAAGTACTTATCAGGGTCGTACGTGTAGTGGAAGAGCAGCAGATCCTTAAAGCCCTGGAGGCGCGACTTCAGATCAGCTAGGACGCCATCCCCGCTTAATCCCTCGGTCTCCAGCTCGGCAATGAGCGTGTTAAGCCCCCACTCCGTGAAGCGGATAGAGCCGGAACCCCCCTCATACTCCGCTAGGATACCGTTCTCAGCCTCCTTCAGAGAGAGCGGTTTAGCAAGCTTCCCGCTCACCGCGAGCCTTGGCTCGAAAGCCAGGAGAAAACCCTCGCGCTCGATAACGACCTGAGTCCCGTTAACCCAGATTCTGAAAGTTCCCATCGGGTTGCGATGGGAGTACGCTCTATTTAATGTGTCGTTTCACCCCTTACCCGGGCTAGGCTGCCGATAGGTCAACCTAACCGGCTACCGGCAACTTCGACCGGCTGCTAACTCTGCTGTGAAGGTGTCTAGAGGGGCGCAAAATCCAGTGCACCTCCCATTTCGCGGAACAGTGCAGGCCGGCGGTTAGCTGCTCAGAGCCTTCAACATGATCACGTCATCCTCGTAGGCGTAAAGGGGAGCCTCTAACTCCTCAAAAACCTTGTCCCCCCTCTTGTATAGGGCGTAGCCGAGGCTGGCAAAGAGCCTGACGGAGGCCGTGTTCCCCTCCCTGGTGCTAGCGGCCGAAAACCTGCAACCCATTGCCCGGAAGACCCTCTCTGCCTCTAAGACAAGTTTCCGCCCCACTCCCTTCCGCCTGTATTCCCTCTTCACGGCTATGAAACCTATCACTCCTACATCTCCGTACCCCTCTACATTGGTGGTGTATATCTCAGCTGCACCCACGACCTTATCGCTGACAGTGGCTACCAGCACATCTAGGACTCTTAAGAGCCTTAGGCTCCAGTACCTGTACCCTCCCGAGAACGAGTTTTCAAATATCTTCGCAACATCGGCTAAATCCCTCGGGCTTGCGAACCGCACGGTTACCTCCAAGGCATTCACCCGCTTGAGAGATGCCGCCGGAAAAGTATTTAGTTTCAGCTAGCGGCCCCTAACGTCCACGGTTTTTCTGCGGTCTCCAGCGTCGAAGGCTGATGGCGTTCACTACAACAGCAATGTCGCTGAGCACCATCGCAAGCGCCGCCACTTCGGGCTTTAGGACGAAATTGTAAGTCCCGTAAAGCGCACCCATGGCGATTGGTACAAGCGAGAAATTGTAGGTAAAAGCCCAGGCGATGTTTTCGAGCGCTTTCCTTTTCACAGCCTTGCTCAGTTCGCGCAGGTAAACCAAGCTCGTCAGGCTCGGACCAGTGACTACGACGTCACCAGCCTCCTTTGCTATGTCAGCCCCTTTCCCGACGGCCGCTCCGAGGAACGCTCGACTTATGGCAGCGGCATCGTTAATCCCGTCCCCTACGAATAAAATCTTCCGCCCCTCGCTTTGCAACTGTTTCACCAGCTCGGCTTTGTCCTCCGGTCGTAGTTCGGCAAACACGTTGTCTATTCCGAGCTCTCTGGCAACTCTTTGGGCGGACCACGTGTTGTCACCTGTTGCCAATGCCGTAGCCAGCTTTTCGCCCTTGAAGTACGCCACAACCTCGGGGGCCTCGTCCTTAACTTTGTCGTATACTTCCAGAAGCCCGGCTACCTGGCCGTTCACGGCCACGAATATGGTACTGGACCCGCTGCTCTTCAGCTTCTCCACGAGTTCCACTACGCTGGCGGACAGCTCCACTCCTAGCTCCTCCATTAGTTTCCGGGAGCCCACGGCCACCGCCGCTCCATCCACTGTGGCCAATACTCCCATACCTGGTAGATGGTCGTAGTCGGTGGGGTCGACAAGATCAATTCCAGCTTCGGCGCAACGGTTTAGCACAGCCCTGGCGAGGGGGTGCTCGCTCCTCTTTTCAGCCGAGCCAGCGAGTTTCAAAACCTCACTTCCTTCAAATCCGTTAAAGGTGTATACAGCCTGCACTTCAGGTGAACCAACCGTGAGAGTACCAGTCTTATCGAAAAGCACAGTGTCTACGTTAAGGATTTTCTCAAAAACCTCGCCGCCGCGAATGAGCACTCCGAACCTGGTGGCTATCGTTGAGGCAACAGCAACTACTATGGGGACAGCGATCCCGAGGGGGCAGGGGCAGGCTACTGCGAGCACCGAAGCAGCGAACATCGCGGCGAGCTCAACCCCTGCCCCGGCGAGCAGCCAGTAAGCGAACGTGGCAGCACTTAGCGCTATCACCGCCCAAGTCATATAGCCGGTAATTCTGTCGGCGAGTCGCTGGAACTGGGGCTTCCGGAATTGTGCCTCTCGAACGGTCTCCAGGATATACGCGAGGCTTGTCTCTCTCCCAACCCTGGTTGCAGTGATTCTTAGGAAGCCGCTGGTTAAAACCGTGCCGGCAAGCACCGGGTCCCTCCTTTCCGCAGTTTTGAAACTGGGTGTTGGCTCTCCCGTAAAAGAGGATTCATCTACGTAACCCCACCCCTCCACGACTACGCCGTCTACCAGAATCCTCTCACCAGCTTTAACCTCCACGATATCACCGACGCTAACCTCTTCGACGTCCTTCTCCCTCAAGGAACCATCCCTGTTAACGACCCTCACGGTCCCCCTTTGCAGTTCAGCAGCCTCGCTCAGTGCTTCGAAGGCCTGAGCTTTAAGCCTGCCCTCCAGGTATTTACCAGCTGAAACGAAACCTAGAACTCCGGCCGTCGCCTCGAAAAAGGTCGTGTACCCGGTCGACGCAGCCATCAGGTAAAGGCTGAAAACATAAGCCGTAAAGGAAGAGAGAGCAACCAACGATTCCATAGTTGGTGATAATCGAGCGAGGGACATAAAGCCCCTGTAAACAAGCTTTGCGTTGAGCAGAAGAACCGCGGTTGCAAGTAAGGCGTAGAGCGTTACGTCTACGTGCGGTACGAGGCCGAGCATCTCGGCCGAATGGTAAACCACAGCTAGAAGGCCGAGTACGAAAGAGAGAAGGGGCCCTCCTCCCTCTTCGCCCGGAGGCTTCCTCGCTTCTTCGTTTACACGCCCTACGCTGAAGCCAAGCGCGGTGATCGCTCTAAGGATCTCCTCCTCCGATGTTGAGTAAGGATTGTAAACTATCCTAGCGACCTCCGTAACTGGTGAGTACCTGCACTCTATAATCCCCTTCAACTTTGCTACGCTCGCTTCAAAGCGGGGTACCTCCTCCTCGCTCACCTCCGCCGAAACCGTAAATGACTTCTTTTCTAAATCGTAACCCGCCTCCCTCACAGCCCTGGCCACATCCCGAAGCGTAGCTGAGGGAGCTTCGTACCTTACTACAGCGTAACCCGAAGCTGGGTCGGCTTCCATCTCTACGCCGAGCTTTCGCAACTCTCTTTCTATAGATAGGATGCAGGTAGGGCAGTCGACTCCGATAATCCTTACTCTCTCCTCAGTCTTCATAGCTCCATCGTACCCGTGGACATGCCCTCCGGTCCGCTACTTAGGTAGCTTTCAGGGCGACGCTCAAAGGCTTCCTTGCATCGGAGACTGCAAAAGTAGTAAATTCTACCCTTATATACAATTTTGTACTTCGCCTTTTCTTTATCGATAACCATCCCACAGACGGGGTCCATCACCTCAGGCATAGCAACAGTAGATATGACATAGTAATATATATTTTACCCTTTAGGGTGCAAGCCCACGCGCTGCCCTCCCTGCGGCGGGACCTCCCCCCTCTTAATCCGCTCGACTAGATCGGCTACTCTCTGCTTGATCTCGTCGCGCACTTTCCTAGCATCGTCTAGGCTCATGCGGGCGGGATCCGGGACCTCCCAATGCTCCACATACCTGGTGTAGAGGACAGGGCACGTCCCAGATTCCGACTCCCCGCATACGATTATGCCAATATCCGCGCCCCTCTGCATCTCGGGTGTGAGCGGTTTCGGCTTCTTGCCTGAGATATCTATGCCCTCCTCAAGCATGAGAAGTACCGCGTTCGGATGCACCTCTTGGGCCGGCCTGCTGCCCGCGCTGACTGCAACCCAACCAGCGGGTGCCATCGCGTTGAAGTACGCCTCGGCGATCTGGCTCCTGAATCTGTTTTCCGTGCAAACAAAAAGGACTATTTTTTCGGTTCTCAGTTTACTCGAATGCACAGCGGGTGCCTCTCTCGAGGCTGATATTAAAGCTTTAGCGTGCTCGCTAAACAAATCCCGAAAGGGAAAGCCGCACGGCAGACTAGGTACGCCGCTGCGATGCATCAGCGTTAGTGTTTGATAGGACCGAGTTGAGAAAGCTTTAATAATTCATATTCCAGAGGTATTTTAAAATGAGATCAGTAACCTTAGATTTGGTTTTAAGCGCTTTTGCTGGAGAATCAATGGCGCATCTGAGGTACCTGATCTTTGCAGATATCGCTGAAAGGGAAGGATTCTCCAATGTGGCCCGCCTCTTTAAAGCTGTTGCTTACGCGGAGTTCGTCCACGCCAGAAACCACTACGGAAACTTGGGCGAGTACAATGCTGACTTTAAAGCATCTGCAGGAACGCCCGCCGGACCTGGGACTACATCGAAGAACCTAGAACTGGCCATCAGAGGGGAGGAGTACGAGGTGAACGAAATGTATCCAGCTTATATCGAGGTGGCTAGTTTTCAAAGGGAAAGGGGGGCGGAGCGCAGCTTCAGGTGGGCTCTGGAGGCTGAGAAAATTCATGCCCAGCTCTATAGGGAAGCGAAGATTTACGTTGACAGCAAGCAAGATTGGCCTCTTACAGGTAAAGTTTGGATTTGCTCTACATGTGGCCACACGTACGTTGGCGAAGAACCGCCTGAGAGATGCCCGATATGCGGTGCTCCAAGAGGAAAGTACGTAGGTTTTTGATTTTTTACAAATTTAACATATAAGTTAGATTAAATATATGTTGTAATTTAGAAGGCTACAAAGAAACCATTAAATACTAGATTTTAAGCTTTGTAATGGTGACAAAATGTTATCGAAACACCCTTTAGAGCTACCTTCGGACAGAAGACTACTTAGAGAGGAGATTGCTGACGCCCTGCGACTCTCGATAATCGCTGAGCTCGATGCTATCAGCCTTTACCTTCAGTTGGCTAGGAGGATAGACGATGATCGGATAAAAAGGGTTTTCGAGGATATAGCAAAGGAGGAGAAAACCCACGTAGGGGAATTCCTCGCCCTACTAAAGGGCCTCGACCCCGAGCAGGTTGAGGAGCTGGAATCCGGTGCTCGCGAAGTAGCAGAGTTGACGGGGATCCGCGTGCAGGATCCTCCCTCCGAGAATCGAGCTGAGCCCTTCACAAAGGAGGAGCTAGGTTACCTGCTAAAGCAGTTCACAAGCACAGCCGACTCGGTTAGGGTTTTCAGGCGGCACCTCCCCCTAACTAGGACGGGCAGGGGTACTCTATGGGTTCCCATTGAGCGCCCAGGCGAGCCGCCCTCGGTACTGCCCCTAAGGGACATTGCTGTGAAATTCTACGTGAACCAGAGCTCGATCGACTACGCGAGAGCTACAAAGCAGCCTCCAGAGATAGCCGACGCCCTCAGAGCGGCTGTAGAGCTCGGCTTGAGTGAGGACCGCGCGGTACTCGAAGCTCTCACAGGGCTTCGGGGGGCCATAGCTGCGACAATTACCAGTTGGGAAGAACCCGGTGCCGCCGTAAGCGAAGTAGCTGGAGTTGTAGCCAAGCTGATAGAGGCCCAGGCGACGCCACCCTTTATTCTGTTTGTCAGCCCCGCTAGGTTCTCTAGGCTGCTTCAGGTGCACGAACGAACCGGGGTTATGGAGTTGACGAGGCTCAAAGCATTGGTGGATGTAGTTGCAGCGCCGGTTTTACCCGACGACACAGCTTTAATCGTGTCGGCAACACACAGGGTCCTGGATGTCGTGCTTGGCGCTGATACCGAAGTCGAGTACATAGGTCCCGAGGATGGAAAACACGCATTTAGGGGTTGGGAGAACATAGGGGTTAGGGTTAGGTACGAGCGCGGGATAGCTGTGCTGAAGCAAGCATAGCCAGTGGAGCTTCAGCTGGGATTCGGAACGAAAAATAAAAAGTTAATCTTTTTAACACTATACGACTTTGTTTGCCGGCTCTTCCCCGTTTAGGAGCTTCTTTATCGTATCCAAGGTGGTTTCCAGGATTCTGTTTACAGCCTCCCACGTGTTGTACGCTATATGCGGCGTCAAAATGACGTTGGGGTGCCTCGCCAAGCGGAGGGCTAGCAATCCCTTCCCGAGTTCCTCGCAGCCAGCAGAGGAATAGGCCTGCACGTCTCTCATAATCTGCTCGCCTTCGACGACGTCTAGGGCGGCCCCGGCTAGTATCCCTTTATCCAAGGCTTCAAGAAGCGCCTCCGTCTCCACAACGCCGCCCCTAGATGTGTTGACCAGAACAGCGCCCCGCTTGATCTTTTCAATGTTTTCCCTGTTTATCAGGTGCCGCGTCTCGCGTGTAAGAGGTAAGTGCAAAGTTATTATGTCCGAGGAGGAGAGGAGCGTGTCAAGGTCGACGTAAAGCACTCCGTACAGCTTCTTCAGCTCCTCGCTTTCGCGTACATCGTAGGCTAGTATCCTCATGCCAAACGCGTGGGCGAGCTTGGCGACGTAGCCTCCGATCCTGCCAGTACCCACTATGCCGATGGTTTTCCCGGCCACCTCTTTCCCGCGCAGCCTCTCTAGCTGGGATCTCGATCCATCGAGAAACGGATCGAAGCCCATTGCCACTTTCATTTTCCTCATGAGCATTAGCGCGAGTAGCATCGCGTACTCGGCTACTACGCCAGAGCCGTAGTCAGGTACGTTAAACACCCTCACCCCCCTCTTTTTGCAAGCATCCGTGTCTATGTGATCGTACCCGGTGGACCTGGTGATTATGGCTTTCAGCTTCGGCAGCTTATCGAGCAGCTCGGGTCCGATGCTCGAGTAGATGGAGACACTCACGATCTCTGAATCCTTTGCCGCTTCTGCGTTCTCAACGGTTAGAGGTCTTTCATCAAAAATCAGGTCGTGCCCAGCGAGAGCCTCCCTTATTCGAGCTTCCTCCCAACCTTCAATCTCGAAAAAGGCTATTTGAACCATAGCCACCACCCGAGTCGCTATGTTTTCCGGCTTTTTAAATATGTCGGTGTCATACCACAGTTTCCTCAATGCTTAGGGCACGAGTTCCTCCAACGACTTGCCCTTGGTCTCCACACCTAGCAGAGACACTACGGTAGCCGAGATTAGGTGGCTTGCAGCGAAGAGCGCGAAGGGAGCCACCGGCTCCCCATAAAAGAGTATTAACGCACCAGCTACATAGGGCCCGATTATCCCGCCAACCCTACCCACGGCATTAGCCCACCCACTACCCGTCCCCCTCAGCTCCGTGGGATAAAGCTCGGGCGTGTAGGCATACGTGATACCCCAGGCCCCCAGGTTGAAGAATGATACTAGCACGCCCCACACCAGCACTTCGACTTCAAGGGCAGCGAGCCAGAGACCCAAGCTGGCTATACCGGCCCCAAGCATGTAGCCAGCCAGCACCCACTTTCGCCCCAGGATCTCGATCAGGTACGCGGTTGATAGGTAGCCGGGTATCTGCGCTAAAGTGATGGCTATCGAGTAATCCAGGCTCCTGACGAACGGTATGCCCCGAGCGAAAAGTATGTCCGTGAGCCAGAGGAAGATGCCCCAGTAGGTTAAAACTATGATGAACCAGTGTACCCAAAGCATGGCAGTTCTCCTCACATAAGGCTTAGCCAGAAGGTCCCTAAGCGAGCCTCTTCTAGGGGGACGAGTTTCCGGCAACTTGACGCCTAGTTTCTCAGATAGGGCTCTGGCTTCCTCAACGCGGCCTTTGCTGATGAGGAACCTTACCGACTCGGGGATTAAAAGGTAGAAGAGCGGTAGGGTAACCAAAGCCGAGGCCGATACCGCGAAAACCATCCTCCAACCGTACGCTGGCGCAAGGATCCTAGAGAGCAAGAGCGCCGCCAGCCACCCGAAAGCCCACGCGCTTTCCAGGAGCGCGACGCTCCGCCCCCTGACCCTCGTGGGCGCGTATTCGCTCATGAGCACGCTGGCCGTTACCATATAGCCAGCGTTACCAGCCCCCGCTAGGACTCTGTACGTGGATAGGTCGAGCCAGCTCCTGGCAGCCGCGCTGAGAGGCGTGAAGACCTCCATGAGCGCTGTCGAGGCGAGCAGAGCGGTTTTTCTTCCCAGCTTATCCGCCGTGTAGCCCAGCAGTGATGCCCCGAGCAGCATGCCTAGGAGCCAGCTGCTCAGCACCCTACCGGCTTCCTCCGGGTTCAGCCCCATTTCAGCGCGGATTAGGGGTAGCATGCCGCTTACGAGGCCAGCGTACATTGCTCCAACGCCCCAGCCGACCATCAAGATCGCCAGCAGCCTGTGTTCAAAGCGTGACCTCACATGAGCCCCACAACAATCGAGTTTATAAACTTGACACAGACATACAAAATTGGGAGAACGCATAGCGTTTCTTCTATCCGCGATGGATCTGCTCTTGGCGCTTAAATACCGGCGATTACTGGCATGCCTCAATTGGGTAAGGATGTCAGCAGCCATTAACGCGCAGGTTAGCCGGGTCTAGATGAGCTCTCCGCATCAGCTAAGACCAATCGCATCATCCTTCAGCCTGACGTGCACTCATCCTTACCCCGGCTAATGCGCCTACGGTTAGGTATTTTTAACTCTTACCCACACAGTTAAAACGTGCCGGATAAGCCGAACTTTGAGCGGCTGAGGTGGGTGCTCTACCTTGAAGAGCCTCAGGATCGGGTACCCTTATACGACCTCTACGCCGACCCGGAGGTTGTAGAAGCACTAACTGATGGGCGGCTAGCGGGAGGCCCGGGCAGCGTGGGAGAGGCTGCCGCGGCACTCAGGAAGGGGGAGCGCCTGAGGGATGCCGAGCACAACGCGAGGGTTTTAGTGAAATTCTACCTGAAGCTAGGCTACGACTATGTCACATTTTCCATCCCCACCCCCTTCCCGCGCACCAACGTGCTGCTGGCCGATGACACAGCGCCCCTGCGCAGGCCTAAAAGGGTCTGGCAGGACGAGGGGAGAGGGGTAATTGAAACACGGGAGGATTTCGCTGAGTACGCGTGGCCTGACGTGGCAGAGGTGCAGGAGGTCTTCCTCGCATACTACGCCGCCTTTAAGCGCGAGCTGCCCGAGGGCATGGAGGTCGTGCCCCTCACTCCGGGAGGAGTCCTCGAGAACGTAATGTGGCTGATGGGCACAGTACCGTTCTCCAGGGCTCTCTACAGGGACCCAGCTTTAGTGGAGCGCATGTTCAAGCAGGTGGGGAAAGTGCTTGAAAGTCTCTGTAAGGTGGCCAGCGAGTGCGACGCCGTAGGGGCCGTGACGATGGGCGACGACATGGGTTACAGGAGCGGGCCGATGGTATCCCCCTCCGTGCTTAGGCAGTATGTGTTCCCCTGGCAGAGGAGCTGCGCCGAGGCGGTTCACAGGCATGGCAAGCCGTTTATCCTCCATAGCTGCGGTAACTTGAAGGTCGTCATGGAGGACTTGATAAACTACGTCCGGATCGATGCGAAGCACTCGTACGAGGACGCCTCTTACCCTGTCACGGAGTACAAAGGGCTCTACGGCGACCGCATAGCGATACTGGGAGGTGTGGATATGGATAAGCTTTCCAGGATGTCCACAGACCTCTTCGCGGGCTACGTAAAGGATGTTCTTAAGGTGTGCGCGCCGGGCGGCGGTTACGCGCTAGGCTGCGGGAACAGCGTCGCCAACTATGTAAAACTGGAGAACTACTTGACCATGATCGAAATCGGCAAGAGGTACGGCAGGTACCCGTTAAGGTGAGTCGTGTGCGCAGGCTCCAGGGTGTGGTCCGAGAAGTGGTTCCAACCGGGGAAGTTCTCGTAGACGAATGGGGTGAAACCTGGAGGAGGTGCATACTCTCTGTCCAGCTCACCGGCTTCAGCAAGCGTACGGGTGGGGAGCTACCGCTAGCTTTGCAGGGTAAAGTGGTTAAGGTGGTAAGGTGGTGCTGCTACGACTGGCACTTCAAGGTGGGCTGCAAGGCCACCCTAACGCCGGAGGAGACCGAAGCGGTTCTCAGGGCCTACTCGGCTCCTCTCTAGTCCTCTGATCGCACGCCGAGCGTTGAAAGTGGAGCGGCCTCAGGGAGACCTCGAATCGGTCGTAGACCCTCTTCCACAGGGGTGTTTCCCAGCTGCTGGGACTGTACAGCTCCTTCACGGTGTAGCCGCAGCACTCGACCTCGCTTGCATTTAGCATGCTGGCTGCGAGGCGGTAGGGGATTTTCTTAACCAAAAGTTCGCCGAACATCCTTTCCTCCAAATCTCCCATGGACTCGTACTCAGCCTGGCTCAGCACCAGCTTACAGTCAACGAACAAGTGCAGCCCCCTGACGAAGCCTATCCTCCGCTTGCTAAAACGGATCCAAAACCCATCAAGGTAGCCTACAACGCCGCTTTCGCATACCTCGCGGGGAGGGTTCCACTCGTAATTGCCCGGCGCGACTCTCGGTACGGCGGCAGCGCCACCCACTTCCAGGACTTCCCTTATCACCTGGAAGTTCCTCGTCTCGAAGAACCGTGAAACATGAGGGTCTCCATACTTCCCCCTAACCCTTCCAACGCGCACGATCGCTTCGCCTAACCCTAGCAGGGCTTTCGCGGCTTTACTCAGGTACTCATCCTGCTCAATTACCTCCTTTATACCCTGCGCGAGCCTCTCCCCCTCCCAAACCTCGATGAAGTGGGCGGCGTAGTAGCCGTAAAGGCCGAGTATCGGGAGGCTTCGCCTTCTGAACAAATAAAGGTGTACTTCGCCCTCTTCATCTACAAGCAGTAAATGGTCACTCGATTTCCTCGCAACGAGCTTAAGGGCTTGCGCCATGATTTCGCCGGCGAGCTCCAGCGTAGTCACGCGCCAGACCCCCTTGCTAGCCCCTCCACCTTAAACTCCTCGTTAACTATCACTTTGTCCTCCTCCAAGTAGCTCAAAATCAGCTTCCTCAGGTACCTGGGCAGCGCCTCCCCCGGGAATACGCCGCGCAGCCTCCTACCGCGGAGAGCGCGGAGCAAGGCGACCACGCAGAGAGCGGTCGGATATGTAATGTAGGTTGCCCCAGGGAGGATTTCGTTGATGCGCCTCTGGCTTGGGAACATCACGAAGCGCCTCGATACCGCCGCCTCCCCGCCGACTTCGCCTTCCGCTGCCACTTCCAGAGCAAAGTACGCGTCCCCGAGCTCCCCCTCGCGGCACACGCGTACCACTTCGTCCGGCTTTGGGGAAGGCGGGAGGATGCGGTACAGCAGCTCCTTTGGGCTTACCAGGGCTTTACCCACGCGCACGGGCGCGTCGCTGAGTATTCCGAGCCGGTAGAGCGCCCTCAAGGTTTCCACGTCGCTGCCCCCGGCGTAGTAGTAGAGGTTATTCAGCCTGAGGAAGCGCGGTATCGTGTAGCTTTCGTCGTTCAGAACGGAGTAGCACCTTATCGAACCCAGGGGGCTTGGGAAGTCGAACACGGCGCTTTCCTCGAACGGCTCCAGCCACGTAAACCTCCTCGCTCTGTACGCGAGCACAGGAGATGCGGCGAGCAGCATCTCCTCCCTAGACCAGGGTATTACGAAAGCGCTCCCCCGCTGGTCCTCTACGGATACTATACGCATGCTGTCAACCGTGTCTAAGTCGTCGTACACCTCCCGGGCCAGCAAGTTCGATAGCCCTGGCGAGGCGCCGAAGTTTATCACGGCGAGAAGGGCCGCTCTCTGGAACTCCCTCGCAAGCAACAGCTGCTCCGCCCTGGTCCTCCTACCACCGTAGCAGGCCAGATCCACGTAGCACGCCCCAGCTTTAGCAGCGCTGCTCATTACGATTGGGTTGAGCGGCAGCTCCCTTCTACCAACTCTAACGAAAGTGGGTAAAGCGTTCACCACGAAGTCGAAACCGCTAAGCCTGGGTGCTACATCCTCCTTGTCGAGTACATCGATGCGTTCAACTGGGATATCGCGAGCCCCCTCGAAGCTCAGGTAGCGCTTGGCTCTCTCCTCATCCCGGTCGAAGCAAACAACCTCCTCCGCCACGCCCTTTAAGGCGGCCAAGCTCGCTATCGCTGAACCCACGGCCCCGCAGCCGATGACCGCCAGCCTCAACCGAATCGCCCTCCATCCCACCGGGCAAGCTGGATAAAGCTTCCGGGTCTGTAGGTGCCGGAGCTAGCTGCGGCATAGTCAACTTTATTTGCAGGAGGTTGTTACTCGGCCGTGGAGCGCGAGAGGTTTTTAACGGCGCTTAGCTGCATGGTGCTTCTAGAGGAGGCCGCCGCTAGGTTTTACAAATCGGTATCTCGGGTAGTGCAGGACGGGGAACTGGCTGAGCTGCTAAGGTTCGTAGCCAGGGAGAGCGAGAACCACGCCGAGGTTTTGAGAAGCTTCTTCGGCGAGCCGCGTAGGGAGGAATGCCTAAGCGCGCTCGGCTCCAGGGGTTTCGAGACCCTCCTAAAATTGGAGGAGGCTGGGGGTAGAATCGAAAGCGGGTGGAAGCCGTCGCGGTCCGACCTCGCCGACCTTCTCGAGGAGTTAAACAGCCTCGAAAGGATGGCCGGAGAGGAGGTTTACGCCCGGATTGCTGCATCCGTTTTCTCAACTGAAGCCCCGGGTCCAGCTAAGCTCCTGCTCAGAGCCATAGCGGAGGAAGAGAGGCACCACTACGAGATACTTCTCTTCGTGTCCAGAACTCTAAGGGGCGGCTGTGGAGAGGAAAGCGGGAGCGGGTAAAAGATGCCCGCTAGTGCCCGCGGGCGCGCGGCTAGGCTTGGTGGTGCGCGGTTGGCAAAGTAGCTCAAATCCGGGCGGGGAAGCTCCGCTTTATTTCCGCGAAGTCGAAAAGAGCCACTGTTTTCTTTGTACCCGTTCCGAGCGGTGCGGGTAAAGCGCTGCTGGTTTTCGGAGCCAAGGCCAAGTCGAGGGACAAAATATGGTGGACTCCAACCCTTGTGTTGGCCGGGCAACCCCTCGAGAGGCTCGTCCGCAGGATCGGCGAACTGATCGGTAGGGGAAGGGGGAGGGTCTCCTTCTCTTTCAAGAGGAGCGGGCTCTTCATCAAGGTGTCCGTGAAGGGTAGCAGGGCGAGGCTCGTCCTGGGTCAGGGAAGCCGAGTTTTCGTATCATTAGACCTCAGTGCAGGGAACCTCGGGAAGCTATCGCGCATGCTTGCCCGTATCGAGCCGCCTAGGCAGGTCGAGCTGCCCTCTCCCCTCACTTGGCGAAGTAAGGAAGCGGTATTTGGCAAATACGTCTGAAGAATCGCCGGCGGCGTCAAAGCTTGAATTTCTCTACCCCCCGCTTCAAATTCTGCGCAACCTTCTCCGTAACCTCCACGTTGCTTAGGGTGTACGCGAGGATGAGGGCTCCCACCGCCGGGGGGAATTCGGGCTTTATGATTTCAACTTGAATGTGCTCCCTGAGCTTCTTTTCAAAGGGCTCCAGTACCACTCTCCCCGCTTTGAAAACGCCCCCCACCACCGCGACCTTGATTGGCTGCTCCTCGAGCATCCCGAGCCTCTTAACAAGCGCCACCACGTGCAGGGCCAGCTGCTCAGCCGCGCGCTCGACAATCCTCGCCGCCACTCCATCCCCCTGCGCAGCCAGCCGGGTAACCAGGGGGGCTAGCTTAGCCACATCGCTGGTGCCCATACCCTCCAGGTAGAGTTTCCTCAGGATCTCGTCAGGGGAGTCTATACCAAGCGCCTTGAGTACTTCACCTGTCAGCGCCGTGGGCTCGCCCCTGCCGTCAAAAGCCCATAAAACCGCCCGCAGGGCCTCGATGGCTATGTAGTAGGCGCTCCCCTCATCGCCCACGAGGTACCCCCATCCCCCGCACCTGGCGTACTCCCCCCTCCGGTTCCTAGCACCGGCTACCGATCCAGTTCCCGCGATAACTATGACCCCCGGGCGCCCCACAGTGGCCCCGACTAGCGCGATTTCGGCGTCGTGCCTCACGTAGACCCTCCTGCCGGCCACTTTAGGCACCGCTTTTTCCTCGAAGAAGCGGAAATCGTGCAAAGTGTCCATCCCAGCCAGCCCCAGGACCACTACATCTGCTACGCCCAGCTTGGCGCCCGCTAAGGCCAGCCTGATGCTGGCATTTATGTTCTCAACCGCGGTATCCAAACCCACTATATGGTAGTTGGAGGGGCCCGCCTCTCCAACGCCTATGATGTTCCCCTCGGCGTCGGCAGCAACCGACAACGTTTTCGTAGCCCCTCCATCCACTCCAACGAAAGTTACCTCAGCCATAGGCTCACGGCACGGCCCTGACTATTAAGTGTTTGGCAACTCACTGCGTAGTAACGCCAGCCCCTCACACTTTTATACCAAAACCGCCGGCATCTAAGCGTGGAGGAACGGCTGAAATGGTTCGTGGAAGCTCGCTTCGGCATGTTTATCCACTGGGGCCTCTACTCCCTGCTGGGCAGAGCCGAGTGGGTTATGTACCTGGAGGACATACCCCGCGAGGAGTACGCGAAGTACGCTTCGATGTTCAGGGCGGAGCGCTACTCCCCCGACGAGTGGGCTGAGTGCGCTAAGGAGGCCGGGATGAAGTACATGGTGATGACGTCCCGCCACCACGACGG
Source organism: uncultured Thermofilaceae archaeon (assembly GCA_938036345.1). Taxonomy (GTDB): domain Archaea; phylum Thermoproteota; class Thermoprotei; order Thermofilales; family Thermofilaceae; genus CALHPJ01. Next base: position 166,313 of record CALHPJ010000013.1, on the reverse strand, counting down.
CTTCAGCCTCTTCGATACCAAGTACTCCGACTTCAAATCCACGAGAACCCCGGCAGGCAGGGACCTGATCGGGGAGTACGTAGACGCGTGCAGGAGGGAGGGGCTTAAAGTCGGCATTTACTACTCCCTCCTCGATTGGAGGTGGGACGCGTACTGGAAGGGGCCCGACGACGTCAAGGAGTGGGAGAGGTTCCTGGAGTACGTGCACGGGCAGGTTGAGGAGCTGTGCAGTAGCTATGGGCGGATCGATGTACTCTGGTTCGACGGCAACTGGCCCTACAAGCCGGAGCATTGGAGGGCGGAGGAGCTCCTCAGCAAGGTCAGGAAGCTGCAGCCGCATATAATAGTCAACAACAGAACCGGGCTGCCGGGGGATTTCGACACTCCTGAGCAGCATGTACCGTGGTGGGCTCCCCCTCAGAGGGCTTGGGAAACGTGCATGACGACGAACGACAGCTGGGGATACTTCGAGGGCGATAGGAACTGGAAGACGCCGCGCCAGGTTATTTCAACCTTGGTGACTGTGGTCAGCATGGGCGGGAATCTCCTCCTCAACGTGGGGCCCCGGGGCGATGGCAGCTTCCCCCCCGAGGCCGTGGAGCTGCTGTCACACGTAGGTGCCTGGATGAGGCGCAACGGCGAGTCGATCTACGGGGCTCGAGGAGCCCCCTTCACCACGACCGTGGGTCCAGTTACAGCGAAGGGCAGTACAGCCTTCGTCCACGCGCTGAGGTGGCCCGGCAAGAGGATAACTGTCGCCAGGGTTGGGAACTCCGTCAAGTCAGCCTACCTTTTGGCCACGGGGAAGGAGGTGAAATTCGTCCAGGAGGGGAGCCGCGTGCACCTCGAGGGGCTGCCAGCCCTCCCCCCGGATCCCTACGATACTGTGATCGCACTGGAGCTGGACAGCGAGCCGCGTACGCCCGGCAGGTAGAGAAGCGACGCTACCCTAAATAACGGGCTTTTTTTATAACTCAACTCCGGCGGTAACATGAGGGTAGGCGTTATAGGGTGCGGGTCGATAGGTAAGATCCACATCCAGAAGTTCAAGGCGGTCGGCGCTGAGGTGGTGGCTGCTTGCGACATCGATGAGAAGGAGCTCAGGTACGTGAGGAACGCGTTCGGAATAGAGCACGTTTACACGGACTACCGCGACCTAATAGCGCGCGGCGATCTAGACGCCGTGGTAGTGGCAACTCCGAACAACCTTCACTGCCGCATGACGGTTGACGCGCTGAAGGAGGGTAAACATGTCCTCTGCGAGAAACCCCCGGCGCTGTCGGCTCGTGAGGTTTCGGAGATGTTCGATGCAGCTAGGAAGCACGGGAGGTCTCTCCTCATCGGTTTAACGATGCGCTTCCGCGGAGACAGCAGGGCTTTGAAAAAATATGTCGACGAGGTCGGCATAGGCGAGGTATACTACGCGAGGGCGACTCTCCTCAGGAGGTCCGGCATCCCGGGTTACGGCAGCTGGTTCACCCGGAAGGCCGAGGCGGGATCGGGGCCGCTCTACGACATAGGGGTCCACGCGCTGGACTTGACGATGTGGCTAATGGGTGACTTCGAAGCCCACGAGGTCTTCGCATCCACTTACGCTAAGTTCGGGCCGAGGGGTATCGGCCTCGGCACGTGGGGTAAACCCGTTCCCGGAGGCCCGTTCGAAGTCGAGGACTTCGCTGCCGCCTACATAAGGATGAGGAGCGGGGCGACCGTTTACCTCGAGGTGAGCTGGGCAAGCCACGCGAACGACGCGCTCGGCATCCTCATCCTAGGCGATAGAGCGGGCCTCGAGTTCCCGGGAGCGAGGGTTTACAGCCGGGAAGGCGTTCTGGTCGATAAGCAGCTGAAGTTCTCGGAGGAGGACCCCTACTCAGTCGAAGCGGCCCACTTCAAGGAGGTGGTTGAAAAGGGCGTCGAGCCCGTGACAAAGCCTAGCGAAATGGTAGTGCTTCAGGCCACCCTCGAGTCCGCTCTTAAGTCGGCTGCCGAGGGCAGGCCTGTCAGGCTAAGCGAGATCCTCTAGCCGCAGCCTAGCTATAGGGTCACCGCGATACCTTTTTTAGCTGAGTAGTCGAGGGCCAGCAGGGTTTTTGTGACCTCATACCCCCACTCCACCGATGGGAGCGGCTTCTCGCTTCTTTCCATGCACTCGGCTAAGTGGTCGATCGAGCAGTGGTAGTAGGGCCTGGGCTCGCCTAACACTTCCTTCCCGATGGATTTCACGCTTCCAGCTCGGATCACGGATATTAGCGGGACCGAGGCGTCAGCCACCGCCGAGCCGCCGGTGCAGTAGACCTGGATGGGCGGCATGTGCAGCCGCGTGAAGGTGGTGTAATTCCCTAGGATGATTGCCAACCCGCCATCTCCGTACTCGAGCAGGCCGGCGAAGTTGTCTTGCGCGGTTGGCTCGATTGGAACGCTAGGTTTCAAGTTATGGAAGTAGTAGACACCTTTCCCGTAAGTTTCTCGACTTATGGCCTCGGTGGCCTCCTCGGGCTGCAGCACGAACCTGCGCTTAATGGTCACCGTGCCGAGCGCGGTTACACGCGCGGGCTTACCCAGCACCGCGTGCGCCCTGGCCACGCCGTACACCGCCAAATCGTAGAGCGCGCCTCCACCTGCCTCCTCCCTGAAAAACCACTCGGACCACGTAGGCCCGCTGTGGCCGGTATGCCAGATGGAGTAGCAGTGCTGCCCCAGCTCGCGGACCACGTCCTTCAGGGCTCTAAACACGGGCAGCAGCAAGGCGTCCGACGGCTCGGCTATCGCAACAACCCCGCTCTTTTCCACGCTCCTAACCACGGCATCCGCGTCCTCTAGGGACAGGGCCATGGGTTTCTGTACGATGAAGTTCTTCCCCTCCTCAGCAGCCCTGATCGCTAGGGGCGCGTGAGCGTCGTGGCTCGTCGCAATCACCACAGCCTCCACCCCCCGGTCGCGGAGGAGCGCGTCTGGGTCGCTGTACCAGCGTTCGGCCTTCCACAGCTCCGCGCTCCGCCTCGCCCGTTCAGGGACAACGTCGCAGGCAGCGATCAACCTGTGCTGCCTAACGATGTAGGGTAGGTAGTAGTTGTTGGCGACGTTTCCGCAGCCGATAACCCCGAATCCTACTTTCCTCACGAGGATACAAGCGCAGCACGGTATATAATTGTTAGTGCTTACCCCGCCTGAGCATTCCCAACCGCACCACTTTCCCGGCAACGATTTCGTACTCCACATCCGGGAGTTCCAGCCGGCAGTCGTAGTCGGCTATGCTGCGCGGCCTCCCGGATAGTGCGGCGTAAGCCTCGTCCTCCTCTAGCAGCGTTAAAATATACTTTGCGAGTTCGCGGCTGAAAACCACCCCCCTCTCCTCCACCGGGTAGCAGTAAGGTAAAACCACCTCGAACGAGCCAGTTTTAAGGGAGACTTCGAGGGCAACCTCCACGTCGTCTAGCGCCGAGCCCCTCGCCACTTTCAGCGCTACATAGACCGCACCGTCCACGCTGAGCTGGCAGGGCCCCAGGTGCCTGGCTTCGGCTTTCAACCTCTCTGTCAGCATTTTCCTAGTTCTCCCCCTCGGGGGGTAGTCCCCCATTATCCCGCCCACGACTATGTACCTGAAGCTCTGCAGGTCGTCAGCCGAGAGCGGGTCCCTAGCCTGGGGGTCTAGCACGAGGAGCTCGTCGGCGGCCGCAAGGTCCGCGATGCTCTCCCGGTGCGCTCCAGCGAACGAGGATACGCAGGCGAGCTCGCTCTCATTCTTTAAGTTTGTCACTATCAGGTTGCCGTTGGAGAGGCTGGCAGCGTGCTTGTACTCCATGAATGCCCACGGGGTCAGAACCTCCTCTAAATGCTCTACCACTACTACGGCCATCGCCATCCCCCTTAGGGAAAGCTTAAACACTTTAGCTCGGGCGGGAACTGGAGCAGTTAAAGGTGGTTGCCTTGAAGTACTCCGCCGAGGGGGCTTTCCCGGAAATATTCAAGCGGCAGGTTCGTGACGAGGCCAAGGCGGCGGTGATCGGCATCGTCGGTTCGGAGGAGGCAGCGGCGTGGGTTGCGAGAAGGCTCAGGGCTATAGGCTACACGGTGACGGGGCTCCACGTAGTCGCCGCAACGGGCTCTGGAGTTGAGGAGTGCGTGAGATCCGAGCTTGAAAACGATGTTTTAGTGATAACCGGCGGGGTCGAGCCCGGCTTTGCACCCGCCTTCGAGGGGGTCGCAGCGGCGTTGGGTAGGAAATTGGTGCGAAACGATGAGGCCAGAAGGCTGGTTGAAGAACACTACTACATGGCTTACAGGGAGCAGCAGGGCGGCCCCGGCGGCGAGTTTCGAGTACCTAGGGAGTTCGAGGTGCTGTATACGCTGCCAGATGAAGCCAGGGTTATACCCAACCCCAGGGGCTTTGCCCCCGGGATAATCCTGGAGGAGGGCGATAAGATCGTGGTTTGTCTACCGACCAGTGTAGCCGAGGTAAGCGACATGTTCGAGGACGACGTAGACCCGTACGTTAGGAGACTGCTTGGTGTGAGCTTGTCTGTGACCGTGAACGTAATGGCCAGAACGTGGGATCGCAAGCTGCTCGACCTCATAGCGGAGGAGGTCGCCAAGAGCAACCCGTGGATTTTCACGCAGGTGAAGCAAAACGTTTTCTCAAAGGAGGGCCGCGCGATCACCCTAACGGTATTCGCTAGGGCGCCGGAGGAGCTTAGCAGAAAGCTCGAAAGCGCGGTTAAAATAGTCGAGGAAGCCCTCCTGGCCAAGGGGATCGAAAAAGCTTAACGGTAGCGCATGCGCTCCTCCCAAGGTCTGAACCTCGCATTCCGCGGGCTGCTTATCGAGAATAACCCTACCCACGAACCGCATCGAAGCAGCGCATCCCCACTGCGTGTCCACCTGCAGCGTAGTGGAGTCGCAAAGGCAAAGGTTTATTCCCACGATTCCAAGGGGGTTTGTGCGCCTGGTCTTCATAGGCCCCCCAGGCATAGGTAAGGGGACATACGCGGCCGCCGTTTCGCAAAGGTACGGTATTCCGCACATATCTACCGGCGACATTCTGCGCGATGAGGTAAAGAGGGGTACTGAGCTGGGTAGGAGGGTGAAAGAGTACCTGGATAGGGGCGTTCTGGTACCCGACGAGCTCATCATCGAAATAGTTAGGGAGAGGCTAAGCCAGGAGGATTGCAGGCGCGGGTTCATCTTGGATGGCTTCCCAAGAACTATAAGGCAGGCTGAGGAGCTTGACGGAATAACTAAAATAGATTTAGTGCTCAACTTCGTCGCGCCCGAGGAGGTCATCATAGATCGGATCAGCGGTAGGAGGATCTGCAGGGTTTGCGGCGCGATCTACCACGTAAAGTACATGCCCCCAAGGGTTCCGGGTGTGTGCGATAAGTGCGGGGGCGAGCTTTACCAGAGGGACGACGATAAACCTGAGGTTATAAGGAGGAGGCTCGAAGTTTTCAAAGCCCAGTTTGAGCCGATCGTAAGCTACTACAGAGGCAGGGGGCTCTTGGTCGAGATCGATGCAAGCGAACAGGCGGAAGTCGTGATCCCGAGGGTTATAGCGGTTCTGGAGAGGGTATTTAACCGCTGAAAAAAAGGTATTAAAGCGAGAGGCTAAGAAAGGGAAACTAGATGGAAATGGCTGGATTTCCGGATACAGGCTTGACTAGGAGGACGCTACTGCTAATCGTCCTCCTAATGGCTCTGCTGGTCCCATCCAACCTGTACATAACGCTGGCTGGCGGCGCCTTCGGCGTTCTGCAAACCTACACTTTAGTGCTGCTTTTCGTGTACATCAGCAGGTACCTAGGCGCGGACCTTACAAAACGGGAGGTATACGCTCTTTTTTACGCGTTGGCATACTCGACAGTGTACTTTAACGCGTACCCACTTCTCTACAGAGCGTACCTACGGGTGAGCGAGATCACTAACTCGTTCGCTATTGAAGGGGAGCCTGTCTCATCGCTTCTACCGACGTGGTTCGCCCCTCCGACAGGCTCCTCCCTGTTCAAGCTGCGCACCATTTTCCACCCGGACATGCTGTACCCGCTCGTCATATCCCTTGTCTTCACGGCGCTCTGGCTCGTAGCGGAACTCTCAATGATAATGCTCTCCTCCTTCCTCTTCGTGGAGGTCGAAGCCTTGCCCTACCCGATGGCGCAGGTGGATGCCACGTTCATCACGATGATAGCCGATAGACCCTCAGAATGGCTGAGGGGCTTCCTGCCCTCGGTTATGCTGATGTTCTTCCTAGCCACGATGATTTACCTTCCGAGCATAGGGGCAATAGTGGGCCTTCCAGCCCCTCCAATCGGCTTCTATGACTTCTCCCAGCAGATAGCAGACTACTTGCCGGGCGCGGCGCTCGGAGTGAACTTCTACCCCTGGGTCTTCCTTTGGGGTTTCATGATCCCGTTCAACGTGGCCGCTGCGGCTTTAGTGTCTTCTGTAATTATATGGATATTCCTGAACTCGTTATTTATAACAAACTCCCTTCTGAGAGCGATTTTTCCCGACTGGGCTAGGGAGTACGAGAGGGGGATGAGCCACTGGTTAATTGTCGAAAGATCGACCTTAAGGATCTGGGCCCCCATCCAGCTCGGGGCCCAGCTCGCCCTAGCCTTAACTCTAGTCATCAGATACCGCAAGGAGATAGCGAGAGCTTTAGCCGCGCTGGCTAAGGCTGGCACGGCGACTGCCCGAGGTTACCCCTCCCTTAAGGTTCTCCTAGGAGCTTTCCTCTCAGCCACCGCGTTGATTGTTCTCCTGTACAGCGCGCTGTTCCCAGGCATCCCCATTTACTACATAGCTCTAATCGGGATGGGTTTAGGGTTGCTTATACCCTTAACGAACGCCTACATGACCGGTACGGCGGGCACAAGCCTCGGTATACCGCCGTACACTTGGCAGTTCATCGTATACTCCCAAATCGGCAATATCTCCCCGTCTACCCAGGTGACCTCTATACTGTATCCGATGCCGACTGTGGGCAGCATGGCTGGCGGCGGGGCCCAAGCAGTAAAGGTAGCGCAGCTAGTGGGGGCTAAGCCCACCGACCTAATCAAAGTCATTGTAATAGCGTTCTTGATAGGTACGGTCGTCAACTTATTCGTAGTGGATGCGCTGTGGAGGCTCGCTCCCATACCTAGCATGGCTTACCCGGCTACCGTCGGGATGAGAGATACCGCCGTTTACGACTGCATCGTGGCATCCGGGCTGCTGCCCTTAAAGCCCGGCATAATCCTACCGGCACTCGGGCTCTTTTTGGTCATCTTCTCAACCCTTGAAGCGCTGAACGTTTTCCTACGCTTAGCGGTGCCTATCTCGGGTGTGATCATGGGTTTAAGCTACCAGCCCGCCACCACCATAGTGCTCTTTCTCTCCTCGCTGGCCGGCAATGTAATGATCCCTAAGCTACTCGGAAAGGAGCGTTCAGCTAAATGGGGGGCTTTCAGAGGCGTGCTGGTGTCGGGTGCGTGGCTCGGCGACGCTATAGCTAGCTCCATTTTCACGCTACTAGGCTTAATAGGTAGGGCGGCTTGGACATGGCCGTGGTGAGATCGTGAAGCGCAAAACTGCATGTGTTTGGGTGCTGCTCGCTGCACTACTGGCAGCGCTGGTGGCCCAAGCTCAACCGGTAAGCGTCCAAGAACTCATACGCGGGGCCTTGAGATCCTACAACTACACGAGGGTCCTAGAGCTAGCTGAGAAAATAGCGTCGCTTGGCTCGAGGGCTCCAGGGTACCCTGGCTACGAGAGCACTGTCAACTTGATAGTTGAGGAAGCCCGCTCTCTGAACCTCGGCGTATACGTTCAGAACTTCACAATTCTAGCTCCCGTGGAGAGGGAAACGTACGTCGAATTGCTTGAACCGGTTCCTCTGAAGCTTAAAGCGTATAGCCTCTGGCCCAACGGGGGCATTGCCTCTGGGGCGGGCTTGCAGGAGGGTTACGCCGTCTACGTGGGGAAGGGGGAGCTGGACGACTTCAACGGCAAACCCGTTAACGGAAGTATCGTGGTGATGGACTACGGGGGAAGCGGCGATAACTGGCTCCACGCTATGAGATTTGGGGCTAAGGCGGTCGTATACCTGGCTACAAGCGAGGCGGAGAACGAGGCTTTAAGGAAATTTGACCCGGTGATCCCCATACCTTTCATGCGCCTCTTCCTGGGTCCAGCTGAGTCAGCGCGGTTGAGGGAGTTTCTGGGAAGAGGGCCGGTTAAGGTGAGGGTTTACACTGACATGGAGCTCAGGGAGGTTACAGGCCGCAATGTGCTCGTGGAGGTGCCTGGAACCGCGGCGCCGAACGAAATAATACTGTTTACCGCGCATTTCGACTCGTGGTGTGTCGCTCCGGGCTTAGCTAGCTCCACCGAGGAAGCCCTGTCGACGGCTGCGCTTATAGAGCTCATGCGCTACTTGTCGGAGAATAGGCCTAGCCGGACCGCCTGGCTCCTCTACACTTCGGGTCACTGGAATGGGCTTGTCGGCCCAAGGGAGTTTGTGCGAAACTACGTGCTCGCTAGACCAGAGCTTACGAGAGGCGAAAGGCTGATATGGCAGGTAATGGGCCTAGACATCTCCGTCGATTTACCGCTGGTTTCGATGATATACGTTGGACATTTCTACCAGGTAGGAAGGCCCTTCATAACTACAAAGCTGTACTGGGTTCAAGGTTTAGCTGCAGGCTACTCCCCACTCGTGTCCGAGTACCTTAGCGAGGTGGGGGTTCCGGAATCTTCCGCCCTGAGGGCCGTTATGGGCAACCTTTCGGGACCGATAAGGTTCCAGGATCTAGCCCACGGTCCAGACCTCATGTGGTCGAGTACGATGAGCAAACCGTACGTCCTCGACACGGAACCTTTCACCATGGCTGGCATGGCGGCTTTCACCCTGAGAACCTCCTTCAGCTATCGACCGCTTGAGGGCGAGCCGGTCAACGACCTGTATTACGTTAGGGCGAGGTTCAGGGATAGAGCGATTCCGCAGCTCGCCTCCGCCGTTGCCTTAGCGGTGGGGTTGGTAAATGAGCCTGAAATTAGAGTCACGAGGAGCTTGATCATGCCCACAAGGCTGCACCCCCTGCTCTACTGGGGCTTCATAGATTTAGAAGTTAAGGTGCAGCAGTACAACATTGCCAAGGGCTGGTACGATCCGGTTCCCAACGCCATTGTGAGGGTTTCTCGCTGGAGCTCGTATCCATTCGCTTGGATGTTTGCCAAAGCCGACCACAACGGAACCGCGCTTGTATTCGGCATCACACCTCAAGGGCTTAACACCTGGTTTGCTGACGCCTACCTACTCATCAACGAGAGCTGGATGGTGATGCCGGCTTGGGGGTTGAGAAGCAGTGGGCCCGTGTCCGGTATCGGCGCCCTAGTCCCGAAAGTGCACATCATCGTGCAAGTGCAGCCGCTGGAGGTCAGGGTTCTACTGGATTTACATAGTCCCCGGGTTATGAGGCGCACCGTAGAGGATCCGAGGTACTGGAGCGCAAACGTATGGGCGTGGGGCGGTCTATGGGTCTCGCAGTTTGAAAGCGAAACGGGCATGGTACCGCTTTACTTCTACGCTACGGTTTTCGACAGAAGAGGAACGGGACTCGCCGGGAGCATACCTGTAGAGCGGTTGACGTTCAGGTTAGATGCGGGTGAACGGTGGGCCCTCGGCGTGGTTCAGGGGGGCAAGCGGGTGCTCACGGTGTTCGACTACGCCTCAAGCCTTCACACGCTGGTTAGCGAGAGGTATTCTCTACTGAGCAGCAGGGAGGTGAGGAGGTTAAGCGGGGATTTGATGCTTGAGTACTCCGCAAGCCACCTGGCCGCCGCCCGGGAAGCGCTGCGGGAGCACAGGTACGGTGACGCGTACAGAAACGCCTTGGCTGCTTGGGGCTACGCTGCGAGGGCGTACGCGGACGAGACAATGCCCCTCTACGACGAGAGCATAAGGTCCGCAGTAACGATGGTGCCTTTCCTGGCCATCGCCGCCTACTTCTTGGAGCGCTTGCTGTTGAAGGGGGAGGGCTTCAAAATGATCCTCAACCTACTGCTGTTGGAAGTGGCCATGTTTGCCTCTTTCGCGCTGGTGCACCCAGCTTTCTGGATAGTCCCAAGCACGCTTCTCGCGGCTTTGGGCATAGGGCTTCTCGCGCTAATGGGGGTAGTCCTATGGATCTTCTACCGTGAAGCGAGGGATATAGCGTCGGAAGTAGCGGCCAAGCTCCTAGGCCGGCACGAAGTGGTATCGGAGAAAACGGCTGCCACCCTCATGGCAATGTCGCTGTCGACCGAGAACATGAGAAAGAGGCCTCTGAGGACCGTGCTGACGATAGTCCCATTGATCGTGTTTTCAATGGCGCTGGTCTCGCTAGCCTCCCTCTCACCCTACACGGCAGCCGTAGCCTCGCCAGTCAGCGAGGCGAGAGCGCCCTACTACGGTATCCTAGTCAAAAGGATGTTCGGTGTACTTAACGATGCCCTGGATTACCCGTCATTGGAGCTGCTAAGGGCCGTAGTAGGCAACTACGGCTCCGTGAACCCGCGCATCTGGTACTATCCCCCTTCAGTCTTCGGCATAGGCCCCTACGGGCTGCTCATCGCCGGCAACTCTACGGCTAGGGTGGCAGCAGTCCTAGGCTTGACCCCCAGCGAGGCGGCCGTACTCTTGTCCAAGGGAATTATAGAGGGGTTCACCGAGCCCTTCTTTAGCGAGGATCAGCTGGCCGTAGTTCTTCCGGACACCCTAGCAAGATTCCTGGGCGTCGGAGTAGGGGATGAAGTGGAGTTCCAGGGTATGAAGCTGGTTGTCACAGCCATAATCTCCGAAACCGCCATGGCGGCTATCAGAGATTTCGACGGGGGCGGTTTAGCACCTATGGACCCAGTTTTCTACAGCCAGCTTAACGGATTCTCCGTTCAATTCGGAGGCGCCGTTGTGCCGCAACCGCTATCCTGGAGCAGGCTGATAATAGTGCCTAGCGGCATAGCTAGGAGGTTGGGCGGCTTCGTATCGAGCGCCGGCGTGATCCTGGACAAAAGCCTCCCTCGGCAGGAGGCTGAAAAACTGGCTCAACGCTTGGCCCACTCAATAATGATGACGTGCCACCTCGGCAGCAAGGATGGTAGCGTACTCGCCTACACGAGATTCCCGACGTACGCGGCAATCGGCTGGGAGATGATGGTGACCCCCTTCATCTTAACCGCGCTCAGCATAGTGGTTTCGCTACTCGGCAGCGTTAAGGAAAGGTCCAGGGAGCTCTTCACCTACAGCAGCGTGGGGCTATCCCCCAGCGGAGCTATGCTAATGTTCCTCACAGAGTTTGCGGTTTACGGTTTCCTCGGGGCTACAATAGGGTACTTCCTTGGCTGGGCCTCGAGTAAGGTATTCAGGGTTTCCGGGATCCTGCCCCCGGAGTTCGTGTTCAACTACGCATCCATTGCGATAACGCTGGTGATGACGCTCGTTCTCCTCTCAACGCTTGTGGCCGCCGCGTATCCAGCCTACCTAGCCTCTAAAATCGTTACGCCTTCTCTTGAGAGAAGATGGAAAGTGGCACGCGCCCCTAGGGGAAGCATATGGGAGTTACCCCTGCCCTTCAGGATCCCGACCGAGCGGGAGGTGCAGGCTCTCCTGCTCTACATGCAGGAGTACTACACGGGGGCTGGTTACGAGAAGAAGCTCTTCAAGGTTTCAGCGGAGCCTAAAGTTAACTTGCACGAGAAGCGGTTAACTTTCAACGTAAGGCTGTACCCATACGATACGGGTACGGAGCAAGAGGTTAACCTCTACTTCGTGAAAGAGAGGGTTGGCGGCTGGAGAGCTGGAGTTAACCTAAGGCTGCTAAAGGGGTTGGGTAGCGTTTGGACCGGGGCTTCGCAGTACGCGTTCATGGACGATTTCAGGAAGCAGATACTCTTATGGGGTACGCTTCCCTCCGCTGAACGGGCAAAGTACTTTAGGATGGTGGAAGGGCAGCTAAGTAAGGAGAGCGTGATGAGTTCGGGTAGCGTGAGCGGTGAACGCGAGCCTAAGAGCTGACACCTTTCCCTCAGCTAGGCCTCCGCATTTTCCTTGAAATTAGTATAGGTGTCTCAGTTCTAGGCTTAGCCCCGTGACTTCCTCTAGGAGCTTCCCCTTACTTTCAAGCCTGTGCCTATCAACTCCCCTAGCGGTCACCACTAGCTTATCTGCCTCTAGGGATGCCCCCCAGTACTCCTCCTTTCCGTAAACATTCGTGAAGGAGTCCGCGAGCCGGAGTATGGCCGCTAGGAGCAACCCCCCTCTGCCGAAGTCCGCGTATAAGGGATCCTGCTCGGGATTCGAGCGCCTGCGATGGTGCTTAATGAGAAACATCGCCAGCTTAAGGTCGACTATGGCGCTTAAGGTTCCGGCGTGGCGCTCAAGGATCCCAATCCCGGTTTCTTCATGCTTGTATTCAGCGAAGAATCTTCCTAGATCGTGGAGTAGGCCGGCTGCGTAGAGCGCTCTTAGCTCCTCGCCTCCGGGTTTAAGCAGCTCTCCCAGCGCAGTCGCTAAGTCTAGGGAGAGGTTCGCAACGGTTGAAGCGTGCTCGATTCCGGCGCCGAACTCGTACAGCTTACCGATCTCGTAGAGCTGATGAACCACCTCCACGCCAATCTCGTTGACAAGCCTTCTGTACCAGGCGACCGCCAAGTCCTGCGTGAGGGTCAGGGGCCCAGGCAGTTCTACATCAGCATTTAGAGCCGCGAGCACGGCGCTAGCCACCAGGTAAGCTCTACTGTCAAAATCCCCAAACCCTTGCACCAAAACGTTGTAGCCGCCTTTTGTGATGGATTTGACGATAAGCGCCAGCTCGTTAAGTTCCTCGACGGGTCTGACACCTGAGGGAGGAAGGGGGAACTCGATAACTGGCACGCCGGCCTGCTTGTCTTCCCCAGGCGGAGCCGCGCACGAGGGGTCGACAGCGACGATTGCCGCGATCCTCTCCTCTAAAAGGTCGATTGCATTTAAGGGAGAAGTGCAGGATGAGATGATGAGCGGGCCGACTCTCACAGCCATCCGCTTGCGTGGTACTGGGTCACCATATAAAGGCTAGCCCCTCTTGACTTTGGCCTTCCGCGGGTCTAGAGTGCCCCAATCGATGGAGTACCCAAGCTTCTCGAGGACCTCGACAGCGTTCGCCTTGTCCACACCAGCCCCCTCCAGATCTCTAACTGCCTCCTGGAGGGTTTTGCCGGAGAGGTCGGGGAGCTTTGACTTCAGAGCTTCCAAGTCGACGCTGAACGCCTTCTCCGTCTGCCGTGGTTCGCCGAGGAAGCGTTTCAGCAGAGGGTATACGTCAGCACCCCTCAGCCTCCGCTTGAACAAGACGACGTCGTGCGGCAGCTGCTTGAAGGATGAGCATGCCAGCTCCTCATCCACAGCTACTATCACCTTTACACCCCTCAGCTCGCGCAGCTTATCCAGCTTTCTCTCCAGGTACTCCTTTGTCCAAAAACCCACTATCTCTACGTAAACCTTCAGGTCACCTGAACTCACCGAGAAATCGGGGATGAAGATCTTACTGCCCGCTACCAGAGGTTCCGGCTCTCTCTCCACCCTCCAGCTGGGTGCCAGCCTAGATAGGCTCTTGAAAAACTCCCTCTCAACCTCGCTGTCGAAAGCCGGCTCCAGCTCCGGCATTTCGGCTGGGAACATTTTTCTCCGGGAGCTGTCAAGCTGGAACAACAGCTTTCGAGTGCGGCCCAGCACTTCAGCTTTAATCTCCCAGCGGTCAGCGGACATTACGTGGGGCACGAGCTTTGCGAGCCTAGTCCCGTACCTCCTCACCTGCCGGAGGAGCGATGCGGGGCCGTCGATCTGCAGCCGCACGCCCCCGCCCGGGAGGCTTTCCGCCATGTAGAGGAGCCCCAACTTCTTAACGTACCTTAGTAGCTGCTTAGCGGCCGAGCCGCCGCCTCTGACCCTAACGTCGAGTTGAGCCGCTTTAAAGAGCAGCGTTTGGACCATTGAAAGGTTAAACCTCTTCACCAGGTCCTCCGGCGTGAGCGAGGGGGCTTTCACTAGCACCTCCTCCTGGTACTTCTCCAGCGCCAGTTCCAGGTCTTCAACCCTGCAACCGAGCCTTGCCGCTACCCTCTCCAGCACAGATCTACGCTCCGTCTCCATCACAGCGGCTCCAAGGCTCCTGCCGGCCTCCTCAAAGACTTCGAGCCGGGCCCTTAGGGAGTCCACCGGGAGCTTTACGGGTTCGAGCGCGGCGGCTCTGGCTGCGAGCGTCGCCATCGCTTTCACGACTCTGAGATCGAGACCCGACTCCAGCGCCAGCTCCTCGAGGTCTTGAATGGCCGACTCTATCTCTTTCAGCGTCCTCCCAACGCCCTCGGTGAACCTGGCCAGGATCTCCGACGCTATGGCGAGCGGTAGCCCCTCGGGCTCCAGGAGGAGCGGCTCCACTCGGTCTTTCCTAACCCTGGCGACCAGCAGGTTGGAGGGGAGCATCTCAGGCACCGATTCCTTTTCTCCTCTTGCTCGACACCTTTACCTCTTTTGTACCGGAAGTTACGACTTCGTAGAGGATAGCCCGCTTCCCCTCCCTCGGCCTGAGTATCCGGCCCAGCCTCTGCACAAACTCTCTTCCACTCCCGCTCCCGCTCAGAATTACCGCCACGTTTGCGTCCGGGACGTCCACCCCCTCCTCCAACACCTTGCTTGTGACAAGCACGCTCACCCGCCCCTCCTTGAACATCGACATCAGCGCCCTCCTTTCCTCATCCGGGGTCCTATAGGTGATCTCCGGCACGAGGAAGCGCGATGACACCGCCCTAACGACGTCGCTGTGCTCGGCGAATATTAAGACCTTATCCCCCCTGTGCTTCGCCAGGATGTCCCGGAGGACGTCCAGCTTCATTGAGGCGTGCAACGCGATCCTCCTAGCCTTGTACCACGCAAGAAGCGCCTCCCTCGCCTCCGGGTCCTTTACGCTCAAAGCGATCAGCTTCTCGAAGTCTCTAGGACCCCTCATCCTCAGGTTCCTCTTCCTGAGGAAGGCCCTGTAAATCGACATGAGCTTAGCGTACTCCTCCCTCTCGCTTTCGGACATGCTAACGTACAGCCTTACGATGTCGAACTCCGCCAGCCATTTGCCGGCCAGCTCCCTCGCGTACCTCCTGTAGACGACCGGCCCAACAAGGTAAGGCAGGTCGAGGTGAAGGCCGTCCTCGCGCTCTGGGGTCGCCGTTAAACCCATCCTGAGCGGGGCTGCCGAGAGCTCGGCAATCTGCCTGTAGCCGGGGCTCGGCAAGTGGTGCACTTCGTCGAAGACTATCAGCCCGAACTTGTTGCCGAGCCTTTCCACGTTGATATAGGCGGAGTCGTAAGTTATGACCGTTACACAGCCCAGCTCTTTCTCCCCTCCCCCGTACCTCGACGGCGTAAGCCCGAGGTGGCGCTTAACAGCTTCCCCCCACTGATCCATGAGCTCCAGCGTGGGAACCACGATGAGGGTGGGCACCTTAAGCTCCGCAATCGCCGCCACCGCTACCAGAGTCTTCCCGGCCCCCGTGGGTAGGACTATGACGCCCCTCCCCCCGGGCTTCCAGGCCTCTAGGGCCTCCCTCTGGTAATCCCTCAGGGGAGGGAGGTGCGCTTCCGGGAGCCGGCACGCGGGTAGGTGGAGCACGTCGTCCTCGAACTGCACGCCAGCGAGCTTGAGCGCCTCGATGACCCAGCGGTACTGTATCGCCAAGCACCTGTAGCACCTAACCCGCGGATCGTACTTGAAGAAACCGGCCGCTGGGGGCGGGGGCGATCCCCCCTTCAGCAGCAGGGTGCCGGCGTCCCACTCCAGCCTTAGCATCCGGTTCAGTAAGCACGGGGCTAAATATCATTTTGCTCTCGACCGAAAAGTTAATTTCAGCTGAGGGGGAAAGCGCCCGTGGAGCAAGTCTACGATGTGATCATAGTCGGGGCTGGTATCGCCGGCCTGACAGCAGCCCTCTATGCGTCCAGGCAGGGTTTGAAAACCATCGTTATCGGAGCGGACCTGGGCGGTCAGCTCCTGCTGGCCCCCGAGATCCAGAACTTCCCCGGTTTCGAGAGCATAAGGGGTTTCGAGCTGGTAAGGAGGGTGGAGTCGCAGTGCAGGCTATACGGGGTCGAAATAGTCTTCGACGAGGTTACGGAGCTTCGCAGAGAGGGGGGATTCTTCGCGGTTAAGTGCTCGAGCGGCGAGTTCAAGAGCCTCGCCCTAATACTGGCGTGTGGCAAAGCCCCCAAGGAGCTCGGAATCCCCGGGGAGAGGGAGCTGAAAGGTAGGGGCGTTTCCTACTGTGTCGTTTGCGATGCGCCGCTGTTTAAGGGGAGGGATGTTGCGCTGGTGAGCTGGGGCCAGCACGGGCTTGAGGCGGCCGATATGCTTGCGAGCCACGCAAAGAGGGTCTACTGGGTTTTCCCCGGGGAGAGACCTTACGAGGACGAAGACGCCGTTAGAGCTCTCCTATCGCGCGGGAACGTAGAGCTGGTGCCGCGAGCTAAGCCGCTCGCCGTAAAGGGCGAGCGCAAAGTTGAGGTCTTAGCAGTGGAGCTAGCCTCGGGGGAGAGGAGGGAGCTGCCGGTTGAGGGCGTGTTCGTGGAGGTGGGCTATGAACCGAGGACCGGCTTCCTGAAGGGCTTTGTTGAGCTGAACGAGAGGGGCGAAGTGGTGGTCGACAAGGAATGTAGAGCCTCGGTGCCTGGAGTATTCGCGGCGGGCGACGTAACCGATCTCCCCTACAAGCAGGCTGTCATCGCGGCTGGGATGGGGGCTACGGCCGCGCTATCTGCCTACAGGTATATCATGGATCTGAGGGGTAAGAGGGTCGCGTCGGTTGGCGACTGGAGGCACTTCAAGCGCGGGGGAGCTTTGACGCTAAAACTTGGGTAACTATACCCCACCTGATGCAGTGAAGCGGGCGCTAGCAGCGGGACGCAGGGTGTTGAAAACCTCCGGAGAATAAGCGCCCGAGCCTAAGGGCGGGTTAGCAGATTCTAGGCACGAGTTCGCCCGTGGGTTGTTCGAGTATGCGGTGCCCGCCGACCTCGGTCCTATACAGGACGAAGCCCTTGTACTCCCTCCCCTCCCGCACCTCCCCGATGATCCTGGCATCCGGGAAACCAGCTCCCACCACGTCATCTAGGACCTCTTCCGCGACCTCCCCGTCGACACCCAACACGGCGGCCCCCTCGCTGGCGAGGTAAAGAGGGTCGAGGCCGAGCAGCTCAGCGTAGCCGCGCACTGCGGGCCTCACCGGGACCCTGCCCCCCTCCACCACGATCACAGTCCCGGTTTTCTTCGCCCACTCGTTCAAGACGGCAGCTAACCCGCCCCGCGTTGGGTCCCTGGCAGCTCGAATGCTCTCCCCCCACTTTTCGAAAACCCTCAGCAGCGGAGTTAGGGACTTAACGTCGCTTTTCAGTTCCTCGCTTCCAACCTCCAGCCCCTGCTGCAGGGCCAGTATCGTCGCACCGTGATCGCCGAGGTACCCGGTGACGATCACCTTGTCCCCCTGCCTCAGGTTGGTGTCCACGATTGGGCGCTCTGCTATGCCGATGCACGTCGTGGATATGATCAGCGAGTCGAGCGAGTCCCTCGGCATCACTTTCAGGTCGCCGCCGAGGAGCGCCACCCCCTCGGACCTAAGGACGTTCAGGAACGACTCGAAGACCGTTTCCAAAGTCTCCGAGTCGACTCCCTCAGCCACCACTATGGTGTCCAGGATCGCGACGGGCCTCCCGCCCATCATCACGACGTCGTTTATCGAGCCGCAAGCCGCGAGCTTACCGATATCGCCCCCCGGGAAGAACATCGGCTCCACTGTGTAAGCGTCCGCCGTTAGCACCAGGTGCCGCCCGTCGGGCATCGGAATCGTCGCGCCGTCGTCGGCGGCCTTCAGCCCCACTCCCCCCAGGGTGGAGAGGCGGTCCTCAACCCTGGAGAAGACAAGCCACCCGAGTAGCTCCTCCATCTCGCGTCCGCCAGCGCCGTGGGCCAGACTCAGCTTCCACCCCTTTCCGCTCATACCTTTCAAGCCATCCCGGGCGAGCGTTTAAGCTTTCACTCCCCCACATCGGCTCCGCCGACGGTTGCCCCCTCACCGGGGCTGCCCGCTCCGTGCGACACCTCGGCTCAAGGCAGCTGTGACCACTTCCTGAACAATGGTTTGAGCAGCTCGTAAGCATCCAGAAACTTCTCGTACAGTTCGCTGTAAACCTTCGCCATGGACTCATCGGGCTGTATCGTATCCTCCTCACAGACGTCCCAACCCAGCTCGCCGACATCCCCCACTGCTCCTAAAGCTACGAAGGAGAGAGCCGCAGCCCCCCTGTTCGACGCATACTCGCCGCCCCTAACCCTAACCAGGGGCCGCCCGGTGGCGCTGGCGATTATCTCCGCCCACAGCCTCGATTTAAGGCCCCCTCCTCCCCCGATCAGGCGGGCCGGTGAAATGCCGTTATCCTCCAGCGCCGCGAGTATCGCTCTCAATAGCATAGCCACCCCCTCCATCAGGGCCCTGACCACGTGCCCCTTCCCGTGACTGTAGCGGAGGCCGAGCAGAACGCCGCTAGCAAAGGGGTCTCTAAAGGGGAAGCGCTCACCGGCCATGAACGGCAGGAACACCAACCCCCCGGCTCCAGCCGGTGCGCGCTCAGCTTCGGCGACAAGCAGATCGTAGGGGTCTAGGCCGAGTTCTCCCGCAGCCGACTTCTCGAGTCCCCCGAGCGCGTCCCTGAACCACCTGAGCACCGACCCGCCGTTGTTCGTGCTACCCCCCAGGGACCAGCGCCCGGCGGCTGCGTAGTAGCAGAACATCCTCATACCCCTTGAGTCGGTGACGGGCCACCTGCTGAGCAGCCTGAGGACCGCTGTGGTGCCGAGGTTCACCACAGCTGTGTCGAAACCCTCGACCAGGTAGCCGAAGTTCTGGCCTGCGCCGTCGAATGTCCCCAGCACTAGGGGCGTCCCGGGTTTCACGCCGAAAAGCTCAGCGCCCCTGCCCTGCAGCTCGCACAGCGCCTTTGCACCCTCCACGGGGGTCGCCAGCTCCTCCTCCCCGACTCCGGCGATCTCGAGCGCGAGGCCGTCCCACCTCAGGCTCCGAATGTTGAAGAGCTGAGAGCCGGAAGCGTTGCCGTAGTCCACGTAGGGCTCGCCGACGGCCCTCATTACCACGAAGTCCTTCACCAGGAGGAAGCGCTTGGCGCGGCTAGCCACGTCGGGCCTTTCTCTCTTAAGCCAGAGTATCTTCGGTAGCGCGTACACGAAGAGAGGGGGGCACCCGGTCCTCCTGTAGAGCTCGAAGGGGTCGCACGCTCCCTCCACCGCGGCTACGTAGGGGCCGGATCTAATGTCCATGTGGGTTAGCGCGTTGCAAACCGGCTCGCCGCTCCCGTCGACTGGCAGCAAGCCGTGCTGGTAGCACGTTAAAGCCACAGCCTCGGCGTCGAGGCCCCCAACGGCGAGCCGGGCTGTTTCAGAGACCGCCGCCAGTATTTCGCGTGGCGAGTGCTCCGCCGCCCCGTCCTCTCCGGTGATTAAGCGCAGCTCCCGGGTAGCGGCTCTAACCACGCTTCCCCTCTCGTCCACCACTGCCGCTTTAACGTTCGTGGTCCCGATGTCGACGGTGAGCACATTCACAGCAAGGAAGTCGAGGGACGGCAATATAGCTTTGCGGTACCCTGCTCTACGCACGCGGCAGGGTGCGAAGAGGACGCAGCACGCGGGCTATCGAAGCCATTGTTACCGACTGCTGCGCTTGCCGGCGCCCTAGCCCGAGAGGGCCTCGATGATCAGCTGGCAAAACTCCGGTAGGTCGTCCGGCACCCTGCCGGTAATCAAGTTCCCGTCTCGCACGGCTGGCACGTCTTCGAAAAGCGCGCCGGCGTTTATCAGGTCGTCCCTTACCGCCCTGTAGGCGGTCACTCTCTTACCCTTCACCAAGCCGGCTGAGATCAGCACTTGCGGTCCGTGGCAAATAGCTGCGATAATCTTACCTGCCTCATGCATTGCTTTAACAAGCTTAAGCACTCTCTCGTCAATCCGCAGGTGATCCGGTGAGAAGCCACCCGGTATGATCAGTGCGTCGAAATCCTCCGGCTTCACGTTTTCGATTTCCTCGATTGCGTAGCGCTCCCCCAGCCCAAACACCTCCAATGGGACTGGTGTACCGTAGCGGCCGGTAACCGGCTTACCGGGGATAGCTGGACGCGGGTGCAGCCCCACTTTAACCGGGATTATTGTGACTTCCGCCCCCTCCTCGCTTAGCCTCAGGAATGGGTAAAGCAGCTCCACGTCCTCAAACTCGTATGAAACAATAACTGCAACCCGCTTACCCTTCAGTCGAGTACCCGGCCCCGTTCTCACGGCAGCATCCGCGCAGGCCGCATTAAAAACGTTAACGCTCCTTCGTCGCGCA
Organism: uncultured Thermofilaceae archaeon; assembly: GCA_938036345.1. GTDB lineage: Archaea > Thermoproteota > Thermoprotei > Thermofilales > Thermofilaceae > CALHPJ01. The sequence goes on along the minus strand of CALHPJ010000013.1, from coordinate 145,892 downwards.
ACCTGCTCTAAGAGGCGCGGTTCCCACCCTCAGCCAGAGCATGCGCCACCCTCAGCGGGCGCGGGCTCGTCGAGCAGCGGTATTCAAGCGGAAGGATTTTAATGTCATGAATTGGTATTCCAACTCGTGTATGGCTAAAGGTCAAGTCGAGGTGGTTACAGCCCTATTGATGAGCATCGTGCTGGTAGCCGGCTTCGCCGTCCTCTGGATCTGGCTATACCCCAGCTACACGGCATGGGAGCGGGAGGCCGCGAGAACAGCTCTCGAAGCTAGGGTAGCGGCTGCAGAGCAAGCGGTGTTGGAGCGCATTAAACCCCAGGACGGAACCCTGAGCCTTACGGTGGTCAACACGGGTGGCGCGGAAGTCACCATAAACGCCGTTTACGTTAACGAGAGCCTCGCTTGGAGCGGGGAGCTGAAGCTGCCGGCGGGCGCAAGCGGCAGTCTCAGCATACCATCCCGAGGCGAGGGGCTCTACAACGTCAAGCTGTGCACTGCTAGAGGGAACTGCTGGACTTTCATGGAACAGGTGGGCTTCTCCGCTCAACAGCCCAGCGTTTCTCTAACCGTAAGCGTATCCCCGCTAAACGGCGGAACAGTAACCGTGCGCCTCCCCGACGGCAGCGAGTACCTGATCCCTCCGACGCGCACCTTCACCTTACCGAGGGGGGCGCAGGTTACAGCGAGAGCCGAGCCGAACCCCGGGTACGCGTTCGCATACTGGAGCCCCTCCGGCGATACGAACCCGACGACCACGGTCATGGTTACAAGCTCCATGACACTCGTAGCCAATTTCGAAGCAACCGAATACCCCTCTTTCGCGATAACCGACTACACGTCCTCGATCGGCGGTACACCCGGCGCACAGGCGCAAATTTCGGTGACTGTGAGCAACCTTGCCGGCATCGGAGGCACGGCGCGAGTCGAAATTTACGATCACGCGGGTAGCTTAATCGGCAGCGCGCTGCTTAACGTACCCCCGGGTAGCTCGGCATCGGCGCTTTTCAACGTTGGCTTACCCGGTCAAGCTGGGAGCTACGAGTGGCGGGTGAAGGTCTTCAACGTCGAGAAGGGTAGCTATGACGACGAGAAACCCATTTACGTAACCGTCTACGTGGAGCCTCCTAAGTTCAGCATCGTGGACTACAACGCCACGGTAACCGGTTTAATCGGTTCGAAGGCGAGGCTCGTGGCGGTTGTCAGCAACACCGGCGGCCTCAGCGGGGAGGTGGAGGTTAGGGTTTTCGACGACGGCAACCTGCTGAACAGCACCAGAGTTACGGTAGGCGAGGGCTCTTCAGAGCAGGTGGAGCTCACCGTTAACCTGCCCTCCTCGAAGGGCGTATACGCGTGGAGCTTAAAGGCGTACAACGTGTACACCGGCAGCTACGACGACAGCAAAACCGTCCAGGTGGCAGCTGTAGATTTGACGAGGCAAAGCCGGACGGCTTTCCTCTACACCAGTTTCGAATCGATGCCCAGCGATTGGGCCATTTTAGGTGGGTCATGGAGCATTTCCGGAAGCGGTTGGAAAGGCAGCTGCCTGCAGGGGGTTGATACGAGCAGCGCAGCCGGGACCTCCGGGCTAGGTATATACTACTGGCAGAGAGGTTTCCGGAGCTACGCGCCCAGCGCTTTCCAGGCCATAATTAAGCTGGGGAATGTGCAGCCTAACGATAGAGTGTACAGGGGTTACGGCTTGCTGGAGGGGACTACTACGGGAACCCGGTTGTACGAGCTAGCTGTGTACGTGTCGAGTGCGGCTCTCATCCAGGTAAGGGTCTCAAGAGTCACCTCCTCAGGGCGAACAATCTTAGCTAGCACAACCGCAAGTTATGCCTCAGTGTGGTACACGCTATACCTGCACTACACCAGCTCCGGCTCGGCTAACAGCTTCAACCTAGCGCTATACGATCACACCGGAGCGCTGCTGGCAACCCTATCTAGGACGGATACCGCATTCCAGCCGAACTACATAGCGCTCACGACAGACCGGCTCAACTACGTGTCGCTTTTCGACGAGCTAGTGGTCGCCACGAGCGACCCGAGAGTCGTCTCGGTTAAGGGGCTGCAGCAAGGCTGGAGAGTGGAGCTGTGGGAGGGAGGCACGCTCAGGGCCGTCGGGGTAGCGGGAACCGAGGGAACCGTCGAGTTGAACGTGCTGCAGTACCCAATCATAAACAACGGCATGTTCATAGTCAAGGATGGGCAAGGCAGGGAGATTCTGCGCAAGAGCTTCGACGTGGTATTGGGGGGCGATGCATACCTGTACGATCCGTAGCCCTGCAAGTCTCCCCCCGTTACCGGGGTCAGCAGTGCACACGCCGAGGTTTTCCCAAAGCGTCGGGTTCGTGTTGAGTGAGTTTACCCAGTTCTAGCTTGATTCCCCTCCAAGCTCGAGTGCCAGTAAGCAACGGGCTTCGAGTTGCGCAGCTTTTGCAAGATAGGCGAGGGATGGGAGGCCCCTGGAGGCGGGGGTTTGATCCCAGATGGCCCACCCCCTCGCAAAAGCCCTATCGGATACGGAGCGGCCCGGGAGCGAGCGGAAAAACACTCCCCTGCAGCGCCGCCGGCGCCGAGCCGGACGTGGGCGGCGGGCATTGATGGGCACCCGCATACACCTGCCGGCAAAACCGTGAGCTACATGGCTTTGTGGGAGTTACCATCAAAGGGGAAAAAAGAGGTATATTAACGTTCTAACCCTTAGTGAAGATATACGTCGCCTCGGCGCCGTTCTTTGCGGAAACCTTCGCTATATAGGTGCCCCGATCAAGGCTACAATCCGGTGGGGTCACTATTCCAATTTCCCCTTTCCCTCTGTCTACATCAGAGTCTAGAGGGCCGCCGCATGCGGCGGTATAGTTTTCATACAGTATGTAGGCGCCGATGATCGAAGTGTCTATTTCACCGATATTGCTGACGTAGATTTTGATGTCAGTGTCGTTGATTTTAACGGCGTCGATCTTTATCCTCTCCCGCATCGAAGTTGGTGCTTCCCGGGGGGCTAGCGCGCCCATGTACCCGGTTACCCAGATGTAGGTTAGCACGGCCGCGGCCACGGCTATAACTATCAGCAGCAATGTGGCGATTACCGGGCTCACACCTTTCCTTTTCATATCCCTTCCTTTTAGTGTTCCGGACGCGCATTTTAATACTTATCGCTTAGAAATTTCCCCATAACAATTCCCGGAATTAATGATCCCGGAGGGGATTTTATATGCGCCAAATACTTTTCAAAATTGATGCGGGTATTACCCAAATTATCCATGGGCAATCCGAGGGTCTGCGGCAAGCCAAACACGCAGTAGGCAGGATTCCCAGGTAGGCTTGTCAATTACCCGGAGTAAGCATGCCTCAAGGGCAGCTCTGCCCCTCGGCTCGCCTTACCTCGGATGCCCGTAAGTTGGGGGTGCGCCTAGTTCGATCCTAGTTCGATCCAGTTAAGCCATGCCTCTCATAGGCTTGGCCTGCTCATATCGTTCACGAGCTTTCAGGTAGTTGTACTCCACTTTGAGCCGACTTATAGTTAAATTAACCGTTCGTCAATTAGGATGCTCAGGTAAACGGTTTTTACCGAATATTTATTTAAAGTGGTGGATGGACATAGGTACGTGGTATCCGGCCATGGGTAGCCGCGGTATTTCGACTGTGCTGGGCACGCTGATATTCGTCCTAGTAGCTTCCATGCTCATCGCCCTAATGCTCAGAATCTTCTACGATTACAGCTCCGTACTGGCTGAGGTGGCGACCAGCCGCGTGGAGTGGGCTTTTCCGGCGCTGCTCGACATAAGGCTGCAGTTCGCAGCTTACTACAGGCCATCCGGGCTTAGCGTGGTGGAGCAGATTAATGGGACGGTGGAGGGGGGTGGAAGCTACCTGAGGATTGCAGCCGAAAACGCCGGCGGAATGTACTTAGCTGTAGTGCGCTTGCGCATCGCGGGGGATTGCCGGCTCAACTGTAGCCTAACCCTTTCCCCCAACGCCACCTCCCTGATAGAGGTTTACGAGGACTTCAGCGGGAGCGGTGGTGTCTGGAGGCTGAACTCCAAGTACTTCGCGAAGGGGGGTGGAGAGCAGTTCAGCGTGGTGCTGAGAAGCCCAGAGGTGCTCATCTACGCGTACGCCTACAGGCCGATGGAGCTTTGGGTAAGCAACCCGCAGGTGGGGGTCTACGGCGACCAGGCGGCGCTTATCGCGCGAAACGCCGGGTATACGCCAGCTAAAGTATACAGGGTTCTCCTGCAGGATTTATGCGGGGGAGGGGAGTACAGGCTCAGCGATAGGCTCACAGTGCTTTTCCCAGGCGAGGAGAGGGTGTACACGCTCAGCCTGCAGCCGCAGGAGGGCTGCGTTTACGAGGTTAGAGTTGTAACCGGGAACCAGGTGTACACGGCGCGGTTCACGCCATAGGTGTCCCCGTGAAGCTGGGCTGGTTGGTCAGGCGCGCGGAGGAGGAATTCAGGAAAAGGGGGAAGGTGATCGAGCTCATGGCAACCCTCGTCCAAGGCTTGCTGTACCTGGCTTTCGCAGTGCTCGCCATCCTCGCGGTAGTGAGCGTGGCAATAGCTACCCAGCTATTAATCGAGAAGTTCCTATCGATGAGTTGCTGTTCGATTGAGTTCCCCTAAAGCGGCTTAAGTGAAGGCTTTAGCTACCCGGTCCGGTTTGGAGGGTTAACCATCAAGTAAATATACCGGCCAATGGGGTACCGCTTGTGTGCTGGGGGGTTCCCGCTAAAGTTGTAGAAGTCGAAGGGGTGGAGGCTTTAGTCGACTTCGGCGGCGTGAGGAGGAGGGTGCTCCTAGTGGTGGAGGGTGTGAAGCCGGGAAACTACGTAGTGGTGCACGCTGGAACAGCGATCGGTGTCGTGAACCCTCGCGAGGCTTTGGATATGCTTGAAGCGTATAGGGAGGTGATCGCCTCCCTCGACCCCAGTCTCCTGGAGCCTATCGATAAAGCCATCAGCGAGCTTAGAAGCTCGGCTTACCACCCGTGCTCCGGGGATGGAGCGCCCGCGGCAGACAAGCCCGATACCCCTTCCGCCAAGCTGGACTGAAGGAGGCTTGCCACCGGTTTTCAGCGTTGCGGTTTAATAACCACCGCTCCCTGAAGTGCCTGATGCTGTTCGTAGCCTTCGAGGGGATAGACGGAGCTGGCTTAACGACCCACGCTAGGATGACGGAGCGCTACCTGGAGAGCAAGGGGTTTAAGGTGGTTCTAACCAAGGAGCCTACGGACGGCCTCATCGGGGGGCTCATAAAGGCCTGCTTAAGAGGGGAGTGGAAGACCGACCCGATGACCCTGCAGCTTTTATTCGCCGCGGATCGGTGCCACCACGTTGGCACCGTTATCTCCCCGGCGCTGAGGAGCGGCAGGGTGGTGGTGACAGACCGCTACCTCTTCTCCAGCCTCGCGTACGGTTCTCTCAACCTGGACTACGAGTGGCTGAAGGCGGTTAACTCGCCCTTCCCCCTCCCCGACTTAACATTCGTACTGGACTTAGACCCGCTGGAGGCCATCAGGAGGATAAGAGAGGACCGCTTTGCGGTAGAGCTGTTTGAGGAAGCGGAGAAGCTGGAGAAGGTTCGGAAAGCATACCTCAGGATCGCGCAAGAGTACCGGGGTGTCCACGTCGTGGAGACGGACGAGGAAGTCGGGGAAGTGCAGAAGAGGATCGAGGAGATCCTGGAGCGCTACCTATCGAAAGCGGGCGGGAAGCGCGCCCCGATTTAAAGCCGTAGAGGTAAAAATCCCTAAAACAATTTTAGTTACAGCCCGGTAAAGCTGGTGACCCTCTCCTCGTCTAGCCTCCTCACGAGTTCGGCGACCAGCCTTACAGCGTTGGCTATGTCGTCGAAGTGGACGATCGATACGTGGCTGTGGATGTGGCGCGTGGGTACGCCTATCACGATGCTCGGCCTACCGGTTTTGTACAGGTGCAGCCGCCCCGCGTCTGTACCGCCCTTCGCTATCGCTGAAAGCTGGTAGGGTATCTTCGCTTCCTCAGCTACCTCTATGGCGAACTCCTTTAGCCTCTGGTTGGGGACCATCGAGGCATCGAAAGTGACGATCGTCGGACCCTTACCGAGCTTCGCTTGCGCGTCGCGGGGGTCGATGCCCGGTACGTCTCCCGCGATATCCACCTCCGTTACGATCGCCACGTCGTGGTCGACGAGCCAGCCTACGGTCTGCGCGCCCCTAAGCCCGACCTCCTCCTGCACAGTGGCAGCGGCGTAGAGCGTGTTCGGGTGCTCAGCCCCGCTTTCCCTCAAGTACCTGAGTGCCTCTATTGCCACGAAGGCGCCTAGCCTGTCGTCGAAAGCCTTACCCATGATTGTTTTTCCTGTCGCTGATATAGTGAAGGGAGAGTAGGGGGCAATGGGGTCGCCGATCCTTATTCCGAGGTTTTTAGCCTCCTCCTCGCTTGTCGCCCCAACGTCTACATACATGCGGTCAAGAGTCACCACCTTCTGCCTCTCCTCGGGGGTCAGCAGGTGCGGGGGTTTGCTGGTTATCACGCCGAGCACCTGCCCCTTCCTGGTTCGGATTACCACCCTTTGAGCCAGCAGAACCTGGTCGAACCAGCCCCCCAGCGGTGTGAACGTGATATACCCCTCCTTGGTTATACTGGTTACCAAGAAGCCGACCTCATCCACGTGCCCCGCCACGAGCACGCGCGGCTTACCCCTCGAACCCCTCTTCACGAAGACGAGGGAGCCGAGGTTGTCCCGTATTACTTCGTCGGCGAAACGGCGCCCGTAGGCCTGGAATAGCCGGAGAACTTCGTCTTCGAAGCCTGGAGGGCCTACGGCTTCGCAAACATCCTTCAAAAACTTCTGAGCCTCCTCGGAGATCCTGTACTCGCCCACAGGGCTACTTGAAGCATGGTTTCATTAATTTTTCCGCTGACGTGCGCCGTCGCCTTTACCACCACTTCCCGCTTTTTCGATGCAGGCTCGGGTTAAGCGCTGCCTTCTCAGCCCTACGGCAGGCTTGGTACGAGAGCGGGTTCCAGCCACACCTCAAGCAAGGCGAAGTACGCGATGACCGTTAGCATCAGTATTAGCGAGTGGATTAAACCGGCTTTCACGGTGCCTTTACCTATCTTCCCAGCTACTAGGCCGCCCGAAGCCGCCTGCACGAGGGAGGCGATGAAAAACATCGCCTTAAAGAGCGGAGGAGGCAGAGGGGTGAAGAACTCGGTTCCCCTAAGCTTGTAGAGGGGGGCCACGAACACGGTTATAAGGACGGTTGAAATGACGAGGAAGACGGCTAAAGCTATGTACACGGTCCAAACGTAGGGGGCTAGGGAGGCTCTCCTCTCCTCCTCGTAGCTCCTGATCATCCCGTACATTTCGGCTGCGGCGTCTAAAACATCGGCGACCCTTCCGCCCGACCTGTACGCGGTTATCAGCAGGTTAGCCGCCCTCCTCAGACCCGGTGTCGCGACCCCCCTCAGCAAGCTCTCAAGGGCCTCCTCCAGGCTGCTGCCAAGCTCCACCGCGCTAACCACGCTGAGCATCTCCCTGCCGAGGGGCCCACCGATGGACCTAGCCGAGACTTCGATGGATTTAATAATCGGCATTCCGGACCTTATACCGTCCGCAACCCCCTTAAAGAAGCTCGACATGCTCCTCTCAATCGTGTCTACATACCTCCCGTTCATATACTGAACAACGGCGAACGGCGCTATAGCACACACGGGGATTAGGGAAGCTAAGCTGTAGACGGAAATGGACCAGAATAGCTCCAAACCCCTCAGCAATTCGAACGTTTCCACTTCCCATGTCCACTCCTCCCAGAGGAGGACCAGTAGGGCAAGCGGTACTAAGCTAAGCGCCGCTGAAGCTGCAGCTAAGAGAAGTAGCCGCCGACCCTTAATCGGCACGTATGGCATGGTCAATTACCCCTCACGCGTAAGCAAACGCTAAACTCTGGACAGGACGGCATCGAGCATCACCAGGATCGCGGCTGCCGAAGCCGGGACACCTATCGCCATTATAACGGCGATAAGCAGATTCGTAGGTAAACCCCCGATAGAGCCGCCTAGCATCCCGATTACGGATAGCATGACAACGAACATGAGCGGCGCGGCAACCATCAGCGTTACATAAGCTTCCGCTATGACGGAGACCGTGCTCGCGATCTTCCTGAGCTCGTACCTCTTGAACTCAAGGAGCCTTTGGGCTACGAAGGCAGAGTACTCGTAGAGGTTTCCGGCTGTTATGTACGCGTCCCTCAGCCCTGAGAAGAAGAGGGACAGCATGATTGAAGGGCTTCTCGAGGACCTTCTCTCAAGCGCGGTAAGCATGTCTAACCCCAGGAGCTTCGTATCGGTGAGAAAGAGGGAGAACTCCCTGGCGATCTCCCTCTCCTCCTCTACGTCCACAACGTTTTCGGCGATCCTGTCTAAACCCATGCCGGACGCGGCTAGCGGGGCGAAGTACGCTAGAGTGTAGGGTAACCTGGAGTCGATCCTCGTCCCTCTCGAGTACCTCCTGTACACGGGGTAGTAGAGGCAAGCGGCAGCGTAGATCAGAGTGTATATGACGATCACCAAGAGGCTCAGCACGGCGGAGAAAACTGGAGGATAGCCCAGCAGGATTGAGTGGAGCGCAACGGCAGCAGCTGCGACGGCTGGCGCCGTTAAAATGTAAGCAGTAACCCACTTGCCCACGTATTCCTCGAAGGGCTCGGGGAAACCGGCCGTGTAGTATATCTCCCTGAAAACGCCCGCGCGCTCGGCTAGCCGCTTAGCCACCCTTCCGCTTAAGCTGTAGCTAAGGCTCAAAGCTCGTACACCCCCTTCTCCACCGCCCAGTAGACTGCAGCTGGCTTACGGGCGTAGTCGCTAATCAGCCTGCTAACCCTCTTAAAATCGGTTATACCTCTGGTTAGTAGGAACTCCAGCAGATCCTCCCTCCTCTTCAACTCTTCTTCCAGCTCGCCGACCGGAATGTACTTTTCCTCCGCTATCGTCTCCAATAGCTTGCTGCTCCCAACTCTCTCAACCCGGTCGGTGATTGGGTTATACCTGAACACCAGGTTCTTGACGGGCCCTGGTTCTCCGCTTATTACCTCGCAGACTTCGACGACTCTCCTGTAGATGCGCCCCTCACTGGCGAACCGCTTGACCGTTATGAAAACTTTCATCAGGGGGATTAGGAACTGGGGGACGTTCATCGGTTCCGATACCAGCCTTTTTATGGCGTAATCCACGTTCTCCGCGTGGATCGTGCACATGCCTGCATGCCCGGTTGCAATCGCCTGGAACAGGGTGAAAGCCTCCTCCCCCCTCACCTCCCCTACAATCACGTAATCTGGCCTCATCCTGAGCGCGGACTTCAGAAGGTCGAATAGGGTGACGCTCCTAGCCCACGGGTCGGTCGTAGGCCTAGCCACGAGGGGGACCCAGTTCTCGTGGGGGAGGTTGAGCTCGGGCGTATCCTCGATCGTGACTATCTTCGCCTCCGGCCTAATAAATGTAGCCGCAGCGTTCAGCGTCGTTGTTTTCCCGCTCGCGGTCGCGCCTACTACCATCATGCTTTTCTTAGATTCCACCACCAGCCACAGGTAGGCCGCGAGCTGAACCGAAATAGTGCCCAGCCTGATCAGGTCAACTATGGAGAACGGAACTTCCCTGAACTTCCTCACGGTAAACGTCCCCCCTCTCCGCGTCACCTCCGACAAAGTGGCATGGAGCCTGTACCCCTCGGGTAAAGCTCCCTCGACAATGGGTTGGGCTACCGAGATGTGCTTACCGGCCTTATGCGCGAGTCTAACTATCTCCCTCTCGAGTTCGTCCGGTGTCTGGAACACGATGTTGGTGGGCAGCGATTCGTAGCGGTTATGCCAAACGTAGACGGGTAGCCCAACGCCGTCGCAGGATATGTCCTCAACGCCGGGATCCCTGATCGGCACCTCCAGGCGGCCGTAGCCTAGAGTATCCCTCCTAACGTAGTAGAATACTTTGTCGAAGGAAGCCTTTGGCACCGGTAGCTTGCGCTTCTTAATAATCTGCTCCATCCTTTCTCGGAGGACAGCCTCGGCTCCCCTTACCCTCAGCTCGTCCAGAGCCGGCTTCTGCGATTCGAAGAGCACCCTTTTAACCTCCGCGATAACGACTTCATCTTGGGGCGTCAAAACGGGCTCGATCACCCTGTACAGCATGCGCCCTGTTCGGCGGTCCCTGGTTACCGCTACGTACGCGTAGGGCTGCACTACTTCGTAGATCTCGATGACGCTTTCGTGCTGGGGGATAGGCGGCAAAACTTGCCCGGTTTTCGAACTCATTCTAATAGTGAAGGATAAACACTTATAATAAAACATTATTGTAGTAATTAAGGTAGGAGTAGGCTATGGCAACGGCTGCCCGTGAGTCGCTAAACCCCGAAGGGGAGAGAGAGCCCTCAATCGAGGCGCTGTACGACGTTCTCTCCCAGATAATCAGGGATGGGAAGGAGCTTCTAACTCCAACGTTTTCGTACACTGCAGGCGTGATTTACGTAGACATTCTGAAAGTTGCGGCAAGGCACAGGTTGCGCGACATCGATGTGCTTGAAAAGCTGAGCGAATTGGGTGCGCTTGAAAAGGAGTACCACGACTCCATGGTTGTGTGCCCCAAATGCGGCTCATTTAGGCTGTTCGGGAAACTGAAGTGCCCCAACTGCGGCTCCGAGAAGCTTAGGAGAATCTCGCTCATATCTCACCTCAAGTGCGGCACTGTAAGCAGCGTGGAAGAGATGCCCAGGGCCATCTGCTCCAAGTGCGGGGAGCGGCTTAGCCAGGGGAACTCGGTCATCGTAAGCAGGCTCTTCAGCTGCTCGGACTGCGGCGCGAGGTTCGAAACCCCCTTGCCATCCTACCGTTGCTCGGACTGCGGCCACAGTTTCGACTACAGGGAAGCCAGCTACATGGTCCTGTACAGCTACAGGGTGAAGAAGGAGGCGGCTGAGCGCGTGGCTAAGCAGCTGCTCGTGAAAGGAGCTCAGGAGGTAGCGAAGGCTTACCAGGTTTCAGCTAGAGTCTCAGCTCATGTGGTTGGTAAAAGCGGGTACCAGCACCCAGTTGACATGGTGTTGAGCGACGGTAAAGGAACAGTATACGTGGACCTAGTGCCTGAGTACGCCGCATCGATGAGCGAAGCTCTGTCCGCTATAGCCAAGAGGAGTGACCTAGCGGGCAGGCATGTGCTGGTATCCCCGAAGAGCCTGGAGAACTCTCTTCAGGCATTAGCCGTTAAAGCTGACGTAGTCACCTACACGGATGCAGCGGACATGCGGTCAAAGCTTTCCCAACTGATAGAGGAGGTTTTCAAAGGGCTTGCACGAAAGGAGGCCGGCCGGGGACAACAGAGCCAGGTGTCCAGCTAGAGTCTACCGCACTCTCCTCACCCTGTACTCGCAGAGCTCGTCCCCCTTTGCTGCGCACTTCGCCTCGTCCACTGCGATATCATCAATCTCAGCCCCCCAATAGCCTGCAATTAAGCCTGCGATGATCCCTCTTACAATAGCGCCCCTCGCCTCTTTTTCGTCTTTGAAAATAGAGCATTCAAAGCTTTTATGCACTCTGGCTATGCACTCATTGCGGGCGATCTTTTCGAATTTGAGAATTCCGTAGCCCAGCATTCTGAAAACCTCTTCAATTAATTTGAATCGTTCCTCAATACCATAGGGAAGGTTACCGATATAAGTTTCATATACTCTTTTAGCCCCGCCGAAGAACGCGCGGTAGAGCACTGCGGCGAAGGCCGTCCCAAGCTCCCTCCACCCGCTTTTCAGCATACCTTCAGTCATCTCTTCAGTTATGATCAAGGCCCTATTGCCTTGAAACGTAAGCGGAAACGACCACGCATCCACAGCTACGCCGTCAAGCAGCGGAGGAGTATAGCTTACCTCAACCACATGGCTCTTATGCTTTAAGTCGTCCGCCAGCCTGCTGGCGAGCTTTTCCCTGCCCTTTAAATTCACGGCGATTAGAACTCTGACCGGCTTGCCCGGGCTAGCGGCCGACACTTTCACTTGAAGTACTTGTAAACCTTCACCTGAGAATATAGAAAGCAGCTCGGCCAGCACACCTACTTCTCGAAGAGCTTCAGGTTCCAGCGTAATGTCGTAGTAGTAGGGTCTAGCGTCGGGTGCAATAATTAAGCGCCCTACTTCGTAGGGTTTCCACGTAGTGGCTTCTTTTTCGCTTGGAAAAATTTTCATGCCTTTGGTTAAACGAAACTAACCCTTATATAGATTTCGGATCTCATCTATTTAAATTACTTTTGAAACGTTTGAATTTTTTAAATATTTTTGATTATTCGTAATGTTAACGTTAAGGCTGCTTGCAAAGAGCTCCGTTGCTTCAACCCCCCAGCTCTAAGGTTGCCGCCACCTTGTCGGCGAGCCCTCCGCCGCCGAAGCGTGCCCAAATAGCGCATGTGCCCTCGCTTGAAACCATGCAGGGGCCGTAGGGCTTCGACGGCGTGCAAACCTTCATGAACAGCGGGCATTCAATAGGCTTCGCGAGGCCCATGATCACCTCCGGGCACTTGCACCCGCTCAGCGAATCCTCCCTCTCCTCCACTTTCTTCAAGCCGTATGCGTCGTACGCGTCGTAGGCCTTATAGGGGCCCCCGAGCTCGAGGCCGCTTGCAGCTATCAAGCCTAACCCCCGCCAATGGGAGTCCACAGTCTCGAAAACTTCCCCGATCAACTTCTTCGCGAGCGCGTTCCCGTTCCAGGTAACCAAGCGCGTATACTCGATCCTAGCGCCCGAGACTCCACCGAGGATCATCTCTAGGAGGATTGAGATCGACACCAGCAAATCCACCGGCTCGAAGCCGGATACCACGGCTGGGAGCTTGAGCTCCTTGGCCAACCGGTCCCACGGCTCCGCCCCTACTATGGTGGAAACGTGGCCCGGCGCTATGATGCCGCTCACAGGCTCTAACCCACGCTCTATGGTGGCTAGGATAGCGTGCCTAGCGGCGGGCGGAGTTAAGCGCAGGGCTGTGAGCAGCTTCAGGTTACTCGGCACGTCGCCCCGGGACAGGGAGAGCGCGTAGCTGGGAGCGGTGGTCTCGAAGCCGATTGCGAGAAACACGGATTCCCTGCCGGATGCCCTGGCATGCTTCACGGCATCCAGGAAGCTGTAAACCACTTTCACGTTGCCTCCCTGGGCTTTCGCCTCGGCAAGGCTGCGCGCGCCTCGAACCCGCCTCACGGCCGGTAGCTTGTACGCGTCGCCGAACGTGTAAACGGTGACCCCGTCCAACGCCAGCTCGATGGCGTTCTCGACGCAGTAAGAAGGAGTGATGCAGACGGGGCACCCGGGCCCCGCGACTAGCTCGACGGTCGGCGGCATGAGGCTCCTAATCCCGTAGTGGACCGTGGTCCACTCGTGCGTGCCGCAGAAGTTCATCAGCTTAACCGTCTTTCTCCCGCGCTGTGCGAGCTCTGAGGCCAGCCTATGCACCAGTTTGGCGATACGCTGCGCCAGCTCCTCGCTCCTCAACAGCGAGCTCAGGTCACGTTCCGCAGGCTGCAAGCCTGAGCACCGTTCGACAAGTTGCTGTAAGCCCTCTTTTAACCCTTTATGCCGCTAGCAGGTTAGGTGGAAGGCGCCCAGGACCCTTCTCCCCTCCTTCACAAGCGCGTTGTACAGCTCTACAGCTTTTCTCGTATCGGCTACGTATACCTTAACTCCCCTGGCTTTGAAGTAGTCTGTCACTTCGCCGAGAACCTCCATCATGCCGCTATAGCCTGTACCTATCACTACGTGCTCCACGTCCGAGTCCTTCAGTTCGCCGAGATCCCTCAGCTCCAGCAGGTGCCCCTCCCTGCGCCACCACGGGCTCAGGATGCCGCTGGGCGTGATTATTAGGTCGCTGGTGTGCGCTTTCCCGCCTATCACCATCTTCCCGAATTTGTACTCCTCGATAAGGTGTTGCACATGGAACATATCGTGGCGGCGGTTTAAACTTTGCCTTCAGAGGCCCTCGCCGCGTCGATAGCTCCCCTAAGTAGCGTGTACGCTTTTACGGCGTCCCCCCTCTGCACGATGAAGAGCGTATCCGTGTGTGTGGAAATGAGCTGGGTGATGTTGACTCCGTTGAACCCGAGTAGGGTAGCCAAGTAGGCTATCACTCCGGGCGTGGTTATTATGTCAGGAGGGCTCACCAGCACTGCAGCGGCTTGGTTCCTGTACACGGCCTCAACCCACTGGGGCTCCAGCTCGCTGAGCATGCCGTCTATGTAGTCGTCGTCCGTAACGATTGTAAATGTCCGAATCCCCTGGGTAAGCTGGAAGAGGCGGGCTTTCGAGGCCATACTCAGCGCCTTGGAAAGCAGGGTTAGTGGGTCTACCCCTCTCAAAGTTAAAAGTCCTACATCGTCTATCAGCGAGGCGGTGCTCTCCCCAATAACTTTAAGCACGTTCGCTTCACTCACCCGAGCTGCGAGCTGCTCACGGAATCTCAAAATGGCCATTTTCACCGCCGCCTCGCTCACCCTCCTGCCGAGCCTGCTCTCAACCTCCTTTCTCAGCAGGCGCGCTAAAGCGGAGTAGTTAACTATCTGCATCTCCAGCGAAGCCAAAACGAGCGGCTTGGAGAGAAGCAGCTCTTGTACTGCCCGGCTAATGTTCCCCTCCCATCGCATGTTAAGGAAGGTGAGTTAAGGAATATTTTAGCTCTACTATGTATCATTAGTTTAAAGTTTGTTTCATTTGTAACAAAAATGGTTTAGGGGATCACTGATTATACCGTAAGGAATTTTTAGCCTGCGCCAGTGCCCCCTTTGACTGGAAATGGTTTCGAAGAACATTTTGTGGGTTTTAGTAGCCTTTATAGCGGGTTTAGCTGTCGGCTACCTTTTGCTGCCGTTTGCCCAACGGTATGCCCAGGGAGCTCAGCAGGGGAGTGAGCAGTATGTTCAGAGAATCAAGCAGAAGGGGGTACTCGTGATGGGCACTTCCGCCGATTGGCCGCCCTTCGAGTACGTGGATAAAGATGGAAATATTGTGGGAATAGATGTGGAGATCGCGAAGAGGATCGCCCAGGAACTTGGGGTGAAGCTAGAGGTTAGGGACATGAAGTTTGCCGCGCTTATCGAGGCGCTAAAAGGGGGGCAGGTGGACATTGTTTTAGCCGATATGACCCCTACGGCGGAGCGGGGTAGGCAGGTGGACTTCTCCATACCCTACTACTTCAGCAAAGGTAACGCGGTAGTCGTGCTGAGGAGCCGCCTGGGCGAGTTCAAGGGTGTCAGCGACCTCCACGGGAAGAGGATCGGCGTGCAACTGGGTACGATTCAGGAGGAGTGGGCTAAAAGCAACCTGAGCGGCAGGGCCGAGGTAATCTCCTACGATAGAGTGTACCCGGAGATGGTTATGGCGCTTCAAAGAGGGGATATCGACGCCATGGTCGTTGGGGATATAATGGCGAGCGCTTTAACGCACAAAGTTTCAGGCCTGGAGGTGGCTTTCTACACCGGGGGTACCAGGATCGGAGCGGCTGTAGCTGTGCCTAAGGGCGCCGACGACCTGCTGTACGTGGTCAACAAAGTCATCGAAGAGATGCTAGAGAGCGGGGAGATGGATGCATTAATGCAAGCGGAGGTTTTAAAGTGGCTTGAAGCCGGCGGCTAAGGCAGGGGGACGCGTAAATGGAAAGCCTCTTTTTCGTCTTAGGCATCGTACCGGGTCTGGTTAACGGTTTATGGGTTACACTGCAGATCAGCACAGTCTCCTTCGCCTTGGGGATAGTGTTGGCGGCTATTCTAGCTCCCTTGAGGATCTTCGCACCTGAGCCTATACCCCTGATTGTGAGGGGATATGTCGAAGCTTTCAGGGGGACGCCCTTGCTCGTGCAGCTGTTACTCATATACTTCGGCCTCCCTTCTCTGGGGGTTAAACTCGATGCCTACTCTGCGTGCATACTAGCCTTAGGTTTGAACAGCGCCGCTTACCAGGCAGAGATATTCCGGGGCGCGATGAAAAGTATTCCGGAAACGCAGTTCCTCGCGGCTGAGTCGCTCGGCTTCAGTCAGGGCCAAACCTACAGATACGTTGTACTCCCGCAAGCGCTCAGAGTGGCGGCTCCGGCGCTCGCGAACGAGCTAATAACGCTGGTCAAAGAGAGCTCTCTGGCCTCCGTTATAGGCGTGGTGGAGCTCACGAGGAGGGGGGAGTACCTGGTCGCCTATACGTTCAGGGCTTTAGAAGTTTACGTGGCGGTTGCTCTGATTTATTTAGTTGTTTGCACACTTGCGTCGCAAGCGGTTAAGCAGCTTGAATCGATGTTCAAGATACCGGGCTACGAGAAGGTGGTGGCATGAACAACCTTTTACTTAAAGTCGAGGGGCTTAAGGCTGGCTACGACGGGCTTGAAGTGCTGAGGGGTGTCGACCTCGGCTTAAGCAGGGGTGAGAAGGTAGTTGTGATGGGACCCAGTGGCTCCGGCAAAAGCACCTTGCTGAAGTGCATCGTGAGACTGGTTGAGCCTTGGAGCGGCAGAATTTTCCTTGACGGAGAGGAGGTGACCGGCAGGGAAGTCGACTTAAGGAAAGTGAGGGCTAAAACCGGCTTCGTTTTCCAGCAGTACAACTTGTTCCCGCACATGACCGTGATAAAGAACTTGAGCCTACCCTTGGAGGTTGTCAAGAGGATGCCGCGCTCGGAAGCCGAGCGCAGGGCTATGAACATGCTGAAAGCCTTCGGGCTAGAGGAGTTCGCTGATAAGTACCCGCTTCAGCTGAGCGGCGGTCAGCAGCAAAGGGTTGCGATCGCTAGGGCGCTGGTGATGGACCCGGTTCTCTTGCTACTCGATGAACCGACCTCGGCTTTGGATCCAGAGCTTAGGCGGGAGGTTTTGGACACTCTGTTCGAGGTGGCGAGGCAGGGGAGGTCCATGCTCATAGTGACCCACGAGCTGGATTTCGCTGAAGCAGCTGCCGATAGGCTGGTGCTGATGGATGACGGGCTAGTGGTAGAGGAGGGCGATCCCTGGGAACTGCTTCACACGCCTAAAAGCGATAGGGCCCGCAGGTTCCTAGTCAAAATCGCTAGGAGCGCTCAATCAGTTGCATGATTTTAGTTAGGTACCTGGCAGTCTTCACCGCCTCCGGTTTTATTTCCCAGACTTTTTCCCCCTCGATAACCAAGTGTTTTCTCGGGAGGCCTCTCACGATTCTATCCACCTCCTCCACCGCTAAGTGGAGCTGCAAGCAGTGGGGGCTTCCGTCTACCGTGAGCACTGTAGTATCTTCGAGCTGAACCCTAGAGGCTATGGAGGCTAGCTTTAGCGCGATAACGTTGAACTGCTCCTCCTCCATGCAGACAGCGAGGGCTACTCTGTCCTCCGCGTACTTTTCGTAGATATGGGGGTACTCGTCCCGCACGCACGTCCCGTAGAGAAGCAGGCGTTTGCTTTCTCTAAGCTCCCTGCATGCGACGTTGACGTCGACCAGCTTCCTATACGGCCCCTTCACTGCCTTTCCTCGCCGTAGCTGTCCAAAATCGCTTTCACTCTATTGAGGAGCGGCTCAAGGCCTTCCGCCTCGGCCTTCTCCAGCTCGTGTAAAAGCGCCCTCAACTCGTCCCTATAGCAGCTGGACATGTTTTCCCCCTTATCGATTAGCGTGGCTATAATTCTCCTAGCTAAGGAGCTAGCCTCGTCCTTTACAGCCGATGCTAGCCTCGCCTTCCAGTCGCCCCAGATCTTCACTCTACCCTCGTCCAGGTTGACTGATAAGAGGGCGTACTCCTTGACGGCTACCACTAATTCGTTACCTAGGACGTATGTGCTTACGAGGCTTGGCGCTCCTGCGGTAAGCCTCCTCAAAGCGCCGAGTAAGCTTTCCTCTCTCAGGGCGGCTGCAAGGACGCGCGCGTCTTCGAGCGTCGGTCTAACCGCCTCTATGTTAGCGAGTGACCGCTCCACAGGGTTTGCGTGGAAAGCCCATTAAATAACTTACCGCCACGTCTGGCGGCTTAAGCACGGTTAGTGACGCAGTTTGTAAAGATCCATTGACTTTCATTAAAGAATTGTATAGTTGCATGGTGCGGGGTAGCTGGTTCCGGGGGCTCCGGGGCTGCTGGGAAAAAAGGCGAAACTTTTCAGCCTATTTGGTTTTACAGCGGTTTTCCTCTGGCCTCGTACCCCTTGCTGCGGAGCTCTACTAAGCCTTTCTTCAACGCCTCTCTCAGCTCAGCCGCCTTCTCCTCCGGCAGGGAGTCATAAGTGAATGTCCATGCCCCCCACTCGATTCCGGCCGCGTACTTTAGCTTGTCCCTCTCCCGGTGTAGGGGATAGAACTCGAGGTGCAGGTGGTAGTACTCGGTGTTTAACTTGCAAGGCTTCTGGTGGAAAATTAGCATGTAGGGGAGGCTGAAGTCGAACAAACTATTGTACATAGCTGTGGCAACCTTAAGTACGTCAGCTAGGGAGACTACCTCCAGCTCGCTCAGCTCCGTTAAAGAGCCTACGTGCCTGTTCGCGTAGATGTGTACCTCGTAAGGCCACATCGCGAAGAATGGAAGGAAGGCCGTGAAACCATCGTTCGCGTAGAGAAGCCTAACGCCCTCCTCTTCCTCGAGCTCGAGAATCCTGCATAAAAGGCAGCTTTTCCTTTCCCTCCAGTAGCGCTCCATGCTCTTAAGCTCCCGCTGAACTCGCGGGGGGATGAAGGGTAGCGCGTAAACCTGGCTGTGCGGATGGGTAAGCGATACTCCGATGACCTCGCCTTTATTTCGGAAAGGCATAACGTACTGGATTTCCGGGTCGCTGCAGAGCTCTCTGGTCACCTGGGATAATTCCCGAACATACTTGACCAGGTTTTCAAAGGGTATGTCGCTTAAATCGCCTTCATGCTGCGGCGTTTCAACGACCACTTTACAGTAACCGTAGCCGGCCCTTACCTCGTATAGGTCTTTGCTTTCTCTCGAGGTCCTAGCATCCGCCCTTAGGGCGGGGAACCTATTGTCGAGCGTCAGCACGTCCCAGCCGTAACCGGTTTCCGGCGCTCCGGGGCAGAACGGGCACTGGCCGCTACGCCAAGGCCTCCCCCTCCTCCTGCTGGAGACGATGATCCACGCTTCTAGAAGGGGGTTCCAACGGAGCTCATTGTATGCTTCTTCCATCGGGCACCTCCACCCGGGGCAAAGATAAATGTGTCACTGTTCAGCAGAGCCGGGCTTTCCAGTCCTGGCTCTAACCAATGCGAGACTTGCAAGCTCAGCGCAAGGCTCCTTCGATCGCTTGCTCCACCCATTCAGGTTCTCTTAGAGACCGCACCTATAAAGGTTCGGAACTCGGCGGGACGCCCAAGCCCTCCACGAGCGTTTTCCAGGGGGTTTCAGACCCTTCTCGTAGGCGGGAGGGGTGCCGCCGCGGCGTGCTTTCTCCATGGTTTTCACCGATCGACTCTAGCCCCCTCGCCCGGCTGCCGCGCTCCGACCGCTGCAGCGGCTTGTAAAGGCAAAGGCTGCCCCGAGTTACCATGGAACGTAGGCTAGAAGGAGGACTGACGCTATGAGCATGATAGCCGAGAGGAGGGTGGGCTTATCGTTGACTATAACTTCGTGGGGGTGCTCCCCCACGCCCTTCTCTAAAGCCAGAGTGTAGCGCAGGAGGAAGAATGCCATCACAGGAACAGTGGGGATGAGCCGCCGACCGAGCGGCACCTCGGCGCAGTAGACCGCGTAAGTTACGATGGTCATAGCGGTAGTCATGCTCAAAGCCTGGTCTAGCCACTGGATGTTGTACTCCCTCAGGCTTTCTCTAGCCCTGGCACCGGATAGCCTGTACTCCGCCTTCCTTTTGCTGAGAGCTAGGAATAGGGCTAGGAAGAAGATACCGGTAACGAGCCAGGGGGAGACCTCAACTTCGAGTAGGAAAGCTCCCGACACAACCCTTAATAAGTAGTTCAGGGCGATGGCCGTTACGTCCACCACTGCCACGTGCTTCAAAGCGAGGCTGTACGCGAAAGATAGACAGATGTAGGCTGCGACGCAGAGGACGAAGGAGCGGCCGAGAAAGTAGGCCGTCGCCAGGGACAGCACAGCGAGAGCGGCGGATAGCGCAGCAGCCTCTCTAACGCTTATGCGCCCGGAGGGTAGAGGCCTCTCCCTTTTCCTTGGGTGCAGCTTGTCTCGCTGCAGATCCGCTATGTCGTTGAAAGCGTACACGGAGCTCGCCGCAGCGGAAAGTGTGAGGAAGCCTACGGCTAGAAGGGGGTAGATGCGTAGGTCTACGAGCTTGAGTGAGAAAACGGCCGGAACCGCGATCATCAAGTTCTTGTACCACTGCTCGACGCGGATTAAATCCAGGTACGCGTCTACTTTCCTTGAGATAGTCTGCACGCCTCTCACGCCGCTGTAACCAGGATGGCCGGCCTGGCCGGAAGCGCCACCTTACCGGGAGGTAGCTTAACTTCAGCTTCGTTGACAATCATGACCTTGACGCCGAGCTCCCTCCCATAGAACTCGGTTGCCGACTCCAGAGCTCTGCGCTCCAGCTCTGGATCGGCTAGCATTTGGATAACTCTTGGATTCCTGACCACGGCTTCGATCAGCTTGCCGGCTTGCCCGCGGAGCTGCGGGCCTAGCTTGCTGATCGACGATCTGAGGGCCTCTTTCAGGTCGAGACCTTTGCGCACCTCCTCCGCCACTGCTGAAAGGAACTCGAATTTCCACTCGGCGGCGACTGCTACCATTATCTCCTTAGGTACTCCCCGGATCAGCTTTAACACCTCCCTCATGTCTTCGAGCACGCTTTTCACAATTTCCTCGGCTTTCTCCACTTCCGGTTTGATGTACTCCTCCCTTGCCTTGGGCCAGCTATCCCTGCTGAGGAAGCCCCCTTTGCCCAGCTTTTCCCATATTTCCTCGCACACGTGGGGCGTTATCGGCGCCAGCAGAAGGGTCTGTACTTCGACGAACTCCTTCAGCAGGTCCCTATTCGGTTCACCGCACCTGCGCATGTACCATCGAAATTGCTCCTGCAGGTTGAAGAACCCCTTCACAAGCGCGTCTTTAAAGTCCCCCTCCTCCATCTCCGCCTCCACCTCTTTTATTGTTCGGTGGAGAACGCATCTGAACCACTCGTCGATGGGTAGCCATGCCTCCCTGCCTTTACCGTAGCTTTTGATCGCGTACTCGTACCAACCTATCAGGAGATCTACTGCTCGATCGGCCATTTCCGGCTCGAAGTTCGCGTCGTCGAGGCTTGAGTTACCCGCATAGGCTTCCGCGAACCGCGTAGCGTCAGCGCCCCACCACTCTAAAGCCTCCCTGAGCAGGATAAAGTTGCCAGCGGATTTCGACATTTTCTCGCCGGCTACAGTGATCCAGCCGTTTACCCCGATTCCTCGCGGCCACTTTTCCGGCGGGAATATCGCCACGTGGTGGAATATGAAGAATACGAGGTGGTTTGGCAGCAGGTCCTTCCCAGAGATTCTCATATCTACAGGGTACCAGTAGAGGAACTCGTCCCTAATCCTCTTCAGCAGGTCTTGATGAACTCCGATCTTCGCAGCTACCTCCCTTGGATCGCCTTGACCGAAGAACACGTAGTCGAAGAAGGAATCGTCGACCCCCTCTAACCGAATGCCGTATTCCTCCGGGTGCTGAAGGTACTTGGCCAAAACATAGTACGCCATGTAGAGCGTTGAGTCGCTGAGCGACTCGAGCACCCATTCAGGGTCCCAGGGGAGCGGGGTCCCCAACTCCCCTCTGTGAGTGCAAGCCCAATCGCCGTACCACTCAACCTGGCTGTGAAGGTAGCTCCTGATGGAGGCGGGCAACAGGTTCATCCTATCGATGCACTCGTGGGCTAGCTTTTTCCACTGCTGGTCGCTGTACTTTAGGAACCACTGGTCCTCAACCCTTTTAACGTGAGTTCTAGCACCGCAGCGGCAGTACACGGGCCGGGGTAGCGTGTAGTGCTTCGCGGCGGCGCCGATTGATATCAACCACTCGATGACTTCCTCCTTTACCTCGGCTACTGTTTTGCCGGCCCATTTACCGAAGGGCTCTTTCAGAACGCCCTGGTAGTACTCCTTGGAGTAGATTTCGCGGGTGGCTTCCTCAAGCTTTTCGCTCTCGAACTGGCTCGAAATACCTAAGCGCTCAACCACAGTTTTCGCTGGGAGATCCCCGTACCCCTCCAGCGAAATGATGCTGACAGGTTTCACGTCCCCGAGCAGCTCGGGATCCACCCCGGCTTGGGAAGGCAGCCCGCGCTTAAGGTCCTCAAGCGCCACGTAGTCGAAGGGGGCATGGGCGGGGACCGACATCACCACTCCCGTGCCAACGTCGGGGTCGACGAAGAAGGCAGGTAAGACCGGCACGCGCCAACCGGTAACCGGGTTAATGGCTTTCCGCCCGACGAGTTCAGAGCCCGTAACCCTACCGATTACCGTAACGCTGTGCCCTTGGTCCTGCAGCTCGCGGAGCCCATAGCTCCCGAGCACCCAGCGCTCCCCGTCGACTTCGGCTACAAGGTACTCGGAGTCCGGCCTCACCCATATGTTTACAGCCCCGTACACGGTTTCCGGCCGGTAGGTGAGGCACGGGTAAACTAGCCCATCTTCCCCCCTGAACTTCACTATGACTACCTCCTCGGGCCCTATACCGGCATACTCGTCGGGCCTGTCGTGGTCCCCCACCACTTTCCCCTCCTTCGGGCACCAGACAACCGGGTGGACGCCCTTGGCAATCAACCCCTTTTTAAGCAGTTGCTTGTACTGCCACTGCACGAACTTGCTGTAGGGCGGGTTAAGGTAAGTAGTGTAAAACTCCCTCCTCCAGTCGATCGACAAGCCGTATTTTTCGAAATCCCTCCTCCACTCTTTACAGAAGAAGTGCACCCAATGCTCCGGGTTCGCGAACTTCGGTATTTCGCTTTCGGGGATGCCTATGGACTTGAGGATAGAGATCTGCTTCTCATCCCCCTCCCTGACCCTTAGGGCAGCTGCAACTATCGGGCTTCCAGTGGCATGCCACCCTTGGGGGAACAGGACGTTGAATCCCTTCATCCTCTTGTATCGGGCCATGATATCGTTCCTCAGCACGGTGTAGGCGCTCCCCAGGTGGGGATAGGCGTTGACGTAGGGGTAG
The DNA here is from genome assembly GCA_938036345.1 of uncultured Thermofilaceae archaeon. GTDB lineage: Archaea > Thermoproteota > Thermoprotei > Thermofilales > Thermofilaceae > CALHPJ01. The sequence goes on along the minus strand of CALHPJ010000013.1, from coordinate 122,786 downwards.
GGGAAGGTTACGAAGAATTTCGGGCGTTGGGGGTCGGGCTCGGGCTCGAAAAGCTTAGCCTCTTTCCACTTCCTTTGCCACTTCTCCTCTATCGACTTAAGGAACCGTACGCGTTCCCTCTCTGCGCGCGGCTTAACCGATTTCCTCTCTGAAGGTTGAGCAATAAACCTCCCCACGCACCCCTCAAGGAAGCTTTCGTTTAAACTTTTCCTGAACCTTTTCTGGCCTTGCGAGCAGCCCTGTACACGGCTAGGATGTTCTCCAGAGGCGTGCCGGGTTGAATGTTGTGCGTGGGGGAGAGGACAAAGCCTGTAGGCCCGAGCAAGGCAATCCTCTCCAGTACCAGCTTCTCTACTTCGTTGGGGGTGCTGAAGAGGAGGGTTGTTTGGACGCTTACTGTTCCGTGCAGTGTTAACAAATCGCCGTACGCCTCCTTCAGCTTGTAGGGGTTCATGCACTCCGGCTGCACGGGGTCCAGGATGTCGACACCTATTTCGATCAGATCCGGGATAATTGGTTCAATCCACCCGTCGCTGTGGAACATGAAGTAAGCCCCGCGCTTGTTGCATAGGTCAACAAGCTCCGCGTACCTCGGTTTCAGGAACCGCCTCCACGCTCCAGGCGACATCATCATGCCCTTTTGCATGCCCACGTCGTCCCCGTCGTAAATCACGTCCACGCCGGCGTCGCAGAGCACTTTAGCCTCCTCCATCCTGATCCTGTGTAAGTGGTCCAGTATTTTCTCGAAAATCGCGGGATCTCTGTACATCATCTTCATTGCCTCGTTGAAACCGGTGAGCTGCCAGGCGTTTTCCCATAGGTGCTCAACCCCCGCTACGAGGCAGTAGTCCGCGTAAAGCTTCCTAGCACGCGAAGCGACGTCGAACGTTTTCTCTTCATCGACGTACGGCCAGCTGTACTCATCCACCGGAGTGCGCTGAAGCGGGTGTCTGTAATAGGTGTACGTGTAGGTGTGGTCCGGAGCCCAGATGGTTTCCACACCCCAAATGTTGACGCGCAGCTCGTACTCCCCGACGCGGCCGAGAACGTACGTGGGCCCGTATACCCACTCACTGGCCGGCTTCGCGTGCTCGGGTGGCGCGAAACCACCGGCCAGTACGGGCCCTGTACCCCGGAAGTCCACGCCCAGGACTCTCAGTAACCGCTCGAGGCTCTCAACCCCTAAAGCCCCCATCAGCGAGCTGAGCGGCTCCGGTCTACACTTGAAGTTTAGCGGTACCCGGTCAAGCTGCTCGTGCTCAAAGCACCTAATGCACCTTTCCCTCGGGTCCACAGCCAAGCTAGGGGTGCTCGAATGTAAGCTTTTTGCGCGCCTTCAGCTTAACTTACGTGCAGACCTCCGGCGCCCTGTAGCCCTCTATAGCTTCGAGGAGAGCCCAGGGACCATCGCTCCGGTCGAGCACCCTTACGCCCCCCCTGGTTACCCAGTAAAGGCTCGTTCCACCCCACTCCCAAAGCGGGCGGTCGCTAACTCGTATTCCGTTCTCCTCGAGCAACTTGACCTGCTGGCGGAGGCTCGTCTTCTCCTTGAGTTTGATGTTTAGCAGCTTTAGCGTACTCCCAACGAAGTTATTGAAGGCGACCCGGGCCCGGTACAGTATGTAGTGCTTAGCATCGTCTACACTGGTCAAGGGTATTGCCCTAGCGTCGAAGAGTAGGTGCCTCCCAATAGCTTCGGAGGCGCTAACGGAGAGGATGGATGCTGAGATGCTTACGAGCTTTTGCACCCGACCGGCGTAGGGGAGCGAAGGGCCTAGGAACAGGACATTAACCTCGTCGCTAACGGTATACGCGCAGCTGGCGGAGAGCCTATTGACAACCTGAGAAGTCCCGGCTACAAATGCCTCGTGCACTCTCCTGTCCCTTGGCTCTTGGAACCCTGACAGCGCTTTGCTGAACCCGACTCCATCCAGGCGGATGGCGAAGGGTAGCTCAAGCCTGGCATCCAGCTTCTGCGCACGCTCCCTGTAGTTGCTTTCAAGCTCCGCTACCTTCAGCTGCAGGAGCTGCTCCAGAGCTTCCTCCAAGTCGAATGCCATAACCATCCCCAGTAAACCATTTTTACCTATTTCAGGTTTTTACCATTGATGGGGGAACTGGGAGTAGCGGTTATTGGATGCGGTTTTATTGGCAACGTGCACCTCAGGGCGTGGAGCAAGGTTAAGGGTTCGCGGATTATAGCCGCTGTCGATTTAATCGGAGGTAAAGCGAAGAGGGCTGCTGAGGCGTACAAGGCGCCCTACTGGCTCACGGACTACACCAAAGTACTGGAGATGAGGGAAGTCGACATCGTAGATGTGTGCACTCCAACTTACACCCACGCCGAGATAGTCGTGAGCGCAGCTAAAAGTGGGAAACACGTCCTCTGCGAGAAACCTATCGCGCTCCGCCTTAGCGATGCGGATGACATGATTGGAGCGGCCCGAAAAGCCGGGGTGAAGTTCATGGTGGCTCACTGTCTCAGGTTCTGGCCTGAGTACGTTGAAAGCAAACGCCTAGTTGAAAGTGGGGCGATTGGGGAGCCGAGAATCGCCAGGGCTTACAGACTTTCCCCCTTCCCGGAGTGGGCGCCGTGGCATAAGGACCGGAGGCTCGGTGGAGGCGTCTTCGTCGATATGAGCATTCACGACGTCGACTTCCTCCGCTGGGCGATGGGCGAGGTGGAGGAGGTGTTCGCCAGAGGTGGAACCCTAAAGACCGCGGACTCCACGTCGCACGACTTTACGCACGCGATTCTCAAGTTCAAGAGCGGGGCAATCGCTTACGTAGAGGGTTCGTGGATTCAACCACCGGGCTTCCCCTTCACCACCTACCTGGAGATCGTGGGGACCCATGGTATGCTCGCAGTTGACAACCACTCGCCGGCTGCCTTGAAGGTCTACAGGCCTGGTGAACCGCCGGCTGTGTACACTCCATTCGAGGAGGACGCCTACGATAAGGAGGTGAAGCACTTCTACGAGTGCATAGTAAGGGATCTCGAACCAGCCGTACCAGGCGAAGAAGCTAAGAAGACTCTTGAAGTAACGCTGGCCGCCGTTAAGTCGGTGGACGAGGGTAGACCCATCAAGCTGCCGCTAGAGGGTGAGGTGCTATGAGGAAGCTGAGGTTCGCGATTCTCTCTTTCGCGCACATTCACGCATGGAGCTACGCTAGAGTACTGAAAAGCCTGGAGGAAGCTGAGCTTGCCGCGATATACGATGACGACCCAGAGAGGTTGAGGAGAGCGGCGGAGGCCTACGGGGTAAAGGATCTCTACGGCGACTACCGGCAGCTCCTGAAGCGAGAAGATATCGATGCAGTAGTTATCGCCTCCGAGAATGCAAAGCACGCAGAGCTGGCAATCGCCGCAGCGGAGGCTGGGAAGCACATGATCGTCGAGAAGCCGCTGGCCACAACGCTCGAGGACGCGGAGAAAATGATCAAAGCGGCTGAGAAAGCGGGGGTGAAGCTGCAACAAGCTTTCGTGATGCGGTACCACGATGCCACGGTCGCGGTGAAAAATCTGTTAGATGGGGGTACCGTGGGCAAGATTCTCGCGGTAATGACGACTAACCACGGCAAGTTCCCGGGTCTCTGGTTCGACGACCCCAAGCTTGCCGGTGGAGGAGCGGTAATGGACCACGTGGTTCACACCGCTGATTTAATGCGTTGGTATACGAGGGACGAGTTTGATGAGGTATACGCCGTCATCGGGAAGAATATTAGGCCTGATCTAAGATCCGAGGACTGTGCGCTGATTTCGCTGAGGTTCAAGAGCGGCATAGTGGGGAGCATCGATTGCAGCTGGTCGCGGCCGAATACGTTCTACACATGGGGCGACGTGTTCCTAGCCATCTACGGGACTGACGGCTTCATCCTCGTGGACGCATTCAGACCCTGCATCAACTTGGTGATCGAGGGTAAACCGCTTACATGGCACTACTACGGCCCGGACGCTGACTACAACATGATCAAGGACTTCGTCTACGCCATTCAGGAGGACCGGCCGCCGAGAGCGACGGGGTACGACGGGTATAAGGCGCTTGAAGTCTCAATTGCGGCTTACGAATCCGCCCGCAAAGGTTTGCCGGTGAAACTGCCTCTGCAACGGTAGAGCACAAAAATCTTCCCTATTTTTTTTTACTTTGGCTAACTACGGTCAGGCTAAGGGCCAGGTCACGCTTAAGCCCGTGCCGTGGATCGAAGCTTCATCCCACATTGTTCATATTTGCCGCTGCAAAAACTTGGGGGCAATCTTACCCCAATTTAGCAGCTCGCACTCTCAGCCTTATATCGCAGGAGGCTAAGGGCAGCTCCCCGCGTGCAGCTATTGCTAGGATTACCTTGTCGTTGAAGCGCTCACTCCACATCGATGGAAGCTTTCGCTTGCTACGTCTATTACCTTCTCGCGCCAGCCAGGTATCAATAGATAGATACTCAGGAACCACACGTACTCGTAAGCCATGGTCGTGGGATAAGCCAGCGGCCTAGCCCGCCTAGCAGGCTAACAGCGCCCTTGTGGTCGGCGAATCCTCAAAAGTATCGTAAACTAGCACGTTTGCGTCGATTACAGCTTAACGCGAGCGCCTCGCCCTTTAACCATTGACGCCTCGATTTCGCCCTGCGTGAGTACTTTGCCGGATGTTAGCCTTATTTAGCTCTTTTCACTCCCTCCGTAACGACCCTCTCATGCTCATCTATGTACACCTCCAAGTAGTCGGCAACCTGATACCAACACGGTCACGCCCATCCTTCGGGAGTGTAACTTAGCTTCTAGTTACTTTGACTCAGCCCATTAGTACAATTTTAACGCAGCTTCCTAGTTCACCCGGCGCCCCCCCCGGAGTGTAGCGATGCGTAAAGTCGAGTCTTAAAGCCAGAAAATACTATAGCGGCCTGGACTTTCTCCCGTCACCAGCGGTCTACCAGCCATATATGCATCGGCTTAGGGGAGAACAGCTCCTTGAATAGGTTCAGGACCCTTTTGGCGGGCACGTCGGCCTTCACGGTAGAGTTTAGTAGGAGCTCCTCCGCGCTTGAGTAGCCGAAAAGGAACCTGTTGAAGGTCTCCGGATCCAGGTCGACTACAGCGTCCGCGGAGTCTTCGCCTACTTTTACCCTCCCCTCCCTCACCGATACTGTAGCCACCTCGCCGCGGTACTTTAGTCTGAGGGCAAGTTCGTCCAAAAACGCCGTTTCCCGCGCAACAGCGTTTTCGAGAAGTGCCCTGAAGTTTAGAACTTCGCTCATGAATACTCCGCCTCCCATTTGTGCGCGGAAGCTGCTGAACACTCGGGTGTACTCGGCTCCCGGGACTCTTGGGGCACGTAGGTATCGCGCCCCCTTTTCGGATGCGCGCTTCACTACGTACGTGAAAAGTGCCTGGAGCGCGTCGACGCGCCCCGGCAGGGCCACTAATTCCGCTATACCAAAACCCTCGGGGTCCCACGGTATCTTCGCTGCCATCGCGTAGCCGACCACCTCACCCCCCTCCTCCGCTACAACAAAATCGCCCGGGCTTCGCGGTAGGTAGAAGAAGCTGTGGTACGCGGTGCGCGCGAACATTTTCTCCCTGCACTCGGATTCTGACCTCACCGGCCACCCGGTGTAGAAGTTACCTGAAGTCTCGTACACCCTCGTTATCCGTTGAATGTCGCGCTCTTCCGCCTCCCTTACTTCAATCCAACGAACTTCCCGTATGCTTCCCTGGGCGTCCCAGAGAGGAGCGATCCACCACTCGTCGAGACATATGTCGACGTAGCCCAGTCTCCTGTAGATCCTTTGCGGACCGCTCGCATAGCCCGTGAACAAGGCCGTGAGCGGGAACCCCCTCCGCTTATAGTCCTCCATCGCCTTGCTTAGTAGCCTGGATGCGTGGCCCTTGCCCCTGTACTCAGGGTCCGTTGATACGTTCGCTATTCCGGCTGTCTCCAAAAACCCGGCGGATGTGCGCAGCTTTTTCTCGACTACTTGAACGTGGGAAACCAGCTTACCGTCGACTTCGAGTAGGTAAGCCCCTTCAAGCTTAAACCCCTCGTTCAACTTAGCTAGCTCCAGCCATTTAGAGCTATCAAGCCCGTAGCTGCTGTATGTTTCGAAGCACTTCCTGAGAAGGCTAGCTATGGATTCTTCATCACCGGGCCTATAAGTCCTAATGTTTTCTGCCACAGATTTTCAAGGATGCTCCACCAATTATTACTATCGCTGCCCTACGCCCTAGCGCGCAGCAGAGGAGCTGCTAGCGCGGGAAAATTTAAAGGTAGATCGTTTCTTCTACTACGGGCAGTGACGTAAAGCGCCTTTCTGAGGTTGATGAGCGGAAGTACCTCTGAGCCCGCTGGAAAAAAAGAAGTGCAATATCGACCTGTCAGCCCGCTAGAATCTTTCTCAAGGCTTCCAGGTTATCGCGAGCCGCCCTTATCCCGTCCTGGGGGTATGCGGGTTTTTCGAGGTCTGGGTAGAACTCGGGCGGGCATTCAACATTGAGGAAGCCATCGTAACCGGCTTCTTTCAATAGCTTAATTACAACCGGCCAGTTGATGCTGCCCTTACCGACGTGGCGGAAGCCCCTGATATTGCCGACGTTCAAGTCGAAGTCCTTAACGTGGACCATCGCGATCCGGCCTTTGAGCAGCCGGGTCCAGTGCTCGTGGTACCCTAGGGCCGTTAGGTTCCCTACGTCGAGGTAGGCTTGAACATAATCCGAGTTTACCTCGTCGATGAACCTTCGAAACTCGAGGGGACTGTACAGGAACTTGTTCCAGACGTTTTCAACCCCGATAACTACGCCGAGGTCTTCAGCGACTCTAGCGGCTTTCCTGAGGGAAACCTTCGCGTTATCGTACAGCGCCTCGTACGGTATTTCGGGCCTGGCTACACCCGGTACAACGAGAAGAACGTCCGAATCCAGATCCCTAGCTAGCTCTAACCCCATTTTCACGTACTCTAGCCCGATGTCCCTTTCCCCTTCATCGGAGGAGCCCAGGTTATACTTCCAGAACACACCGGTGGCAACGCTGGGGATCTCGAGGCCTACCTCCTTGATCCTAAGGCGCTCTTCCTTAGTTATGGAACGCGGGTTTAGCAGCCCGTCGTCAAAAACCACTTCCGCGCCATCGTAGCCTATCTCCTTGGCTACACCCACAGCCCAGGCGAGGTCAGGCCTAGCTGCATACTCGAACCCAAGCAACGTCCACAGATTTAGGCCGGCTTTCACGTAGTGAAGTTGGAAATGGTAGTTAAAAACTGTTGCTGCCCTCTAGCATCACCCTGTAAATGCTCACCTGAAAAACTATTAATTCTGTAAAGCTACCTAAGGAGTTGCAGATTTAAAAACTTAAACTTCTACCCCTCCCGCTTTGCCCTTTTCCTGAGCGTTAAAACTACCCCTGCCGCTATCGCCACAACAGCCGCCACTGCAACTATCTGCGTAAGTGGAACTCCGCCCCCCGCTCCTGGTATCGTTACTTCAACTTGCGGTTTGAAGCCAGCCGCCTCTAACGGCGGGATTACCGCGCCGGTAAACCAAAGCCCTTGGTGCTCCGGGTACCTGGGCCAGGAATTCACCTGCACAAGCAGCTCTTTATCGCTTCTCAGCTTGTGTATTCCGGGTAGTGTGAAGAGGTACGGGGTATCCGCCTTAACCTTTACCGCCATCGTGTCGTCGATCAAAACTGTAGCATCCTCTTTCGAGTAAAAGTATACCTCCAGGCTCGCGTTCGAGGGGAACTGCACAAGAGTATCCTCGTTCGGTCTCAGCGTGAAGAACATGGTCGATCGCGGGTAACCGCAGTACCAGCCTCCATGCATTCCCGCGTTCTCGATCTCTATGCTCCCGTTGTGCATAAACCAGAATGAAACCGGCTTTTCGCTGACCAGCGCTATAGCGTAGGCGTTCGGCCTAAGCATTATGCCGGAGCCGCCAGGAACGTTGAAGTCGCCGATTTTTGTGCCGGTTTCCAGATCGTAAAGCGTTACCACCGTATCCTCTATGGATAGAACCCTGAACCCGTAGTCCCTGACTCTATCCCACCCCCACTCTATTGCTTTAAAGGCCCTAGTAAGGAAAAACCTTCCCTGAAAGCCGCCCTCAACTGAGGGGATAGCGAAGCTCGTCGTTTCGTAAGCTCCTATTCCGGGTATAGCACCGGACATAACCATTATATTCCCAGTGGACTTGATCCTGTAAGCCCTGAAGGGGGTAAAAGTGATATATTTGTACTCGTTAGACTTAAGCTTTAAGGAAATGGTTTGCCCGTCATCTCTTTCAATGGTTATTTCAGCGGGTTCAACAGCCAGTATCGTGTAATCGGTTGCCGTCAGAGACCCCTGTAGAGCCACGAATACGAACTCCTTGCCAACATAAGCCCCCTCGAGACTGTAGTAGAAGCTGTGAACCGTTGGCGGCAGAAATGGAAGCGGGAACTTAGGAGTCTGGTTGTAGTTCACCAGCTGAACCGTAACAGGCTTGCTCGCTACGACTTTGAAGACAGTGCCGTTTTTAAGCAGCAGATACAACGGCTCCAGGCTTTTCAGCGTAGCCCTCGCGATCAGTTGGTTATACGTTAAGTTGTAGACTTCAACCTGAACGCCCTCATCCCCGGATACAATTGCGAGAAGCGACAAAGTGGCTGGGCTGTTGTACACCACCCAGTCGTAAGGGTTCTGGCATGCAGGCTGCGCCTGCCAATCCACCGGTCTATATTGCCACATTTTAGCTGGCACTTTGCCATAATAAGTGTATACCGGCTGCCCATAGGAGGTGTGGACGCACGCAAGAAGCAGTGTAACTAAGAGGATAACAATATGACAGTAGTAAACGTAATAATAAGTGGCAAAATGCCTTCTCTTCATCATGAGCCTTTCATGTTTAAAGTCCTTTTAAAATTTATGGCTTTATTGCAACAATATTTAAATACTTCGCTTTTTAGCAAATCCCATGGGCGCAGAAGCGAAAATTGAGGCAAAATTAAAGCCGTCTCTCTGGGCTGGTTTAGCCGTCTTTTCCCTGGTAATGAGCCTCATTGGAGTGTTTACCGCACCCTTCGGCCCCGGCTGGATGTTCTCAATGGTTATCGGCACATTTACCGCACCCATCGTTGTTCTCTTCATCTTCCTCCTACTTTCAAAAGTCGCCGGCATCTCGGCGTCACCGCAAACTCTAGCTTTGCTTTACACTGCAGCGTCTATGTCCATAGCCTTCTGCTACAGCATGATTCCGTACGGCATAATACACAACGCGGCAGCTGTAAGGCAGTGGCAGTACAGCTGGCATCCGACGAACTGGGCTGTCCCCAACTACTGGGTTTTCGGCCCCATCATCTCCGACCCCGCGGAGATGACCCCGATAACCACGGGGGGCCCAGTCCCATGGGATAAGTGGACACCATTCCTAGCATGGTGGACAACATACACAATACTATGGCTCCTATTCTTCACAGGCTGGATCGGGCTACTCTATGAGAGGTGGATAGAGGTGGAAAGGCTGCCCTACCCTGCTTCGCTAACCGGTACGATGCAGATCGAGTTAATATCAAGTAAAGGCAAAGACCCGAGAATCAGGTTCTTCATGCTAGGCGTCTTACTCGGGGTAATAGCGATACTCCCGATTATAGCTACTTATCTGAACCCGGCTATCCCCGATATATACGGTTGGACCAGGGAACCGTTTCTACCCTGGTTCCTGGGCACGATGGATTTCTCCAGGTCGCCGCTCGGCGCCGCCATACCAGTGATCGCGTTTCTACCAGTGAACCCGATGATCTACTCGCTTTTCTTCTTAATGCCGACGAAAACCCTGTTCACGATATGGGTGTTCTCGCTGTTCGGCATCATGGTACCTAGCCAGATTGCGTTCTACATGGGCTACTACAGCGACCTACCGACGATGGCGAACAGGTTCCACGCGTTCATGAACGGAGCACCATTCCGGTGGAACGGGTGGTGGATAGGCGTCTACCTTGGCCTCTTCCTAATGTGGCTTGCGTTGAACATTAAATACGTGAAGGATATATTCTTGAGAGATGCGCCAGAGCGCGCGCTCCCCGGCAAGCTCGGCACCGCGATGATCGTAGGCTCTACGGTGGCGCTTATCGCAATGCTTATCGTAGCTGGAGCCAACCCGGTGGGAGCCCCCCTGATAGTTTTGACGATGTGGCTGCTCTTCATGTCCTCTGCAAGAGTCCTAGGTAACGCTAGCCTTGTCGGGACAGCTTGGGGCTTCCCTATTGATTGGACACACCTACCTACTCTGGTTAAGTACCTTTACATACCGGATCCCGGCTACATCACGGCGCCGGATGGATCGCAGATTAGGCCGCCGGAAATGGTCGCAACCCTGTGGTTGGCAAACAGGTGGACTGGCGAACTGATGGCTGAGAATAACACTAACTTCGGAATGGCCTTCGCTATCCCGCTGTGCTACAAAGTAGGCTTCGACACGAAAACCCATCCAAGGGATATCACAAAGGTAATCCTGACTTCGGGTATAATCTCGGCCGTGGTCGGCTACACAGTTGGCCTGTGGTTCAGCTACGCTGTGGGTACGAATAACACCAGGATGGGTATGTTCGACGCCTGGTGGCACTGGGTTTTCGGAGCCCCGTGGAGCAGAGTTGAGGAGCAGTTCATAGCTGAGCCGCTGCTGCCCTATCTAGCGGCGGGCTTCATACTGATACTTTTAATCAGCTTCCTCAACTTCCGCTTCCTCTGGTGGCCACTAGACCCCATCGGTGTAGCGATGGCTTTTGGGGCTGCCGGCACCGGCTGGATAATACCTGCGTTTGTAGCATGGATAGTTAAGAGGCTCGTATACCGTATTGGCGGCGCGAAGCTCGACGAGAGCGTAGTTACGCCTATAGTGGTGGGATTCCTCGTCGGCTACTGGATAATGATATTTATCGGTGGAATAGGTTCAATGCTACAGTTCTTCCTACCGAAGTAAATTACCTTTATTTTTTCTTTAGGTAATTATTTTATTCAGCCTTTGTTTATCAAAGGTTTTTTCTTAAAAATTTAGTGAAGTAAACTATATAAGGGGGTAACCTACGCCAAATCGATTGGAGATGTTAACTCAAAAGGCCAGAAGCTTGCTGCTTATCTTCCTGGTGGTAATGCCTGCATTAGCACTGCCAGCTAATCTGATAAGTGCTCAACCCAGTAGCTCGATCCCGTTTTCTGAACTCATCGGGCTGGTTAAACTCGAGGCGGTGCTTCAACATATTAACTATTTTTCTAATTTGGGTTCGAGAGTCACGGGCTACGAGGGTTTTTACCAGGCAGCTGAGTATATCAAAAGGTACTGGAGGGATCTCGGGTTCACTGTCAGGGAAGAGCCCTTCGAAGTTGCCATCCCCGTAGTGAAGGACGCCAGCATATCCGTTGACATACCTGGGGTGGGTTTGGCGAAGTACCCCGCTTACCCCTTATGGCCAAACCACGCTAACCCTTGCCCCTACACTAGCCCGGTTTCAGGGGATAGGCTGGTTTACGTTGGTAGGGGGGAGCTAGAGGACTTTGACGGGGTAGACGTAGAGGGGGCATTTGTTTTATTGGAATTCAATAACCGATGGTACTGGAAATACGCCGCTGTGTTTAAGGCTAAAGGCGCCATCTTCATCGAACCAGATGATACGAGCTCTACCGAAGCACTGCAGAAGGTCCTTAGCGTGCCTGTGAATTTCCCCAGGCTTCTAGTAAGTAAAGGTGCGGGTGCCAAGCTTAGGGAGCTTTTGAAAGTGCACGGCGAACTTAGAATATGGGTCGACTCGGAGGTAAAATGGGAGAGGAGGAAAGTAGCCAATATCGTAGCCGTCGTTGAGGGCACCAACCCTGATCTAAGGGAGGAGGTAGCCGTCGTAGGAGCATACTACGATTCCTGGTCCATAACCCCTCAGCTCTCTCCCGGAGCTACAGACGCGATTGGAGTCAGCTTCCTTCTCGAGTTCTCCCGCCTTCTGAGAGAACGCCCTCCGCAGAGGACTGTTTGGCTAGTGGCCTTCGCCGGCCACTACCAGGCGCTAGCTGGGGCTAGGGAGTTCGTTGACAGCCACTTCAGCGAGCTGGGAAGCAAGATAAAGATGATGATGACGCTAGATCTCGCCAGCGATAGCGACGTGGTTGCAGCTTACGCTGCCGGAGCAATGTACGGCTACAACCGGCCCAGAGACATCCTGCCGCAGTACGATGGCTGGATGAACAGCATCGTGAGCTTGATCAGGGGTATCGAAAATTCAACTGGGGAGCCAGCGCGCCTCATAGACGGTGTTCGTTGGACTTGGCCTCCATGGGCTGCTAGCTCGCCCCCCTTCGAGCCCTTTTTAAGGTACTTCGAAGCCGAGGTGTTCACCAAAGCCTGTTACGGAGGCGGGCTTGGGTTCGTAACAACCAACGCGCTCCGGAAATACCAGTGGACCTTCATGGACACCTTCGAGAAGCTACGCTTAGAAAACCTGCGCAGACAACTAACTGTACTGACACCGGTGATCTACCACTCGCTGAACATGGAAAGAATACCCTATTCGCTTTACCCGAGGAGGATAGGAGCCGTTGACCACGGGCTGGTATCGGTCACGCTGCAACTCGGCAAGTACAATAAGACGACCAACATGTTCGACGACTATGCCCACGGGGATTCTCTGATCTTCGTTTCGGTTAGCCCTATAATGAGCGGGGCGGCTGGGATCATAGCAGTCGGTTTCCAGCCTGCCGCCGCCGTAGGATCATCCCAAAGCATCACCGTCCAGGGTGCAACTGTAGGCTTATTCGCAGCCTCCTCCCCCGTTAGCGGAACTACGGTCACGGCCGCGTCGATAAATACACCGGTCGGGTTCACGCTAGTCCTTAAACCGGATGAAACCGGCAAGGTTGAGCTGAAAAGCATTATGCCCCTAACCGCTGTCGACGCTCAAGCTTACGTGATCGACTCGAAAACGGGTGAAGTGTTGAGCGCTACCGACACGGGTCCCTTTGGTACCGGCGTGTTTAGGCTCGGTGGGCTGTTCGGCGCAGCGGGTGCGATCGCTGCACCTCTGCTCTCACCCATGTTGGGCGGTCTCGGCTACTTAGCAGAAGCTGGCGCCTACGCGAGGGCCTTCACGGTACAGGTGCCCCGCGGCCACAGGTACATCCCGGTGTTTAACTGCTCCTCAATCGCCTTCATAGGCTTCTACGATCCGCTTTTGCTGTACGGTCCACAAGGCTTATCCTTTGAGCCGCTCAGCTTCATCTCGCATAGCTACCTTGTTTGGAGAGATGTCCTGGCAACCTGGCCCGAGGCTATGGTGTTCGTAGAACCGGGTGTTCCCGTCGAAGTGCTAGTTAGGAGCCAAGGAAGGGTCATAGCTGTGCTCAACAACGCTAGCGAAGCGAATCCGACTGGCCAAGGGTATATCCTACCCTGGGGGAGGACGCTGGTACTGTCGGTGATAGACGCTGTATTGAACACGTACTGGCTAGCTGAGTACAGAGGGGGTTTCCTAGAGAGCAGGATGACGAGCAGCCCAAGGATGCTCCTCTACTTAGATACCATGAGGAAGTATGTAAACGCGGCGAAAACCGCTCTGGATAGAGGCAGTAGAAGCACCTTTGTGAAGTACGTCCTAGCGGCTTGGCAGTTCGTTATCGGTTCCTACGACTCGTCCATCTCCCTTCTATACGACGTCTCCCAAACTGCGGTGTTCTTCTTCTTCCTCTCGGTAGCTTTCGCGCTTCTAGCCAGCAGGTTCATGGGCAGGGTAGCCTCCGGGAAAAAGCAGACCCTTTATGCTCTAGCAGTGCTGATAGCGGCCAACGCGGCAGTAGCTATTGTGCACCCCGGTTACACTATTTCGAACAACGTTTGGATGCTAGTAAGCGGGGTCTCCGTCATCCTCTTCCTGGCGCTCGTCATCTATACAGTAAGCGACGAGTTCAACACGGCTATATCCGAGCTGAGCACGTCTATACTCGGGTTCCATAAAGCTGATGTGAGAAGGGGGTCCATACTCCCCTCAGCCGTATCCATGGGTATAGAGAACCTCAAGAAACGCCCGCTGAGAACAGTGCTAACACTAACCACCATAACAATCACGGTTATGGCCCTCGTGCTCTTCACCACCGTTAACGTGTCACTTTTCTTTTACAGCAGGAACCTCGGCCTAGCCCCCTACACGGGGGTTTTGGTAAGGCGCCCGTTCCAACAGCTCTACATGCCTATGCACGAGATATACCTGAAAATCCTGCCGAGCATGCTGGACAACGGCAGTGCTTTGTTCGAGGCGCACCCCAGAGCGTGGCTGTACCCCGCCGGGCAGAGCTTGTTCCTGGCATGGGGGCCCAACGGGTCTGGCATAAGGTGCATGCTAGCGTTAACGCCGGAGGAGTCCAAGCTCCTCGAACGCGCTCTGGAGGGTTACTACTTCACGCCTGCCGCCACCTATTCGGTTATCATGACAAAGTCGCTGGCTGAGAGGCTTAGCGCGGTGCTCGGGTATCCAGTCGGCCTAGGGAGCGAGATAAGCATCTACGGGATCAACATGACAGTAGTGGGGCTGCTTGACAAGCAGATAGCGTCCGCGGTTCTTTCCAGGGATTTAGACGGGTCGCCCATAACGCCGCCCGACCCGATAGCCACCGGTTTAGCTGCTACCTACTCCCCCCTGGACTTGGATACAGTGATTATCGTCCCCTACAACTTCGCGCTCTACTACTTAAACGCTCAACCGAACGTCATAAGAGTCAGTACTGAGTCCCGGGTTGACGAGGATTACATGCTGGCAAAGGCGTACGAAATAGCCGCGTTCCTGCCGTTTGATACCTCGTACGGCGTTAAAGGCGGCGCTGCGCAGCTCATAGCTAAGAGGGATATCTATGCTATGGGCGGCTTTGAGAATGTCGCGGTCCCCCTGGTTCTCTCCGCGTTAACGATGCTCATAACCATGCTAGGTGCGGTATACGAAAGACGTAGGGAGATACACACGCTTGCAACCGTTGGCGCAGCGCCAGCGCACATAGATATTGTATTTATCATGGAGGGCGCTACGCTAGCATTCCTGGGCGCCTACCTCGGCTACATAGTGGGCGCTAGCGCGTTATTCGCCGCGTGGAACCTGCGCGCTTTCCCAGCGGGTTTGGTGCCTAATGTTTCGTCTGGAGTCGTAATCGTAGTTATAGGGGTTATAATGGCCACGGTGGTTCTCTCAACCCTCTATCCAGCATCTAGAGCTTCGCGGTTAGCCACTCCATCACTGTTAAGGTCGTGGGCCATCGAGACTAAGCCCAGAGCCGGTAGCTGGCAGGTGAGGATGCCGTTCATGGCTACGCGCGACGAAGCCATAGGGTTGCTCGTGTTCATCAGCGAGTACCTTGAGGCTTACAGCTCCGAGCGGGAAAGGTCCAGGGTTTTCATGCTCCTATCCCCACCTCAGCTGGGGAAGGATGATAGGGGTTACACACTGAGCGCAAGGCTCCACATGGCGCCTTTCGACGCGGGAATAATACAGGATATGAACATACTCGCTAGAGTCACCCAGGCGGATAGGTACCTGTTTGACGTCGTGCTGAGAAGGCAGCAGGGTCCTGAATCCATATGGGTAACTACAAGCAGGGCGCTCATAGGCGAGCTTCGCAAGCAGTTCCTCGCTTGGAGGGCGTTGTCCCCGGCCGAAAAAGAGAAGTACGTCAAGAAGGGGGCGGTTGCAGGACCGAGGTGAAACGAGGTGTCTTTAAGCAAAGAGAGTGGAAGGATGCTCTCCTGGCGTGTTATCCTGATGTACTTGTTCATAGTGGCTGTTTTACACCCCGTCCTGATCTACAACTGGCTTACAAGCGGCCTCTGGGGTATAGCTGGATTAAACGCTTGGGCGATTATACTGATCCTAGTCTGGCTAACGGCGAGAACAGGCTCACCTTTAACGAAGAGCGAGATCTTTGCGCTAAGGATGATAGACTCCGCGGGCTTGATGTACACTGGGTACTATTTCGCCTACATGCTGCGGAATGCATATTTCGCCAACTCCGAGATAGCCAAATTGTTTGGCCTCCAGGAGGAGGTTCCGCCGTTCTTCTCACCTATCAAAGAGGACTTCATTCGGGTATCGGTTCTTAGAACCTTCTTCGACAAAGCATGGCTTCAGCCAATATTCGCCACGATAGTAATACCTTTCGCCTTAGTCGTGACCGCGAACTACATACTCGGCCTAATATCCTACAGCATCTACGTCAGAGAGGAGCGGTTGGCGTTTCCGTGGGCATCGTGGGACGCCAGGATGATGATCGCTTTTGGAGAGCGGGAGCCGACTAGGATTCGAACAATCTCGCTAGCTATAATCATCGGCGCGCTATACGGTTTCATGACAAGCGGTTTATCAACTATCTTCAGGTACCCGCTAGTCCCTCGCATGATGGTGGACTTCACGAGCTTGGTGGAGAACGTGACGCCTGGAGCGGCTTTTGCCTTCACAACGGACTTCATGAGCTATGTAGTCGGTTTCATCCTTCCGCTTAGGTATACGGCCCTCCAGTTCGCCGCCTCTCTAGCGATATCGGTGTTCGGCAACTACTACGTAACAGCCAACAATTTATGGCCAGCTGAGGCGAAATGGCAACCAGGCAGAGGGATACTCTGGAACTTCAACATGTCAACCGTTTACTTCTGGAACAGCTTCACGCTGGGCTGGGGTCTCGCGGCGGCGCTACTTCCCTTAGTAGTTAGGTACAAGGTGGTGATCCGCGCGTTTTCCGGCATCACTAAGGGGCTTTCGGGCAGCACCGGCATCAAGTGGCTGAACTCTAAGTACCTGCTAGCCGCCTACCTGCTGATAACTTTGCTATCGATAGCCTTTGTAGAGTCGCTGGCGCCAGGTTTTCCGATACATACACTTCTTCTCTTCACCATGGGGATTTCGCTTCTCATCACTCTGCTACAGACACACGCGGCTGGTATTTTAACAACAGTGAATATACCCTATCTTCGCGAGGCTTTAATATACTTCAGCGGTTACAGGGCATTAAGCATTTGGTTTGTCTCCCCAGACGCGATGCTGTTCACGGGGGGTTCGGGTGTCGCGCAGCAGCTGCTGCAGGCCACGATGGTCGGGGCAGACATAAGGGAGTATACTAAGGCTTACTTCGTGCTGGCGTTTCTAGGGTTGGTGGGGAGCTTCGCGTTCGTCGCACTATTCTGGTACCTCTTCCCTATACCCGGCCACGCCTACCCGTACACCTTATCGGGGTGGCCAGTGGAAGCGATGAACTTCTGGCGCTGGCAGTCCTGGCTTTGGACAGGTTACCTTTTCCGGAGGAACTGGATGGCGATGGGCTTCGGCCTCTCAACAGCAATGTACCTCGTTTCCGATCTCCTCTTGCACGACTTCTCGCTGCCTGTAGCGTTCATGAGCGGCATGCTGCTACCGATACACACAGCTTTAGCTTACTTCGCCGGCTCGCTAATCTCGAACTTCATAGCAAAGTACGCGGGGGAGCAGTGGTGGAACGAGAATAGAGGGTACGTAGCTATGGGTTTATGGCTCGGCGATAGCATAGTCTCAGCCTTCCTAATGATAATGCAGCTGCTCAGCAGGTCCATCTGGTTACTACCGTATTAAAGCCAGTTTTCCTTCCTCATGCGCGCCTGGCTACTGCTAGCACGGAACCGGTTGCTAGAAGCGCCGCCCCGGTTACCGAGAACATAAATGCGATTAGCGATTTGACGGCCTCTCTCCTATCGGGCCGCAGAGCTCCAACGAAGAACGAAGCAACCTCCCGCGAGAAAACCGTTAGCGCTGCAACTCCTACCGCCAGGCACCCGGTTAACAGGAGAGTGATCACCAGCTTGGACTTAGGTGTAACCCCCTCGAGGCACTCCCTGATTACATCCTGGGGTACGAGGTTGGGAACCGACTTGGCTAAGGCCCTTAGTACCGGCGGAACCACGAGTAACTGGAAGGGGAGCATGGTTGAGAACCACCAGACGGTTAACCCAATGCTGAGCCCTGGCAAAAGCCCGATCGGTATGACGCCTATAGTCGCCTGGTACAGGGCGTAGAGGACTGCGCATAGGGCGTTCCCGATACCGAGCGCTAGCACCGAGGCTGCTATAAACCTGGGCCATCGGAACTTTCCTTGAAGCAGCTTCCCGAACAGGTAGAAGGCTAAGAAGTTTGAAGGCACCGCTGCCACTAAGCTTGGAATGTACAACGTGGCGTGCTTCACCGAATCCGCAATCAGCGTACCGATAGCTGCGCTCAGCCCCCCGACAGCCGGCCCTAAAAGCAGCGCAAAGATACTTGGGATGACTACCGCTGGCCTAAACTGGCCCAGGCCCCAGGGGCTCTGGATATAGGCTGTTGCGTACGAGCCGATGGAGTACAGGGCGGCTCCTAGGCTCGTAAACGCAACGAGCTTCGACCGGGTTCGCGCTTTCACGCGGTATCTTGCTGAAAACCGCTTTTAACATTGATGTTTAACCATTTAAACAGTTAAAACTAAAAAGCTTTAAGCTTGAAGCCTGCAGAGCGCCTCCAAAACCCCTTTAGCAGCTCTCAGCTCAAGCTCTCTCCTCTTCTCAGCCCCCGCCTCCATGAACTCGCCGGTTGCAAGGTTGTCTATGACTATGAGTGCGGCCCCCACCTTCAACCCCCTTAACCTGGCCACCGTGAATACTGTGGCGCACTCCATTTCAACCGCTAGAGCCCCTAACCCGCTCCACAAAGGTAGGTTGGCTTCCTCGGCGTGGAAGGCGTCGCTGGACGCTACAACTCCTCTATGCACGTTCAACCCCTCCTCCTTAAGAGCCCTTTCGAGTTCCAGCACTACCTCTGGATCTGCTACTGCAGGGTAGGAGACACCTGGGGCGTACATGGCTACCGTGCCCCCGGGGTTGTGCAAAGCGGCGAGCGCGACTACCGTATCGCCCAGGCTCACTTTCCTTGTAAGACCTCCGCACGTTCCAAGCCTGACGATGAGCTTCGCGCCCAGCATCTTGAGTTCCTCAACAACGATTGCCGCCGAGGGTCCACCGATACCGTGCGTAGCTACAGTGACCCTAGTACCTTTGAAGAAGCCCGTGTACGTGTTAAAGCCCCTGTGGAGGTTCACCAATCTGGCATCACTCAGCAGTTCTCGGGCTATCAGGTCCGCGCGCCCCGGATCACCGACCACCAGGACTTTCTCCGAAATCTCTCCCGGCTTAGCCAGTACATGGTACGGTTTCTTCGCAAGCGCGTGTTTGGAGAGTTCTAGCATGGCTTTCCCACCGAAGCCCCACTTTTAGCGTTTTCCCCGTTAGCGGAAGCACGCGCTGCCTGGAGGTGTAGAGCGGGTCTGCAACCGGCTCAAGGTCCGACTGTTTCCCTGGGAACATGCACGGGGCTGCACCCCTCTTCAGGCCGCCGCGGCGCATCGCGCATGAAACTGCTGGGACTTGGCGAGCTTAGGCATCAGCAAAATGCTCTCCTTCAACCTTTTGCTCTGCATGGAACACAAGCTGCCAACCCTAAGTAAAGCATAAAACGTCGATGGAGCGCCCCCTCCCCTGTGAGGCTTAAACTGCTGCTTGCATCGCTCGCGCTACTTATATCTCTACCAGCCTCCTTCACGCAGCCCGTTAGATGGGTGACCTACGGGGAGGCGCTTAACTTAGCCGCTAAAGATGGGAAGCCCGTATACATCTACTTTTTCTCCAATGAATGTCCGTACTGTGGCATGATGGAGAACACCCTTTCCAACCAAAGCGTAATAGAGGTGCTGAACACGCACTTCGTAGCTACGCGGGTAAACGTCGCGGAGCGGCCTGACCTGGCTTCGAGGTACAGCGTTCCCGGAACCCCCTTCCACGTGTTCCTCTACCCCAACGGCAGCTTGATTGGAAGGGTCGCGGGCTATAGGGACCCGGAGAGCTTCCTCGCAATACTCCAGAGGGTTTTGAGCGTGGTCAAGCCAGCCAGCGACGGCAGTGAAAGCAAAAACCCTGCTTCGCGCGAATCAGTAGTTCTAAGCGCGCTAGCTTCCTTGACCTTAGGGTTAGCTACGCCCCTTACACCATGCATTCTCCCGATGTTACCGGTAGTCTACGCCATCTCATCAAAAAGCGGTCGGAGGGGGATACTCCTCTTTTCGCTGGGTTTTATGCTCACCTACAGCACCCTGGGCGCGATAGCCAGCGGCTTCCTATTACTTGCTAGAAGTGCCATCGAACCGGCTGCTTACATTCTCCTGCTCTTATCCGGCCTGGCTTTAGCGGTGGATAAGGCGAATAAGCTGCTCTCAGCTTCACTAGGCCTGCTAACAAATAGGCTTGCGGGGATGGCGCGCAGCAAGAGCAGCTTCGTCCTCGGCGGGTTGAGCGTATTCCTTTGGGGACCCTGTTTAGCCCCCATGGCCGGGGCCGCTCTCGCCGCTGCAGCCGTTATAGCCGAGCCGGTTTTCGTCTACCTTTCTACAGTGCTCTTCGCCCTTGGCTTCTCTGCCATGCTTTACACCTTATCGCTCGCGATGAGGAAGACCCGGGGCCTAGCTATTAGGCGGCGGGCTCTCAGGGGCTTCGAGAAACTGCTAGGCCTTATTATGGTGTTTTCAGCCCTCCTCTACTTCAGCGGACTAATCAAGTTCCAGATTTAAGCCTGCTGCACAGCCTAGCTGGGCTTCCCGGTGCCGGAAGGATTTATTTCCCGGTTTCTCGCAGCTCACCTTATGAGGGAAGTTAAAAAATTCTACCTGTTGCTCCACCCTAGGCCCGCTTACATCATAGGGAGCGGGAAGTTCGGCGAGCGAGTGAACCTCATGGCTGCCTCGTGGGTCGTCCCGGCAGCCGAGGAGCCCCCGCTGGTAGCCGTGTCGATAGGTGTCGACAGCCTTACTCACGAGTTAATCGAAACCTTCGGCGAGTTCACGGTGAACGTGGTGCCCATGGAGATGCTGGATCAGCTCTACTACGTTGGAAGGGTGAGCGGCCGTAAAGAGGATAAAACTGAGCTGGTGAAAGTGGTTAAAGGGGAGAGAGTCTCAGCACCGGTTGTGGAGGGAGCCGTGGGCGTGCTCGAGTGCAAAGTGCACAGCAAGGTGAAAGCTGAAGATGTGACAATTTTCATCGGCGAGGTCCTAACCGCGAGGGCTGATGAGAGGGTCTTCAATGACCGGGAAGGCTGGGATTTCAAGAAAATAAATCTCCCGCTCCATAACTGGGGTCGCGGCTTCTACGGAGTGGGCGCGTTCAGGATGGCTAGGAGCTAGGTTGGTAAGGCCTCGCACCGCCTCCCGTTAACACCGGGACTGCTAGTCTTCCTCTTCTTCCTCCTCCTCTTCGTAGAGTTCCAACTTTTCTTGCGTTTCCTCCTCCGGGTGTTTACGTAGATGCTCTATTAGGGATGCCTTGCTCTCAAATTTCTTCCAGCACTTCGGGCAGACCAGGTAGTAGGGGCCCCCTGGCGTGTGCCACGAGTCTATGTGGGCTTGCAAGTCTCTATCGTAGTAGAAGAGAGCTCCGCATTCAGGGCACCTTTTCAACTCGCCCATAAGCCCTTACCCCCTGCCACCTCTATGCGGGCTTCGGCTAAGCTTCCGCAAACCCCTCCAGAGAAAGATCGACCGTAGCCTCAAGTATATCCATCGAATAGTCACAAACCCTTCTCAAGCTATCCGCGATGAGCCTTATAATCATGTGCCGCCTGGCGTCGCAGGGCTCTTCGAGTATCTTGCCTACGAATCGGCGCTCAGCCTCGACCAGCTTCGGTGGGTACTCGTCTAGCAGGGATAGGGCCCTAGCGCGATCCCTAGATGTGAAGCAGCGTATTGAGTTGGTGAAAACCTCCTTGGCCAGCTTCGTCATTAGGTCTAGCTCGTTTTCGAGGCCCTTAATTGACACGTGAGCTTCAATTAGCGACTCGGCGTTGGTCGCTATCTTCTGCGCATGGTCAGCGGCTCTTTCGATGCTTTTCCCAGCGATAGCGTACTCTATCGCCTCTTCAAGGCTTCTCAACCCGATCTCCTTTATACCGACAAATCCTCTGACGCTGGCGTTTAGCTGCCTGAGGAGGTATAGGTGCAGCTTATCCACAAAGTCGTCGCGCTCAACTACATCCCTCAGCAGCTTAATATCGCTGGAGAATAAGCCCTCCATCGAGTCGCTGATCATGCCGCCCGCGATCTGCCCCATTCTCTGGATCACCACGTTGACCGGGAGCTCTTCCACATTAACCAGCACTTGGAGAACTATCGTGTGCTCGTTTTCCTCGAGGAGTTCGACCCCGATCATTTTGTTGGCTACTATCTTCCGCACGATTTCCCTGTACTCGACAGCGTCGTGGGGGAAGGAGATTTCAATGATCTTGTAGCCGGCTAGGTAGCGAGCCATAAGCTCCCTTACGAGCGAATCTTTGCTCGTATCCTCCTTCACGCTCAGCTTTATCATGGGTTTCTTCGCTCTTTGGAAGGTGGGTGGGAGAATTCTCAGCGACCCATCCGGCTCGAGCGAGATGGAGACTGGTACACCCTGCTGGAGGCCAACCCGCCTAGCCCAGCCCTTGGGGAGCGATACAACATAGGTCGATTTGCCGATCACCTGCACCCTGCGCACCACTTCCCCTGCCTCCACCCAGATCACCTTTCGCTAAGTCCTCAAAGAACCCTTTAAAAACTATGCTATCCCTATAAAATCTACATAAAGTATTTACAAGTCACTCTGACCCGCGAGTTCTCAGTCTATCGAAACCTATGAGAAGTGTGCCGTTTAGGCCTGTTCCCCCCAGCAACCGCAGTAAGTAACTGTGGACGGGGGGTGACGGCGACGCGACTACGCAGTTGTCGGCAATCGAATCCAGCTCGGGTAACCTTAAGGGTAGCACGGTAACCACGTGCTCGCCCCTAGAACCCCTTAGGGCATCGCGCCTAACTTCCAACCCCCGCTCGGTGATAAACCCGATTTCCCTTTCGCCAACTTTTAGGACTGCGTAGGGTCCGGGAGGCCATTTGAAGTCCGGGGACGTGAGCGCAGCGAAAACGTTTCCCCTCTTCAGGCATTCCTCTACACCGATGTTAACTGGTTTACCAAAAGGACCCCCGCATCGGGAGTAGTTTGCCTCAAGCTCTCTAACCCTGCTTCTCTCCTCGCAGCTCAGCTCCCTAACCTTAAGCACCCCCCTTAGGCTCAGTGCGTTCAACAGTATCTCCTCAAGTTTCACAGTTTAATCGCTCTCCCTTCAAGGCTCGATCTAACTATGGCCTCTATTATCCGTGTGTTTTCAACCCCCTCTTCTACTTTAATCAAGGGAGTCGCCCGGCCCGATACGCACTCGACGAAGTGCCTATCAACTTCGCGGAGGAATCCAGTTACTGTTCCCCGAAGCCTGTATAGTTTGGCCATATGCGGGTACACTAACTTACCCTTGGACGCGATTGCCAGCCCTTCCCACTCCGTGTTTACGTGAACCGCGCCCTCGCTGCCCACAAGCTCCAGCTTGAAGTCGAACACCGAGGGGGAGGATTCGGGCAGCACCCACCCGCTTTCCAGGGTAGCGAATCCCCCTCCCTCGAATTTGAGCAGAGCGCCTACGGCGTCCGGGGTGCCTAGATCCGATAGGACTTTGCTCACACTTGCAGCGTAGACTTCCCGCACCCTCCTACCGAAATACCAGCACGCGAGGTCCGCCGTGTGGCTCATCAGGAAGTGCGCGACGCTGGTCTGAGACGCCCAGGGGAGCATTCTCCTAGGCACATATACGGTATCGCTCAGCCTAATGTACGCGTACAGGGGTGAGCCGATATCGCCCCTCTCCAGGAGCTCCTTAACGTATGCAAACGGCGGGTTGAAGCGGTTCTCGAAATTCACCATCAGGATGAGGTCCCTGCGCCTAGACTCGGCGCGCATAAGCTCGGCTTCGCCGGACCTGGCGGCCATAGGCTTTTCAACGAGCACGTGTTTCCCGGCTTTCAGCGCCTCCAGCACGGGTTCGAGGTGCAGGTGATCGGGCGTAGCTACGATAACCGCCTCGACCTCGGGGTATTCGCACAGCTCCCTGGCGCTGCTGTAGTACCTTGGGATTTTGTACTCGTAGGCGACGCTTTTAGCCCTCTCGGTGTTGACATCGGCTACAGCTACAAGCTCAGCGCCCGGTATGCTCTTCAGCGCTTCCACGTGAAGGATACCCTGGTTCCCCAAGCCTACTATGCCGATCTTAATTCCCATAGCTTCAGAGTGAGGGACAAGGTAGATAACGGTAGCGCGGCCTGGAGAAATAGAGGTCAGCTTTCCTAGCCTCTCTCATCCCCGCTTGGAGTCGAAAGTTCCAGCGCTCATCACTCCGGTTAAGCAACATGCGGGAAAATATATTGGTTTAGCCTACTTAGCTGTAGGTTACCGTCGCTGAAGAAATATTATCAGACCTTTTTCCTGCGTCCGAAAACTTATTCTTAGCCAGGCAATTTGAGGCAGGATTACCTTGCCACAGATCACTTGGACAGGGAAGCCTTACGTGAGGAAGACTGCTGTGAAAGCCGCAATTTCATTCACCGTATTTACGCTGTCTTTACTCTCTTTGTTTGCCGCGCTGCCATATACCTTCCTGGCTTGGCCCCCAAGTTGGGCCACTCCTTTCCCGCTCTACTACACTATAAGTCGTCTTTCACCTATTACGTTACAGATGACTCGGTTAGGATTGAGCAAGAGTGGGTCTTCGGTAGTTACTCCAGAGAAGCAACCTTTGACCAGTTGGAGATGTCCACGTCTTCCAAGGCCTTATAGCATAGAGCTTTTAACTGCGGATCCGTAGTGTTCGTTGCGTCCACGGGCCTCGTCGCTTACGCCTACAGTGGTGTGGAAGCTAGGGTAGGTGTTACCGCTGGCCGGGCTCGACCCAGAGTGGTCGGGGGGGAGGACACGCTCTGGGATGCGCATTCGCCCAAGCAAGCTAGGGCAATAATCGCTGAGAAGCTCGCTGAAGGGGGAGAGGTTCTCCAGCAACAGAAAATAGCTACATCGTGTGGAGAGAATAGCCAGTAAAGTTGAGCCTGCGCAGGCTCAGCCTATGGGTACCCTAGATGAACTCGAGAGGTTAAAGAGACTGTTAGATGAGGGCGCCGTAGAGGAGTATGAAAAGCTTAAGAGGAAACTTTTGGGAAGTATAGAGTCAGCGTAGATCGCTCAATCAGTGCTAAGGCAGCATGGAAAAGCTGTTAAGGCACCTAAAAGCTTCCCTGTGTGAAAAGGTTCGAGAACAAGGTAGCTATAGTGACTGGAGGGGCTAGGGGGATTGGAGCTGCGATCGCCCACAGGTTTGGGTCGGAGGGAGCTAAAGTAGTTGTCTTCGACTTAGACGCGGACGCCGGTATGAAGAGGCTGGAAATGCTCACGAGTGAAGGGGTTGAGGGGATCTACGTGCACGGGGATGTGGCCAGGGAACTCGACGTTAGCCGGTGCGTCAAAACCGCCGTGGAGACTTTCGGGCGCGTCGATATCCTGGTGAATAACGC
The DNA here is from genome assembly GCA_938036345.1 of uncultured Thermofilaceae archaeon. Classification (GTDB taxonomy): domain Archaea; phylum Thermoproteota; class Thermoprotei; order Thermofilales; family Thermofilaceae; genus CALHPJ01. The sequence continues at coordinate 97,346 of CALHPJ010000013.1, read as the reverse complement.
CGGCATAGGCTTCTCGGGGAAGCCGCTTTTCGAGCAGAAATTAGAGGAGTGGGAGAGGGTTATCTCAGTTAACTTGACTGGCCCATACCTTTTCTCAAAGCACGCCGCTAAGGTAATGGCGGGGCTCGGGGGCGGGGTGATAATCAACATTGCGAGCACCCGGGCGCTGCAATCGGAGCCGAATACTGAACCCTACTCCGCATCGAAGGGCGGTTTGCTGGCTTTGACCCACTCCCTGGCAGCGAGCTTGGCTAAGCACAGGATAAGGGTTGTAGCTGTCTCGCCCGGGTGGGTTGACACCAGCCGCTGGCAGATCCCGCCAAGGGAGCCTGCGCTCACTAGGCTAGACCACGAGCAGCACCTAGCCGGTAGAGTGGGCAAGCCTGAGGATATCGCGGCACTCGTAGCCTTCCTGGCTTCGGATGAGGCTAGCTGGATCACAGGTGTAAACTTTGTCGTCGACGGAGGGATGACGGTGAAAATGTTATACTTGGACGACGCCGTAGTTGCAGACGCCATTGTCACGCTAACGGGCGACTCCGGCTTCGCCGAGCTCCTGAGGCTGGCTCTCACAGCGGATTCAGGGGTACGGATGAAGGTTAAGGAAATTATGGGAAGCCTGCTGAAGAGCTAACGTTAACCCTCCGGTACTTATTGGCCGCGTCGTACAACGCGATTATGTTCTCCAAGGGGGTGCCGGGCAGTATAGTGTGGCTCGGCCTCAGAGTGTAGCCCGTTGGCCCCATCACCTCGAGCGCGCGCTTTACCTCAGCCACCACCTCGCTTGGCGACATCCTGGGTAACCTCTGCACGCCGATGCCTCCTTCAAAGCTTAACCGATCGCCGTAAAGCCTTTTCACGCTCGCGATGTCCATAGCCTCGGGCTGCAAGGGCTCTAGCACGTCTACCCCGATCTCTATCAAGTCCTGGATTATTGGTTCGATCCACCCATCGCTATGGAAATGGAAGAACGCGCCATGCTTGTGTATCGCTCTTGCCAGCTTCCCGTAGCGCGGTTTCAGGAACCGCCTCCACAGCTCGGGGGAGATCATCATCGTGGTTTGCGTACCCACGTCGTCTCCGCTGTAAACTTGGTCTACCCCCGCCTCGGCCAGCAGAGCGGCCTGCCGCTCCGCGATGCTGAAAAGCTTGTCGAGCACGAACTCAACCTTCCACGGCTCCAGCAGCATTAACCGGAAGATCCTGCTGTAGCCGAAGAGCGCGCACGCCGTCTCGAAGGGCTGGAGCGCGTAGCCGACGACGCAGTAATCCTCGAAGCTCCGCCTGAGCTTCTCGACCTCCCCCACATCCTCCTCTCTGAGTTCGGGGAACTCGTACTCGCGGACCTCCATAAGCTCCAGCGGGTGCTCGACGTGCATGCTAGTCCGACCGTCGCTCGAAAACCCATACACAACGCCGAACACGTCCCTGTATAAGCGCTTACCCCCGCTATCTGTGAACCAGCCCTCCCTCGAGCTCACCAACCTTATCCCAAGCCAGCTAATGTTAGGTAGAAACCCCCGGTAGTCGATGCGCAACCTCCTCAGCAGACGCTCCACATCGTTCACGCCCAGGGCTGATGAAAACCCTCTGAAAGGCTCCGGCGACTCAATCCAGATGCTAAGCGGAACCATATCTACTTCCTCCCTTTTAACGGCCCTGTAGCAGCGCTCCCTAGGGGTAGGCACAGTTATCGGAGTGCTCATTTACCCCTAGGCTAATAGGTTTACCCCTGCATTGCGCACTAGCTTGGAACCGCAATGCATAAATGGCTCTCATTGCTAGTTGGAACAAGGCGTGAATATGTCTATAGCTAGAAGCCAGTTAATCGGCAAGAAAGTTTACAACCCTGACGGGAGCTTTGTTGGCGACGTTGTGGATATAGGGCTCGCGATAGGGGAAAGCCAAATCTCACTCATCGTCGCTACTGCTGCTGGAACCACCGTAGATATACCTTGGAGCAACGTTTCCGCGGCTAAGGACATAATTCTGCTGAAGGAAGCCGTAGAAGTTCCTAAACCTACTGCGCCCCCGGGCCCTCCTGTCACTACGCCGTTTTCCCAACCCACCCCATCTAAGGCTGGCTTGAAACTACCCTTTATTAAACGTGAAAAAGAGCAGGTAATATGTCCCACGTGCGGTCAGCCAGCTACTTGGATACCTCAGTACCAGCGCTGGTACTGTTATAACTGTCAAAAATACCTGTAAACATAAAGGGTTGCACCAGCGCTGTAGACCTGTATTTTTTAGTCACGTATCACTTCTACGATCGCCTACTTTTCTCTCGGAAACGGCGCGCTATTGGGTAGCGCAGTGCGAGGGTGAGGAGGAAGGCCCCAAGCGGCGACGAGGGCCGGAAGTTGCTTCCCCGGGTATCAACATCGTGCAACTATGCTATCGAAAGGCTAATATGGCTGTTGCAGGGGGCAACGGCGTGGAAAAGAGGGCTCTGGGGAGAACTGGGTACCAGGTTACGATTCTGACGATCGGCGGAGCGGGGCCTGGCTTTACCCCCTCTGCGGGGGAAGGCACCAAAGCCTTCGAGATGGCGGTCGAGAGAGGCTTAAACATGGTCGACATCGCGCCGAGCTACGGCGAAGCTGAAGCTAGGCTTGGCCCGCTGATAAGCAAGTACAGGGATAAGCTCGTAGTCGCCGAGAAGACCATGGAGAGGACGAAGGAGGGTGCCTGGAGAGAGTTAAAGCAGTCGCTCGCCCGGCTCGGCGTTAAAAACTTCGACATCTACCAGTTTCACGCTGTTAGTTCGTTGGAGGAGCTCGACAGGATTTTCGAGAAGGGGGGCGCGTTGGAGGCTTTCATCGAAGCGAGGGATCAGGGGCTCATCAAGTTCATAGGGATCACGGTCCACAACGACATGAGGATTGTACTTAGGGCCCTTAACCGCTTCGACTTCGACACCATCCTCATACCTGTTAACGTGGCAAGCATGGTGCACCCTGCACCGGAGAACGACTTTCGACCTGTGCTTAAAGTTGCTGCAGACAGGGACGTCGGGGTAATCGCGATTAAAGCCATCGCGAAGGGGAGGTGGCCCGGTGAACGGAGGTTGATTGGCGATAGGCAGTTCACGACTTGGTACGAGCCGCTGGAGGAGCAGGCGGATATCGATAGAGCTGTTTGGTTCACTCTTTCTCAGGAAGCCGTTGCCACCTACTCGATGGCCTCCGAAGTGAGATTGTGGCCTAGGGTAATAAGCGCCGGGGAAAGATTCAGGAGGCTTAGCGAAAAGGAGCAGGCGGAGGTCATAGACTACTTCCGTGAAAAGGGTGTAAAACCGCTTTTCCCAGAGTAGAGTTCCAATTCGCGCTTGAGCAGCGCACATGGTTTTCCCCTGTTCGTTACCCAACCATACGCTGCTGACTCAACGCTCGGGGCGCGTGCGCGTGATAGGAAGGGTTCTACTAGTCGGTTAAAATTAAAAAGTGGGGAAGGGGTGCGGACACATGGGTGTAATCAGAACAGTCCTTGGTGATATCGCACCCGATAAGTTCGGTATGGCTCTAACTCACGAGCATGTGATCTGCGACTTCATCGGCGCAGATAAGATTGACAGATCGAGGTACAGTCGAAGCGAGGTTTTCGAGGTTATGCTTCCCTACTTGGTGGAAATTAGGCAACTAGGCGTAAGCGGGTTTGTAGACTGCACTCCCGCTTTTATCGGGCGGGATCCTCTGCTGCTATCGGAGTTGTCGAAAGCCACCGGGATTCACATCCTAACAAACACCGGTCTGTATAAGGAGCCCTTTTTACCGAGGTACGCTTTCGAGTACAGCGCCGATCAGCTAGCTGAGATCTGGGCACTCGAGGTAGAAGAGGGGGTGGAGGATGAAATAGCTAGAGCCCGAACGGGTGCCGTGGAGAGGCTCCCTGTCAAGGCTGGTTTCATAAAAATCGCTGTTAATCCAGGCCATATAGTCCCGGTGCAGGAGAAAATAGTGCGGGCGGCATCCAGGTGTAGCTTGTCCACAGGTGCAGCCGTAGTCTGCCACACAGCGGACGGGGTAGCCGCCGTTGAATTGCTCAGGATCGCGGAGGAGGAGGGGCTCGACGCCAACAAGGTGATCGTAGCCCACAGCGATGCTATCGGCGATTGGGGTTACCATCTAGAAATTTTCCAACTGGGCGCTTGGGCATCTTACGACGGAATCAGCAGAGATACTGTCCAGAGAACCCTCCGGTTACTCGACCTCGCAGTTAGCAGCGGTTTCGAGGATCAGCTCCTCCTATCACAGGACGCCGGCTGGTACAACGTTGGCCAACCTAAAGGCGGGATCATAAGGAGTTACTCTTTTTTAGTAAGGGAGTTTGTTCCTATGCTTATCGAAAAAGGTTTCAGCCGCAGCTTGGTGCAAAAGCTGCTCGTTGCGAACCCGGCGCGGGCATTTCAAATACCGGGCTAGTCGCTGCGCGGGGCATCCCATCTCTTCCTGCTGAGCTCGAGTGTCCCCTGTCTTCAAGCTACCAGAATATGAGAAAAATTAATATGTAGGAAGAAATTCCTACCATTATGGCACGTGTTTCGGCTAACCGGCCTGGTCCAAGCTTGCTTGAAAGGGTTTTAATGGTAGTGCTGCTTGTATGGGCTGTCTCCGCTAGCAGCTTGGCGGCCTATAACTACTTAAGAGCTGAGAGGCTGGCTTCCGACATCTCCAGCCTTTCCGCCGCGCTGGGCGCAGCTGAGTCGGAGTTGCGGGATCTGAGGGCGCGCGTAGTTATCGTAAACGTAGGTATAGATTACGGCAATGGCACGGTTAGGTGGTTTAACTCGACCCCCTTGCCTAAAGGGGCGACCGTACTGAAGGCGCTGCTTCTAGTCGCTAACCGTGTCGAATACACATACGGCTCCTGGGGGGCTTACGTGGCGTCGATCGACGGCGTGGCGGAGAAGAAAATCGCCCCCAATGAGGGTTACTCGTGGCTTTGGTACATCTACGATAGAGAGAAAGGTGCTTGGATCCTAGGTCCTGTAGCCTCCGACCAGTACGAACTGCCCGACGGGTCCACCGTTAAGTGGATATACGAGCACTGGAAATTCTAGTGCGGCTTGAAGTGCACCGCGACGAGCTGAAGATAGCTGCTCTCTTAGCACTGCGCGGCGGGATTAAGGGGAGGTACACCCTATGCAAGGAGCTGGGGGTCGGGGAAGGCGTGCTCAAGGGCCTCTACGAAGAGCTGAAAAAGGAGGGCTTAATCGAGGTTTACAGAGGGGGTGCGCGAATTAGCGCGAAGGGGCGCGAAGCCTTAACCACGATGCTGCGTGAGCGCGGCATAGTGGATGCCAGCGTTCTTGGGGAGGTCGACGCATGGGGGGAACGGCTACTGGGCGTTGTAGCCGCCTTAGCTGGCGACGTGAAGAACGTAGTGAGAGCCAGGGATGTTGTGGTGAGAGCCGGTGCAGCGATGGCTTTGATTGTAAAAGTTAGTGAGGGACGCATGTACTTGCCGGCTGTCGAGGACTACGATATCAAGGAGCATTTACCGGAGGTTTACGAGGCCCTGGCCTCGATGTCGCGCGCTGCCGCGTACGTCGTTGCCCTATCGGAGGATGTATACCCATGTGTAGTAGGGATCCTTCGACTCGGAGAGTTAACCTCAAAAGGCCTTATGTGACCTATCATTGTGGGTCGAAAACCCGGGTTCGAGGGGCTGGCGCTGCTAGCGATACTTATGCTCGCCTCATGGGCAGCGGCGCAGCCGGTGGCGCTAACCGGTGGGGGTGCCCCCCTAAGCGGGGCGGTAGTGGAGGTGGAGAAGCTCGACGGCACCAGGCTGAGGCTCACCGCCGGACCTGACGGGACGGTAACTGTAACGGAAGTTCCACTGGGGATTTTAAGGGTTAGAGTAGTTAGCTGGAAGAACGTCCCCGTGAACTACGAGTGCGTAACTACCCCTGGAAATAGGAGTATCACCGTTAAGGGTATAGGCCGCATTGTAGTAACTGTAACCGGGTCCAGGGGCCAGGGGTTGCCAGGGGCTCTCGTAAAAGTACTTTACGGGGACATGGAGGTGGAATCCGGTTCGACTGATGAGTCAGGGGTTTACCGGACCCTCCTCCCCTCAGCGAGCTATGTGCTAAGGGTCGAGTACGGCGGGGCGGTTGCGGAGAGAAGCGTGGAGCTAAAAGACTACCTTGAAGTAAAAATCCCCTTGGACGTGTTCATCGTCATAGGGGGCTATCCTGTTTCCTCAGCGGAGTTCGTGGGGATTATCGCTCTCGCGGTAGCGCTCGTGTTCGTGGTCTTCGTCGTAGCTTACGAGTACTCGCGATGGCGGAAAAAGAGAGCTGTTAGCGTCGTAGTGCAGGCAGGCGAAGCTAGATAGATCTTCCTGCGCATTTAGCCGCTTGAAGCCTACCCTCTACTTGGCTGACTATCAACTTAGCTGGGATGAAGGAGAAGAGCGTGTGGGTACAGTTGTAAGCGGTCACCAGAACCAGGGTTAGCGCCATTACATCCGCCCACCCGCCAACCCTTATGCCGGCGGCGTTCAGCAGAAACTTGGAGTAGTCAAGCCAGCTCGGGAAAAGGAATCCCAGCACGACGTAGTTGGCCAGGGCCATAGCTAAAGACCTCGAGCTCATGCCTAGGAGGAGAGTTGGCCAAAGCTTGGTGGATTTCAACCGTAGACCGTAGTGCATGCCGAGCAGCATGGATAAAACCGCAGTGAACTTCATAGTCGGCCCTAGGGGATCGCCTCCTCTCGAGAGCAGACCGAAGTAGTGCAGCAGTGCGCAAAAGTAGCTCCACTTCGGGCCAACCAGCATGAAGGTTATCAGCGAAGGGATCTCCGCGAAGTCGAACTTGAGGAACGTCAGGGGGTAGAAGGGCAGCTCCACCCTCAGCGACGAGATGATCAACGCGGATGCAGACATAATTGCGGTGAAGGCTATCGCCTGGCTTTTGCGGGGTTGCGCGACCACGCGCACGCTGACTGGGGTATCGGCTTAAAGGTTACGTAAAAAGGGTTTAACCCTTTAAACTCCTTAGGCCTCCTCAAGCCCGGCAGATCATTAAAAACTCTGCCATCCTCCGGGTCGGGGCCAGGTTAGCGCTCGCTTTCTACCCAATTCGCGAGGCTCCAGCCCAGCAGTCAGGTTAGGGCCGCGCGTTTTCAGCGGTAAACTGAGGGGCGAGCAAACTCAAGCGTGAATCCTCGATTTACAGTAGCCTCGCCCTCGGTTCGGGTGTATGTGGCTGGCTTCCAAATCCGTTAACCTGCCCAGCCAGTTTGTAAAGCCGAAACCCGATGTCAAGGGGAAAGTTTGGTAAGCGAGACCTGGCCCTCGTCGCTCCAACCCTTTGCACATATTGAGCGCGGGATAAAGATAGGGGTGCTTTCCGCAGCTCCGTCCTCACCTCCCGTGCGAGTCAGCAAGTCTTCCTAGGCGGGTCGCTGGCGGGTTATTTGCAAAGGGCAGGGATTGATGAAAAAGCATCACAGATTCCCCAGTTAACGTTGCTGAACGGGTTTACAGTACATAATTGCTTTAGCAACTTCCTCCGGTGTGGGGGCGCACTTCCCCACTCTAGAGGCCAGTATCTGGAGTTGGGTTGGCACGAAGCCATGCTCGGTTAAGAAATCGATATCTCGGAGCACCTCCTTAGAGGGGCCGTCTCGCACTATGGATCCCTTTTCGAGAACTAGGATCCTTTTGGTGAAACGGGCGAGGAGATCCGTATCGTGAGATATAACGACGATAGAGCTCCCCTGACTGTTCAGCTTTGTAAGCGTGTTAAACAATGCTACGCACCTCGCGTAGTCTAGGCCCGTTGTCGGCTCGTCCAGTATAATAACCTCGGGCTCTAAGGCTAGGACGCACGCTATTGCCAGCCTGTGTTTTTCGCCAAAGCTGAGCGTGTGCGGCGAGGATTCCAGCGGTTTATTGAGGTCGACACTTTTAAGTGCTTGTATCACTCTTCCCTCTACCTCTTTTCCCTCGTATCCGAAGTTCTTCAAAGCGAAAGCTACTTCGTCACGGATTGTGGAGGAGAAAAGCATCATTTCGGGGTTCTGGTACACGTAGCCTACTCTCCTGGCTAACTCTGAGACTGGAATGTCCCTCGTATCGAGGCCGTCTATGAGCACCCTACCTCTGCTGGGCTTAAGCATCCCCGCGGCGAGCTTGGCCAAGGTGGTTTTACCAGCGCCGCTGTGGCCTACTATACCGATGCTTTCCCCCTTTCCGATTTTCAACGTGACCTCCTTTACTGCTGTTGGGCCGCCTGGGTAAGTGTAGCTCACGTTTTCGAACTCTATCATAGGCCGTACACCCGTAGCGCATCGCGCAGTCGCACTGGAATGGGTGTCTTTACCCCAGCTCTTCTTAACTCGTAAGCTACTTCGCTAGCTCCAGGGGGTCTTACACCGTACTTTTCGACCTCCTCGACTCTACTGAAGAGTTCTTCCGGCTCCCCCTCCAACATCACCCTGCCATCATGCATGACCAAGATGCGGTCCGCGACTTCAACAGCCCACTCAACTCGGTGCTCGGCCGCCATTATCGTTAAACCGTACTCCCTCTTCAGAAGAGATATCGTGTCCAACACTAGCCGGGTCCCTCTATGATCCAGCATGGAAGTCGGCTCGTCCAGAAGCAGTACTTTAGGCCTCATTGTTAAAACGCTGGCTATAGCCAGCAGCTGCTTTTCCCCTCCGGAGAGGGATTGCGGGTTCTTAGCCAGATACTTACCCAGATCCAGCGCGTTAACAACCCATTCAACTCTTTCGATAACCTCGTTTTTTGGTAACCCTAGGTTCTCCGGTACCATCGCGAGCTCCTCGTAAACCGACTGGGCTATAACCTGCATCTCTGGGTTTTGGAACACGATGCCCACCCGGCCTACCAACCCTCTGTACCCCTCTTTGGCAACATCGATACCCCCAACCGAGGCCTCACCTTTTACCACCCCCGGTATAACCCACGGAAGCAAACCAGCCACAATGTAAAGCAACGTGCTTTTACCGCAACCGCTCGGCCCCATTACCACCAGCATTTCCCCCTCCCTGACTTCCAATGAGATACCCTTCAGTACCCAGTCTGCGGATACAGAGTACCTAGCGTACAAGTCCCTTAAGCGTACGGAAAGACCCCCCATAGAGCTACACCCCCGTAGAAGAGCAGTGAGAGGAGCAGAAACGCGCTGTCCCCTCTACTCCACTTGGGTTCGAAAACGTAGGTCCTCCTCCCGTAACCGGCGTACCTTGAGGCAAGCACCATGCTAAGATCCCATACGTCGCTGAGAAGCCTAGCTATGAGGGGAACGATTATTGGAATGTGCTTCCTGAGACGCTCTAGCGGCCAACCCCTATCTAGCGCTAAACCGCGGGTTTTCTGCACCTCGATCACCTCTCTAGTGGACTTGACTATGGATGGAAGCATGCTTAAGGAGATGGTAAAAGCTAGGGAGAGCTTATGCGGCAGTCCCAGCTTATCCAGAGTCCACATCACATGGTATGGTTTAGTCGAAGTGAAGAATACAGCAAACGCGAGCACGGGGCAAATTATGAGGAAAAACTTGCCCAGCGCGACCGAGACCCCCACATCGGTGAGCCTAAACACGCCCAGCTCAAGAACGGGTACACCGTGCGAGCTGTACATTCCAGCCCACACTAGGATAACGGCAATTAAAAACGCTGACATGTTAAATATTAGGAGCGCGGCGAACCCCGCGCCAATTCCGGAGAGCGCAAGAGCTACAACAACAGATAGGAAAACGGGCGCTCCTTTAATGCAGTTAAACTGCGTCGCTATCGAAGCCACCAGCACCAGGAAGGTCCACAGAAGCTTAACCCGTGGATCAAGCCTGTGGAAAAGAGTATCCTTAGGGACATATAAGCCTGTAAGCATTTTCAGCCACCGGATGGGGAAAAATAAACCGGCTAAACTTTAGCTTAGAGTGGCCCTTACCCTGTCTCTCCAGTACAACCCCCTGCCTTTCACCATGGGGAATAGCACTCTTCCGAGTAGCGGCGACAGCACCGCGTTAACGGTAATATTGTTCAGAAGTATCATTGGTGCTATTATTCCCCAGGTAAGGAAAACCGGTAGACCTATTACCCCTTCGGCTACGTCCAACCACCAGCAGATGTAGATAGCGCTGTAGAAAGCTTGGACAATTACGCCCCACAGGTAGAATTCGCCTATTGAGGAGGTGCTCGCGAAACTGTGATCTTTAACCATCTTGTAGGGCAGGTAAGCGATGAGGAAATTGCCGATGAAACCGCCGAATGAACCTACGCCGAAGTAGCCACCAACGATGTCAGCGATGAGGTTCCCGAAAGCTACGCCTAAGCAGCCGGGGATTCCAAAAAACATGCCGAAAAGCGGAGCCAGCGAGTTAGCCGGTCTTAGCCAGGTAAAGCCGGGAACTATTACGATCGGGGTAGTTGCCGCAAGCAAGCCACCGTATACGGCGGCGCTCAGAGCTGCCAGCGCTACATCGATAACCCCCCAACTAGACACCCCCATTCTATTCCTGGAAATTCCTCTCTTAGTGATAGTGAAGCCGGCTAACTCCAGAGCGAAGAGCAAGGTTCCGAAAAGCCAGAGCACTGCTCCGACAAAGAGGATGATATCGCGAAATTCTAGGAAAGCCTGCGATATTGCGAATGACTCCCAAGGGTTCGCGGGGTTGGCCCTTAAGGCTAGCCAGAAGGCGTAGACCAGCCCGGCGATGAGGAGTAACCCGATGATCACGACGAAGACGTATAGCGCTTTAGGCGAACCCGTGGTTTTCGCAGCTTTTTCGCCCACGGGGGATCGACAAATACCGGCTTATATTTCTTATCTTAGATTTGGTAATTACGGGACAATCATAAATAATGTATATCCTTGAAAAAGAGGTTATTTAACATAATCATGATAAGTAAGCGGCGCCGGTTTTCACCGCTCCGAATGGCTTTTATCCTACCCCACCTTAAGCCGTCAATGCTAGGACCGAGCGATCTGGCCGCTTTTCTGGATAACCGCGGAGTAAGGTACGAGCTAGTCGAGGTGCCTAGGGCTGCTACTTCCCTAGAAGCTGCGGAGAGCCTCAACATCGGTTTGAACTTGATAGCTAAGACTTTAGTGATGCTGGCTGATGCTGGGCGCCCGATTCTAGTCGTTGTACGCGCCGATAGACGTGTCAACCAGGCTGAGCTTGCGCGGCTCCTGGGCTTGGGTAAGCTTAGGCTAGCTACCGCGAGCGAAGTGGTTGAAATAACAGGCTACGCTCCGGGTGGGGTGCCTCCCTTAGCTCATGCGAGAGAAATTCCGGTTTACCTGGATAGGGAGTTGCTTGAGTTGGAGTACGTCTACACCGGAGGAGGTGATGATAAGCACCTTCTGCGCGTCTCGCCCGGCGACATCGCCAGGGTAGCGAGAGCGGCGGTTATAGACATCCCTAAGAAGTAGATTTGAGCAGCAAGACCGCACCCAGCGGCCCCTACCTGGCCGAGCGACTGCCCGCGGGCTGGCGAGCTCTAACCGGCTCCGAGTTTCGTCCTCAACGGTTTTATTCCGGTGTGCGCCTAGCAACTCGCGCAGAAGCTGTATGAGCGGCAGAGTTTACACGCTGGGGCACAGCAACAGGTCGCTTAAGGAGTTCGTCGGGTTGCTTAAACAGTACGGCGTAGAGCTGGTTGTAGATGTTCGGAGATGGCCTAAGTCATCGAAGCTCCAGCACTTCAACAGGGAGGTTCTAGAGGAAGCTTTGAAGAGGGAGGGGATCGGTTATGTTTGGCTCGGGGAGCTGCTCGGCGGATACAGGAAGGGGGGTTACGAAAGCTACATGCGAACAGGCGAGTTCGAGCGCGGCTTAGCTTTGCTCGTGGAGCTCGCGCGGGAGAAGAGGTCAGTTATCGTGTGTAGCGAGAAGCTGTGGTTTAAGTGCCACCGAAGGTTCATTGCCGATAGGCTGCTGGCTAACGGCTGGGAGATTGTCCACATAGTTGATGAGAAGCGTGTGCACAGGCATAAGCGGTCGGAGAGCTAGATGAGAACCGGGAGGTCGGGGTTGTCGAGGAGGATGCGTGAAGTGCTGGGTTCGTAGTGCATGGAGAGCGCCTTTACAGCTGCCCCCGCTTCAACGGCTGTGGCGAGGAGGCGGGGTATCTCCGGGTCTCCCCCCTCGTACGGCTTGAACGCCTTCACGTCCGGCAGAGCGGCTATAAACACGATGAGCACCTTCCCGCCTCTCCTAGCGTACTCGGCAATCTCGCTTAGGTGCCGCCTCCCGCGTAGCGTCGGGCAATCAGGGTACATGGCGTAGAAGCCTTCCCGCAGAACAGCGCTTTTCACCTCAGCGAGCACGCGGTGGGACTCGCACTCGAGTAGGTAGTCGAGCCTCGAGGAGCCAAGCCTCGGCGCCCTGGTTACAATCAGGCAGGGAGCCCACGGGATGAACTTCCGGTTCAAAGCGCTTTCGAAAGCTTGCATTTGGAGGTAGGTATCAATCAAAGCCGCTCCCCCGCGGTCCTCCACAGCGATCAGCTTAAACTTGGTAACTCCCCCGCGCTTGGGCAAGCAGTAGCCCCTCCTGCCGTGGGTTAGGAGGTCGGCGAGCCTACCCGTGTTGTTGATGTGCGCTAGGGCGGGCTCCCCCTCCACTAACACTTCGACGACAAACCTGTTCCTCCTCCCCAATATCTCACACTTAAAGGGTTCGGGGAGCTCGAGCAGGGAGATCACGTGAACGCGTACCGGCTTAGGTTTAAGAGCGTATGCCTCCCTATCCACCAGTGGGCTACGTTCGGCCTTTCGACCCGTGGCGAGAGGGCAGCCTGTGCACCTGCCCCTTCAAGTACACGGTAAACCCTTACACAGGCTGCGGTCACGCGTGCCTCTACTGCTACGCGTCGAGCTATATACGTAACTTCTTCCAGCCTAGGCCTAAGGAGGATTTCCTAAAACGCTCGCTTAACGACTTGAAGCGTCTACCCCCGTTCTCGATCATCAACATGTCGAGCAGCAGCGACCCGTACCAGCCGTGCGAGCTCGAGTACCTGCATACGCGCCGACTCCTGGAGGTCATCGCGGGGAAGTACGTAGTTGAGATTGTCACTAAATCCGACTTGGTGGTAAGGGATATCGGTTTGCTGAAGAAAGGGTTCAGCGTTGTCTCGATCACTTTAACGACGCTGGATGGAAGCTTAGCCGCGAGGCTTGAGCCGGGGGCGCCGCCACCTAGGCGTAGGCTCGACGCCATTGCTAAGTTATCGCGGGCTGGTGTACCAGTTGTCTTGAGACTCGACCCCCTAATACCGGGTCTTACTGACTCCCCCGAATCCGTAAAAGGCGTCATCGAAGAGGCCGCGGCGGCCGGGGCTAGCCACGTGGTCAGCAGCGTGTATAAGGTTAAGCCGGATAACTTGCGAAGGGTTATCGAAGCGTTTCCTGAAGTGATTCCCAAGATCAGGGATTTTTACTTTGAGCGCGGTGAACGGATTCACGGCTACCTTTACGCGGATAGGTCGTACCGCTTTAGGGCTTTGAAAATTGTCCGCGAAGAAGCCCATCGCCATGGGCTGACCTTCGCATCCTGCAGAGAGGGCTTCTCGGAGCTCTCCGATCCGGGGATTTCGTGTGATGGCACGCATCTGGCTTATGCTGGCAGCAGCTTTCAACGCATCCTGCACCGTTAACAGCGCGAAGCTTATAATGGAGTGAAGGGTGCTAACTCGATGGGTTCTAGTCGGATCCCCCTCGTGCTTTTGATGATAGCCCTAGCGCACATAGCTTTGCTGGTAGGCGTTTCCCTTCCCCAGGGGTTGATAGTCATCGAGTACGGGACAGCTGGCTGCCCCTACTGCGCAGCCCAAAAAACTGTGCTTGAGAGCTTGTGGAGGGAGGGTAAGCTCTGCTTTGTTTACGTGGAGTTGATGGGTAACGAGACAAACGCCCTCGAGTACGCAACCCTATACAGCGCACTGGTGGGCAGCGATTTGCGCGTACCCTTCCTCGTGCTCCTTGTAGACGGCAAAGTCAAAGCGGCGCTCGTCGGCTACCATGACTCCACCCAGCTTCTCAATGTAGCTGAGAACGCGGCAAAATCCACCGGTATACTGGTCGTTACAGGTTCAGGTGTTAGAGAGGTGGTGAACAGCACAATAGTATCCGAGGTTCAGCGAACCGTCGACTCCAGGCTTAGGGGCGTTCCCCCCTCTGTTTTTCTTCCACCGCTAGCTTTGCAGCAGGCTCTGACACTTCTGGTACCGCTCGCTATCGCCAGCGGCATAAACCCCTGCACCTTCACCCTTTACGCTGCGTTGATCGCGGCAGTGTTGGTGGGCGGGAGGAGGAAAGCGCTCGCCGTCGCGCTCGCTTTTACAGCCGGTGTATTCGCGTGCTACTACTTGGTCGGCATAGGTTTAGTAACGGCGACGTCATTCTCCCCCAGGATTTTGGTGAAAGTGTTTTCAGCGCTCGGCGTGGCGCTGGGAGCCTACTCTGCGGCTAAAAGTCTGAGGCCGGGGGCTAGGCTGCCTTTACCCGGAGCGTTGAGAAGGCTGTTAGAAGTACCGCAGGATCTAGCGGCAAGCGCGATTTACGGGGTTGCCGGCCCCTTGGGGGCTGCTGGATTAGGCGCACTATTCGGGCTGGCGTTCTTCCCATGCTCAGGCGCGCCGTATATAGTTTTCACAACCATCCTTTCCCGCCTTTCTACCCCTCAAGTTAGGTACGTTCTCCTGCTGCTCTACAATGCCGTAGTAGTGCTCCCCTTGATGGGAGCCGCTCTAGTGCTGGTTTTAACGGAGTCGGCTGTAGAGAACGTGGGGAAGCTCAGCGGGCCGGGGATCGCGAGGGCCTTACAGCTGCTCTCGGGCATTCTTCTCACGTCTGTTAGCGTCTACCTTCTCTTAGCTCTTTAAGGGATTAACGCATGACAGCGTGCACACTTAAATACCAGGCGCGCTCCTTACTCTCGATGTATTCAACCGTAGCCCGGAGGATAACGCTCGCAGCGCTGCTTATAACCGTTCCATTGTACGCTATCGCCGCGCTTCCACAGCAAGTGGTTATAGTCGAGTACGGGACGGTCGGCTGCCCTCACTGCGTTGAGCAGAAGGCTGTGCTTGAGGGCTTGTGGAGGGAGGGTAAGCTCTGCTTTGTTTACGTGGAGTTGATTGGTAACGAGACAAATGTCCTCGAGTACATAGCCTTGTACGAAGCTCTGGGCCTGCGCGACCTTGAAGGGGATTACTACGTTCCACTGCTCGTCATAGCAATCGACGGCAGCGTTAAAGGTGCGGTCGTTGGCTACCGCAACGCAAGCCAGCTGATGCACATCGTAGATCTGGCAGCTAGGGTCCCTGGCTTGAAGGTATGGTATAGCTCAGGCACGGTAGAAATAATGAACGAGACGGTGATAGCGCGTGCTCAGATGATCGTAGGCGCTAGGCTGGGCAACGCTTCAATCATTGAAGCACCAGGGGAAGCGGGTTCGCGCGAAGCTCTGGCTCAGCGGCACCTTTCACTGGCCGAGGCTCTTTCAATACTCATCCCTCTAGCAGCCTCGGATAGCGTAAACCCCTGCACCTTTGCTGTTTACACCGCGCTTCTCGCGACGATACTCGTGTTAGGCGGGACGCGGAAAATGTTGATATCGGCTTTAGCGTTTATAGCGGCAGTTTTTACATGCTATTATCTTCTCGGTGTAGGCTTAGTCGCCGTTACAGCCATGCTACCCGCCTGGTTTATAAAAGCGCTAGCTGCGCTAGGCTTAGCTGCAGGAATCTACTCCATAGCTGTGAATCTGAAGGGCGGTTTTAAGTCGCCTGTCCCAGAGAAACTGAAGAAAGTTACGGAGAGCGCTCTCTCCAAGGTCGCCGGCCCCCTTGGAGCGGCTGGCTTGGGGGCGCTCTGCAGCTTTACCCTTTTACCCTGCTCTAGCGGGCCTTACATAGTGTTCGCTGGAATTTTATCGAGAATCCCGGCTTCCGCGCTGAGGTACCTGCTTTTAGCAATCTACAACTTGATATTCGTCGCGCCGCTGGCAGCTCTAGCTGCTGGCGTTTCGCTCCTCAAGGTTAAAGCCAGAAGGCTGAAGGAACTGCGTAACGAGAGAGCACTGGCGGTTATGGAGCTGGCAGCCGGCGTCCTGCTGGTTTCAGTCTGCGCTTGGATCCTAGCGACTTTCTAAGGCCCACTACCGTTATAGTTAAGTTCTTCTGGGCGCCTTTAACTCAGGTGCGAGGTTGAGGGGTCTTTCAGATGCTCTGCAGCGCTACGCAAGGCAAATTTCCCTCTGGGGTCTCGAATCCCAGGAGAAGCTGGCGTCTTCAACGGTTCTCGTCGTAGGGCTCGGAGGCTTGGGATCTGCGGTTGCACTGTATCTGGCAGCCGCCGGCGTCGGCAAGCTGGTACTAGTGGACAGCGATAGCGTGTCGCTCAGCGACCTTAACAGGCAGGTGCTTCACTGGACGAGGGATATCGGCAGGATGAAGGTGGACTCAGCCGTGGAGAAGCTACGCGAGCTGAACCCCGGGGTTGAAATCGAGCGCGTGAAAGCCAGCTTTAAGCCCACCCCCAAGATGAGGGAGCTTGTGAGAGCAGCCACTGTCGTGGTTGACTGCCTAGATAACTGGAAAAGCAGGCTAGCGCTAAATGACTTATGCGTGAAACTCGGCAAACCCCTTGTTCACGCAGCAGTTGAAGGTATGCAGGGACACTTAACTGTAGTGGCACCCGGAGCCCCGTGCCTAAGGTGCATTTTCAAAAACCCACTGGACAGGGCCCCCGCTCCAGTAATAGCTCCTGTACCCGGCATCCTCGGCGCAGCTGAAGCCCTTGAAACGCTAAAGCTGATTACAGGCTACGGGAAACCGCTTACGGGTAAGTTACTGGTCTACGACGGGTTCTCAAACACCGTCGAAGTGTTCGAAGCGGAGAGAAGGCCTGGCTGCCCGGCATGCGGCCGAAGGTAGGGTTGCGCGCTAAGGTGGGGGCGCTTAAACGCACTGGAGCCTCTGCCAGGAAGCAGCCGTCCGGAAAAGTTATCCGGCAGTGCACCCGCAGGAGCCCGTGGCGGCAAAGGACTCGGTTCTCAACGCCTCAAGGGATTTGGCTAAGTCGGTACTGGGCGAGGATTTCAGCCACGGCTACCCCCATGTGAAAAGGGTTCTACGCTACGCGCGCTTAATCGCGAGCGAGGTTGAGAGCGTGGATGAGTTTCTGCTGGAGCTCTCCGTATACCTCCACGACGTGGGCAGGGCTTTGGGGGAACCGCACGCCTACTACTCGGCCTTAATAGCGAAGGCTTTCCTAGAGGAGTTCAAGATAAGCCCCGACTTCCTGGAGCTGGTGGTCAACGCTATCGAATACCACAGCTTCAGCTACGCCAAGCTGAAGAAGGTGGATGCAAAAAGCACGGAAGCGATGATCCTAAGCGACGCTGACAAGCTCGACGCCTTAGGCGTAGTGGGTTTCCTAAGGGCTTTCTACTACGGCTGGGAGAGGGGGCGAAGCCTAGAGGAGACAATATCCCACTTCAACGAGAAGCTGTTCAGGCTAAAAGGACTGCTGCACTACGAGTGCTCCAGGAGGATAGCGGAAAAGCTGGAGCAGAGGATGCAGGTAATTTTGACCTGGCTTGAAGAGGAGATCTCCGCGGAAAGGTCTAGCTCTCTATAGCCTCAGGCTAATATATTGTAAAAAAGTTTGAAAAAAAGTATTACTTTAAAATTTATTCTTTCATTTCTTAGCTGCTTTTCTACGCCTTAACAGCACAATAGCTGCCAATGCCACCACTACTACCACCACGGCAGCGGCTACGATCCATGCCGGGAAGACCTCAGCGGGCCGCTCCTCAGCCGGCGGCTGCTCAGGCGGCGCTACACCTAAATAAACCTCTATCGGTTTACCGGTAAGGGCGGCAGCCGAGCAGTCAAACGCGTCGTTCGGTATGTAGTCGGCCCAGTCGCAGGCACCAAAAGCTTCACCGGGATCGCCAGGCTTCTGCGGTTCAAAAACGTGCGGCCAGGTACCCCAAGCCCCCGTCGGCTCCCCCGGCTTCGCTGATGCGATAAAAACATAGACCTTGCCTAGCTTGGTTCCCAGTTTGTCTTCTAGAAAGGCACGGCTTATCCTCATCTCGAAGGCGCTACGCTGAAGGTCTATGGCAAAGCTCCCAATGTCCCCGCTTACAGATACGCCGGACCAGTCGGGCCATTGCAACCACGGCGATCCGTAGTCGCCCACGTTGGTGCAGCCAGCGTCAAACTGTATGTTGAAGTGCCAAGCGTAGGTTCCGAAGCTCATTTCGGCGGCAGCCGCGGCGCCTGACTGGGGAGAGATCTTGCTATCCGGTACGTGGAAGTAGAGATGGTACGCGCTTACATTCGGGTACGTGCCGCACTGATCGCCGATGCATTTCCGGCTGACTATGCACCACTCGGGGTAGAGCTGGACAACGTCGAGCCTGATGTAGATGTAGTTTTCGTCGGCATAGAAATACACTGCTTTCAAGTCTCTACACTTGTCGTTAGCTTCGACCATATGCTCCGGCTCCGCCGTAGAGCCCACCCCCACAATGGAGGGGTCCTTCGACCAAGCCATGGTGTCACCGACTTCATCAACGTACGCTGGCACTAAGCCGGCTGCATCCCAGTCGCTTACGTCGCCATCGATGTTGATTTCCGGCTTAGTCAGCACAGTATACGCGGCCAATAGGCATACTAGAGTCGCCGCGAAAAGCAGTCCGATACTTTTTTTGACCCTCATGGTGATGTTATAAAGTTCTCTTTACAATATTTAAGAGTTTCGGTAGATAAATATATAGAAATTACCGAGGTCGCAGGTTGCCTTATAAAGCACCGCGAAATCGGCTCGGTGTGCCGCCTCAAGAACCTTGGAGACCCCCGGCGCCTTGGGTACTTCACGTAGCTTTTCCCCTTCTGATAGTGGAGCTTGTAGGGCTTGCAGCACTCCTGGTTTTATGCCTCTACCTCTTCAGAGCATACCGCATTACTTCCTCAAGGCTTTTCGCTTACTTTTTCCTGGGTTTCACCATATTAGGTGCGAGCGAGCTAGTGCGATCGATCCTGCTTTTGGCAGCCGTGCTGGCGAGAGCCCCACTCTTGATTGAGTTTTTCCTCGTCCATGTAGCCGGGGGGCTCTCCCAGCTCTGCGAGACGGCAGCCTTGGTCCTAATAGCCTTAGGATACGCTAAGGAAATCGCCGGAAAGGCCTCCGGGCTTGCTTTGGCTACTGTAGCGGGTGAAAAAATATTCGTTCAGATTCTTCCTAGGAGTTTATGGGGACCGCTATTCTTCTTCACATCCGTCGCAAATATGGTTCTTCTGACCTTCATCACGATAAACTCCTTCGCGGTGTACTCCTATTCCAAAAAAGGCATAGCCCTACTACCGCCCATCGCTTTCCTGCTAATGCTTCTATCGAACATGGTCCTCATCCCATCCATCCTAATGCTTAGCGAGCTGCTATTCCTGTTATCCAAGCTCCTTCACCTAGCAGGCTTGCTATCGCTGCTTGTGTTGGCATTCAAGGTGGTTGGCACGCAATGAGGAGACGCTCCAAGCTCAGGATACTAGCGGATATTCTGCAAGCAGTCGAGAGGGGCGAGTCTAACATAACTAGGATTATGCTCGAAGCTAACCTGTCTTACACTAGGCTGGCAAGGTACCTGGAGGAGCTAGAAGGGAAAGGTATGCTGGTGAAGGTCGAAGAGGAGCGCGAAGTCAAGTACAGGTTAACGAAAAAGGGTAGGGAGTTTCTTAAGGAGTTCAGAAGGCTGCAGGCCATCGCCGAGGCCTTTGGCGTGGAGGTTTAAGCCCAGGCAATGGACTTCAGGTTCATAAGCGCTTTAAATCCTATCACTTATGTAACCTCATGAGAACTACAGGGATGTGGAAGATCTTGATAATCCCACTGTTAGCAATAACCCCGCTGCCAGGGGCTTTCGGCGAAATGGTTGTCGGGATCACTGGCATCATCGTAGACCCTGAGGGAAGCCCTGTTCCGGGGGTTAAAGTTGTAGCTTACGGTTCAGGCAACTTAGTCGCGGCACAGGCCTATACCACGGCGCAGGGCGGCTTCTACTTGCAGCTACCTACGGACGCTAGCAGTACCTACACGCTGAAATTCATTAAGCCGGGCTATGTAGAGAAGGCCATCACAATTACTGTTAGCAAGGACATGCTCTCGGCAAGCGTGGGCGAAATCACGCTCGATTACAGCATAGCGATTTCCATGCCGATAACTTCTATTCAAATCCCCGTGTTAGAATCAGTATTTTTGCCGGTGTCCATAGTTAATAGGGGCTCAGCCCGGGAAGAGGTTTCCTTAACGGTTGTGGATTCGTGCGGCTTGAACGTCAGCTTCCACTCCGGAGGTCTTCGAATAAACGCCTTGAGGTTAAACCCGGGCGACTCTCAGAGCCTAACTCTAGAGATTAAGGCCCCTTTCACAGCTCCTCCGAGCTGCACCGTAAGGATCCTCTTCAATGGGACAGTCCCGAGGGAGAAAACCGTAGATGTAACCGTGAAGGAAACCAGCCTAAACCTGCTCTCCACCCAACTGACCTCTATCCACTGCGCACCCGGCTCGGTCATCCAGTTACCATTGACTATAACCAACACGCTGCAGGAGAGCATTAAGGCTAGGGTACTGCTCGACGTACCTGGTGACTGGAAGGCCAGCGTATCGAGCCCAACGGGTGGCCTGATCGGAGAAGTGTACTTACAGCCCGGTAGTGTTCTCCAGGCCACTTTGCAGATTAATGTGCCCAGGGAAGCCCAGCCTAAGGCCTACACCGTAACCGTGACTCTGGACGGCGTTCAACCCATGCTGCGTGACTCATTCACGCTGAGTGTCGTCGTTACAGGCGGTTCACCGCTGATTCGCTTAACCCCCCTAGCCCCGCACGTAGACACGTACGCGGGTAAGAGTGGCAGCTTCAGGTTCAGGCTAGAGAACATAGGGGACGCCGACTGCCTAGTAGGGTTTAACGTGAGGGGGCTGCCAGAGGGTTATAGGTGGACTGTAACCGACCTTCAGGGCAACGCGGTATCTCAAATCTACTTAGGGGCCGGAGGCAGTTCCGAGCTAATTCTATCCGTCAACGTACCGCCGTTGGCAGAGCCCAGCGTAGCTACTTTCACTTTGGAAGCCCTCGCGAAGGGGTCTAGCGACGAGGTGGCCCTCAGCTTAGGCGTGCTCGGAAGGTACGAGCTCAGCTTCGTAACGCAAAGTTTCTACTTAGAGATGAACCCCGGATCCAGCGGGGTGTTTAACGTTCAAATCAAGAACACCGGCTATAGTTCGCTGACCAACGTTGCTCTCAGCTTGGTAAGCACGCCTAGCGGCTTTTCAGCAGATGTCAACCCCACCAACGTGCTTCTGCTGAAACCGGGTGAAACCGCTACCTTCACCATAGCTTTAACGGCAGATGCTACTGTTGACACCGGCGACTACTACGTAACTTTCATGGTCAAGGCCGATCAGATAGATGCGCTACGTCGGGACTTGCACGTGTACGTCAAGCCGGCGAGCAGCGTAGCTTACATAGCCTTAGCTGCAGTCGCCGTCCTGGCGGTCGCTGTGGCAGCGGCGTTCAGGAGATTTGGCAGAAGGTGAGAACCGTGGCGGAGTACGTAATCGAAACGGAAGGGCTTGTTAAGATCTACCGCGATAGATCCGGAGAGGTTAAGGCACTCGACGGCGTCGATATTAGAGTTCCCAAAGGCGTTGTTTTTGGGCTTTTCGGCCCAAACGGTAGTGGGAAAACAACTCTAATATCCATACTGGTGGGCCTACAGCTCCCTACGAGCGGAACGGCTAGGGTGCTGGGTTTCGACTGTGTGCGCGAATCGGTGGAGATCAGAAAGCGGCTTGGCCTACTCCCCGAGAACTACGGGTTCTACGAGCACATGACAGCTTACGAAAACCTCGAGTTCCTCGGGAGGCTGGACGGCATATCCAAAAACGAGCTCAAGCGGAGAATACTCGAGGTTCTCGAGATGGTCGGATTGAGCGAGTGGGCGAATGCAAAAGTGAAGGGTTTTTCGAGGGGTATGACTCAAAGGCTTGCGCTAGCGCAGGCTTTGTTGAAGGATCCGCTTTTGCTAGTACTAGACGAGCCAACATTGGGGTTGGATCCCCAAGGTACCGCCATGTTTAGGGACCTGGTGGAAAGAGTTGTTAAAAGCGGGAAAACGGTCCTCATATCCACGCACCTCCTACACGAAATCGGACATATCTGCACTCACGCAGCCCTAATTCGAAGGGGTAAGCTAGTAGCCCACGGCAGTCTCGACGAGTTGTCTAAGCCGTACATAGAGGCTAGGGGTTTCCTCTACGAGATCGCGGCTCCGGGTGAAGTTGAGCGCCTTCTTCACGAGGTCAAACAGCTCGACGGCATCTTGGAGGTTAGCTTGGTTAACGAAAAAGTGAGGGTTAGGGCGAAGAGAGATATCGGCGGTGAGCTAGCCAGATTGGCTGGCAGGTTCAGAGTTAGGTCGCTGAGCTTCTTACCCCCCTCGTGGGACGAGTTGTACCAGTATTACCAGGGGGGTGGTTGGGAGTGAAAGATAAGCTGGCTATAGTAGTTAGAAAAGAGTTGAAAGAGAACTTAAGAAGCGTAAGGTACTGGGCAATCATCATACTTTTCGTGCTGCTATACCTAGCAAGTTCCTACGCCGTAGGTTTCGCTCTGCGCGGTTTTGGCGGGCCAATAGTGTTAACCCGCCGAACTCGGGCGATCATGCAGCTTTCGTCTTCCGTCGTCAATACGATGGCGTACGTAGCCCCCCTGCTTGGCATAGCATTGGGCTTCAGCGCTATAGCAGCTGAGCGTGAGAAAGGCACGATCAGGCTTTTGCTCGCTAGACCAATTTACAGGGACGATGTGGTGAACGGGAAAGTTTTAGCGGCGGTAATACTGATAGTTTTAGCAATAGGGTTATCTATGGCTCTGGCAACACCTCTCTCGGTTGTTCTACAGGGATTGAATGTGACCGCTGACGATTTGCTGAGGTTGATGCTCAGCATCATACCGGCAACGTTGCTCGCTTTAGCCTACTATGCGATGGCACTGTTCGCCTCCGTTAATGCAGGCCGATCAAGCCATGCCCTCGTTGTAAGCATTGCTGCTTGGATATTTTTCGCTTTCCTTCTACCAATGCTAGCGTCGTTTGTCGCATTCTACATGTTAGGACCGCCTCCAGCTATGGCGTTTAACGCTACCAGGCCAGGGCAGATGCCAGAGCAGCTCCGAGAGTACTACTCTCGGTTTCAGCTGATATACAGCCGATTCCAACTAATATCCCCGAACGATCGCTACACCTCTCTAGCCAACGCGCTATTCAATGTACGGGAGCGGACAGAAGCCTACGAGAGCCTAATAAATGTATTCTCCAGACGGTGGATAGACGCAGTGGTACTGTTGGCCTATATCGCCGTCTTCATCGCACTATCCCATGTTTTCTTCGTGCACAGGCAGGAAACGAGGTAAAGTTAATACATATAATGGTATTTTCTCACCATGGTAGTAGGAAAGATTTATATGCTATTTTTCAACAGCGATATTATGACATCGGAACTATTTAGAACTGAGGACTGGAAAAAAGAAAAACACGTCCCCGTTATAGAAGTAATTGAAAGGAAAGATAACATGGTAACTGTTAAAGTGAGCGTAGGCAAGGAGATTCCGCACCCTAATACGACGGAGCACCATATAAGGTTCATAGAGCTGCTTTTCTGGCCTGAAGGCGAGCCCTTCCCGTACAATATCGGGAGGGCAGAGTTTAACGCCCACGGAGAGTCAACTAAGGGGCCGAATACCAGCGGCATTTACACAGAGCCTATCGCCCTCTTCACCTTTAAGGCAGAGAAAAGGGGTAAGCTCATAGCTTTCGAGTACTGCAACATACACGGGCTTTGGAAAAGCGAAGCCGAGCTGTAACTTGGAAAGCTATTTTTCTTCCTCTAAAATGAAAAGCTCGCTATCTTTTCTTGAGATAACATCTTCGTAGGCTGCCCTCTCACCCTTCTCCCGGAGGATCTGCTCCAAGTCGAGTGCAGGCTTTAAGCGAATTTTCCCCCTGCTCGACTTGAATACTACCGTCACCCCGCTTCCGGACACCACCTTTAGGTTCTGTTTGCCGAGCGTGCACGGCGAGCCGGATTGAATTCCGTCAAGTATGCAGCTGTAGGGCGGTCGTAACGGGACGATCGCCGTGCAGAACATGTCCCTGTGGTCCTTAGGTTCAAGCTTCTTCACAGCTAGGAGAGCCGCGCGGTAGCCCCACGCTAAGAAGGGTCCCGGGTGCCCGTGGAACTTCACAGCTTCATCCGGATCCAGCATCGGTAACACCTTTTTAGCATAAGGTGTTACTGAATAATTACCTTATCTTCATGCACTAATATGGGGTATATACCAATGAGCACACCTACATACATTTTAGTGCGGAGAGGGCTTGTACCACGCTAGCAAAGGGCTCTAGAGCACCGCTATGGACACGGGCAATATTAATAAGGGAATCAAGGGGCCCTCTTTGAAGGCACGAGAGCGGGGCTAACGCTATGCCGGTTGTAGAGGTTAAAAATCTGACCAAAAACTTCGGTGCTTACAGGGCGTTGCAAAGCGTAAGCTTCTCGGTAGATGAGGGCGAGGTTTTCGGCTTAGTGGGGCCGAACGGGGCCGGGAAGACGACCACGTTTAGGATCATAGCTGGATTGCTGCCTCCCACTAGCGGCGAGGTTAGAGTTCTCGGCATGGAGCCCGGGAGCGTTAAGCTTCGAAGGTTGATGGCTTATCTACCGGAGGATGCGGGGACTTACAGGAATATCACCGGTTACGAGTTCCTCGAGCTCGTAGCTAGGCTTTACTTTGGGAGGGGCAGGGAGGCCGAAGAGGCGCTGGAGCTCGGACTGAAAATAGCGAACCTGGGGGATAGGGCTCACGATAGGATGAAAAACTACAGCAAGGGTATGAAGAGGAGGATTCAGGTTGCCAGAGCTTTAATGGTGAAGCCCAAGGTACTGGTACTAGATGAGCCTACAGCCGGTCTTGACGTGGTCAACGCAAAGGAGATACGAGACCTAATACTTCAGTACGCTCGGACGCTCGGCACAACAGTGCTTATGTCGAGCCATAACATGGCAGAGGTTGAGAAGGTGTGCTCAACCGTCGCTTTGATTAACAGGGGTTTGATCTTGGAACAAGGGTACGTGAGCGAACTGCTGAATAAGCACGGAGTTAAGGATCTCGAAGACCTCTTCCTAAAGCTCGTAGGGGGTGCTTCGCAGTGGTAAACTTCCCGGCGGTCGCTGCACTATCAGTCAAGGAGTTCCGCGACCTTATACGGGATCCAAGGGTGATAATCCCATTCCTGGTGGGAGCTTTGATTATGCCTGTGCTGGGCGTCGTTATGTCCGTGCCCATGAGGTACGCTGCAGAGCAGACTATGAGAGTCAAAACCATAGCGATCGCCGACTTCGACAAGAGCCGCGAGTCTAGGACGATGATCGACTGGTTAGCGAGCATGAATATCCCGCTAACGGAGGTGGAGGGGGCGTCGGACGAGGAGCTGGCCCGCGCGGCAGCCCAGAAGGACGCTGCCGCGGTTCTTGTGATTGAGCCCGGCTTCGCGGTCTCTTTGGCCGCCAGGGAGAGGCCTAGAGTAAGGTTTGTGGCCGTGGTTCGCGAAGTAACATTCCTCTCCGCTGCGGAAGGCGCTTTCGCTATTGATGCCGTGAAGCTTTACGTAGAGCAGCGCTTACTGGAGGGTACGGGATTAAGCCCGGATATGTTGAGGTCGCCGGTGTATGTAAGTGAGTCGGTCTACCTCCTACCGAAGGGTATCATGCTCCAGGGAGGTTACGGGAGTCTGATGGGTTTGACGATGGCGGTTATGCTCGTCCCCCTAATACTCGTAACCGTAGTGCTGGTGGTAATGCAGATGGCGGCTACGTCGATGGCCGTTGAGAACGAGGAGAGAACGCTTGAAACCCTTTTGACACTGCCGGTCTCCAACTCCGAAATTTTGATATCGAAGCTTCTCGGAATGTTCTCGGTATCCCTGCTCGGCACAATACTGCAAATAGCAGGCTTGGCCGGTTACCTATACCTCTACATGGGTAACCTAACCGTGTTGATGGCTGGAGGGATTCAGGCTTTCAGCCTCGGGTTACTTGTGTCGCCGGCTGACATCGCGTACCTGGCCATTAGCCTGCTGCTATCGCTTTTCTTTGCGGCTGCGATCGGCATTGTCGTCGGCGCGCTGAGCCGTGAGGTCATGATAGCCAACACCATGGTAGGGCCTCTGAGCATGCTCATCTACCTGCCAGGCTTCTTCCTCGTCTTCGCGCCAGGCGAGATGATAGGGGGCTGGCTGAAGGCTGTCCTTTACGCGCTGCCGTTTACCCAGCCGATTATCGCCGCTAAAGACGTTGTAGGAGCGACCGCCCCCCGCGAGGCGCCGCTGTACCTGCTGGCGTCGCTGGGGATTTCCCTAGCATCGGTGCTCCTTACCTCTAGGCTGCTATCTCTGGAAACCCTGTCATCGCTTCAGTACAAGGTGGCCAGGCTAGCGCTGCGCATGCAGCGGGGGAAAGGGGAACGGAGGGTCCGCAGTAGGAGGCACGGTTGGCGCTAAGCTTCCCGAAGCAAAGAATTTATTAGAGCGGTAATCCGCGTTATCGCATGAGCTTCAGCAGAGTTTACGCAGAAGTATCGAAGAAGCTGCTCGAAAAGGGTTTTCTGAACAGAGATGAGCTGAACGAGCTGTACGAGATCTACGGAGACGACGCCAGGGATGCGCTCGACGCGCTAGTGGCTGCTGGAGCGGCGCGCTATACAGCTACCGGTGTAGAAGCTGTAAACCGGCAGAAGCTCGCCCGGATAGCTAAGTCAGCTAGCCGTTAGCGATTACCCAGCGGAGCGCTCGCTGCCCCATAGACCTCTTTCCCGCTAACGGCAACCTTTATTTCCTCAACCGGTCAGTTTCCACAGTCGCTTTCCCCAGGCTGAGCGTGGAAATTTGGATGCCAGACAAGCGCTAGCTTTAGCGAGAAGGGTCATAGCAGGGGAGCCTGTTAAAGGCTACGAAGAGCTTTACGCCGCTTTCCTTGAGATGAGGGTGCTCTTCAATAAGCCGCCCTCGTGGTACGAAAGAGCTCTAGCGAGGGCGATTCTCGGCGTGCGGCAGGTGGGTGAAAGGCACTGGTTTGTCCCAGGTTTACCGGGCGACTACTACCCTTTCTACAGCGTCTGGCTCAGCGTAGATGGAAGGTACAAGTGCGATTGCCATTCGAGAAGCTTCGGTAGATCTAGGGAGAAGGCCATCTGCACTCACATCGCGGGCGTAATGGTCTCGCGCAGGTGGAGGAGACTTAAAAGGGATTTGGGGATTGCTACGAGTTAAGTGTTTAAAGCCGCGTCCGCGGTAGCGCTGTGTCAATAACAGTCGGTTTGGTTGAGTACGTCGCGGATTTAATCGCCGCTTTAGGGCTTGCAGGAGTGCTAGCCTTGACCACGCTGGAGCTACTGATCGCGCCGGTCCCGGGCGAGGCAATAATGGCCTTCGCCGGTTTCCTTGTCAGCGCCGGGAGGTTCAGTTTCGTAGAAGTTCTTCTGGCCGGCACAACGGGGAACCTTGTGGGTTCACTCATATCCTACTGGATAGGGCTGAAGCTCGGTAGGCCAGCCCTCCTAAGGGTTGGGAAATACTTGCGGTTCAGCGAGAGGGATCTAGAGGCTGCTGAGAATTTCTTCCAAAGGAGGGGGTCTCTAGCCGTTTTGGCCGGGAGACTTGTGCCGGGATTAAGGTCTGTGATAAGCTTCCCAGCCGGTATTGCCAGGATGGACTTGCAGCTTTTCGTCGCGTTTACATTGCTCGGCAGCGCAGTTTGGAACGCCCTCTTCATCTACATCGGCTTCCTGCTCGGTGAGAGGTGGTCAGAGATTACGGCTTACTCGGAATACCTCGACGCAGCCGGAGTAGCTGTTTTAGCGCTCTTTGGCCTCTACTTCGCCCGGAGGTTGGCGAGGAGATCAAGCAGGGCCTCACCAACCCCTTAGAACAGGGTTTTCCAACCACTCACTCGGTATTCCTCCAGCACCCTCTCGTAGGTCGCCAGCAAGTGCCTGACTATTTGCCCCCACCTGTAGAGCTCTTCCACTCTCCTCCTCCCCCTGTAACCCATTTCCCGCGAGCGGGGGTTGTCGAGCACACGCTCAATGGCTTCCGCCAGCGCATGCGGGTCCTCTGAGGGCACAAGCACCCCGGTCTCGCCATCAACCACCAGCTCGCTTAAGCCTCCAACATTCGAAGCCACGATAGGCTTCGCCGCCGCCATAGCCTCCAAGGCGACTATCCCGAAGGGCTCGTAGCGTGAGGGTATCACGACAGCATCGGCTATTTTCATCGCCCTGTACAGCTCGTCGTCGCTGAGCCTCCCCGTGAATAGGATTTTCTCGCCTAACCCGAGGTCACGCGCTAAGCTCATTAGCTGGGTTCTCATTGGCCCATCGCCAGCCACCACAAACTTCACATCACTTCGCTTAGGCAAGACTATACGCGCAGCCCGAATCAGCACGTCCACCCCCTTATCGTACACGTGTCGCCCCGCGAAGAACACGATCTTCTCCCATGGTAAAGCATAGCGTTTTCGCTCCTCCGCTGACGGCGCGCGGGCGTCTATTTCTGCCAAGTCAATACCGTTGGGCAGCACAGTAACCTTATCGCTGGGCAGGGAAAACGCCGCAATGACCTCGTCCCGCATGGATTTGCTACACACAAACACCCTCCAGGCCTCGTACGTTAACCTCCACTCCCAGTAGTGGATTTGGTGCTGCATAGGGGAGCTTATCGCCCCCCTGCTCCTGCCGTACTCCGTAGCGTGCATTGTCGCGATTAGCGGGACGCGGAGGAGGTGCTTCAGCGAAACCCCGGCTGGCGCCCCGAGCCAATCGTGAACGTGTATTACGTCTGGGCGCGGGATGCTCGTCAATGCTTTAGCGACCATTAGCATGTTAAACGCGTAAACCCAGGATACGAGCCCCGTGGAGCGCAGGAGGAACGGGTCGACGCGTAAAACCCTTAGGTTGTCCTCCGCCTCGTCATATATATGTCCGGGAAGCCCTATTGTTAAAACGTGCACATTGGCGCGCCTAGCCATCCTTCGGGCAATGCTCGTGACAGCCCTACCCAAGCCCCCGATTATGTGGGGCGGCCACTCCCAGGAGACGTGCACGATATTGAGCCCCTGGGGTTCGGGCGAGCTGCAGGGTTGTTCGCGGCTTTTGGGGTTCTCTGCAGCAAAGCCTTTCCTCCTGTAGATGACGACGTCGGCCTCCCTCTGCAGGAAGGATTCCAGGCTTTTCACAGCCTCCGCAACAATACCGCTTCCGCCCCTCTCATCCTCTGTCGAGTATAGCGAGTACCTGAAGGGTTTCCCCAACCGTTTAGATAGAATGTAGGCTAGCAGCGCGCCCTGCCACTCATGACCTTCGACGGCATCCACGCCGCTCGGGTCCAGCTTATACGGTAGCTCGGCGAGCGCCGTGAACACCTCAACGAAAGTCTTCTCTACAACGTCTGAGGTGGGGATCCTTGGAGGTAGACCGGCGCCTACGACTTTTATGTTTCCGATAGAGCTCCGCCCCTCGTGTCCGAGGAGGATTACAGTGCCCTCCCCTACGCTCTCCCTAACCCAGTGGGCGAGCTGCCCTACCCTTTTAACCGGGTCGATCTCGGGGGTGACGTGAAGCACAGGCACGTTGACGCGCCCTGCGGCTTAGTGCTAGCAGAACGTGCTATTCACTTTCAGGATGCCTAGCTCTGTCAAGTAGATTTTAACACCTTTGATAACGAGGTACGACATTTCGCTCAGGGATTTCAGCACTTCGGCCAGCTCGGACTCCGGAGAATTCAAGATCTTCGAGAGCTGGTCGACGGTTACCGCCTTGCTCTCCTCCACCGCGGAAAGCGAGTGAAGGGTCTTCAGCAACTCGAACGGGTCCAGCATAGCTAAGTTTTATGTCGAGGAGTAGCTAAAATTTTTTAGGTTCTCTCGCTTCAGCACACAGTCATGGGTAGGATCCTCGTTGAGCACTCAGTGTACCTTGTGGGGGAACGCGTTAGAGCTTTGGTGGAGTGCGAGGGCGAGGATACCTTAGTGGTCTTGAAGGGGGCTGAAGTGGTACACCGTGCGGGGGTTTCTGCAGGCTCGGGGGTGGTGGAGCTCGATGTTGGCGAGGCTGGAGTTTACGAAGCCGCTTTAGAGAAGGCTAAGGTATCGGCATCCTTCGCCGCACTAGAGCGCCCCGAAAGGCCTCCTCTCCTAGCGGTAGTCTTCCACAACCATCAGGCGCCAAACTACTCCCCCGATGGCTCGGTTAGAGAGCCCTGGGCTTTTAAGCACGTGTGGGAAGACGAGTTTCACCCCTACTACAAGGGAGGGGCCTACTACGTGCAGGCGCATCTGCTTTCGAAATGGCGCCTGCGGTGGAACGCCAATCTCTCTCCCAGCCTCCTCAAGCAGTGGGCAGATCTGCTGGAGAGAGGCGTGGTGCTAAACGCCGGGGGGGTCTACGTCGGCGTGGATCCGGACAGCCCGATGGCCGAGATGGTTCGCAGAACTCTCGAACGCTTTAGGGAGCTGGTCAACGAGGGGTTACTGGAGCTGCTGACAAGTTTTTACTCGCACCCCCTGGCCGGCTACCTGGCTGACGCGTACGGCTGGCTCGACATTCTGCGGGAGGAACTTAAATGGGGTAGGGACATCAGCACGCAAGTGATGGGCGTCGAGCCGAGAGGCCTGTGGCTGCCGGAGCTCTCCTTCTCGATGAAGCTCGTTCAGCTGATGCGCGAGTGCGGAGTGGGGTTCACAGTGCTGGATGCGATGAACCACTTTACCGGAGCAGTGGGGGATAAGGGGTCTATCTACGAGCCGTACCTGCTGGATGGCGTAACAGTATTCTTCCGGCACACGGGCTTATCCGATTTGTGGAGCTTCAAGTACAGCAACGTTAGAAGCCCTGCTGAAGCTGAGGTGGGGGCTAGGGACCTGGCCCTGAGGTTGATTCTGGAGGCTTACGTGAACAAAGCGAGGCCGCTAACCGTGGCGCTGGACGGGGAGAACTGGATGATCCTTCCCGAGCCGAAGCCTTCCTCCGCCATCCTATTCGATTGTTTGCTCGAGCAGCTTAAGCGGGCCGAGGAGAGGGGGTTGCTGAAACTTGTTAGGCTCGGCGACCTTCCGGGGGAGGTGGAGCCGCGCAAGCTAGTAAGCGTGCCCTCGCGCAGCTGGAGAGGGGGCTACGATAAGTGGCTCACAGAGAGAAGGGCGGCACAGGAGGCGATCTGGAACAGCATAGTCGATGCATACGAGCTCTACAAGGCGATCGATAACAGCCTGGGTTGCAGCAGCGAGGAAACACTAGCTCTCATGCACGCAGTTAACAGCGACCACATATGGGCGGAGTTCGCCGATGAAAGCTTTGCGAGGGAGTGGGCAGAGTTCCTGAGGAGTAAGCTGCGAGAGATCACTTCGGCAATTAAACTGGAGGGGTTTACCGGGGATAGGCTACTCGTACGGTGGGCCCACAGCAAACCGATGAGAATCTTGGTGCGCGCGGATGGACGCCTACAAGATTACACACTGCAACCTGGCCTCAACGAGCTACGCCTCGACGGTAGCAGTGTAACGATCGCGTTAAGGGGTTGGACCAAGGAAATACCTATCGGGAAGCCGGTAGTCAAGCATTCCCACGCTTTTTGACGCCTCGGTCTTACCCACCGCCAACGCATCCTTGCTCGAGTTAAAGCTGCCGAAGCTAAGACCTTATATACTGTAATCCTCCGTGGTGATGGCGGTGGAATGGATCTCACGATGTACCTGGAGGCTCATCAACCGCTTATCCTGAGGAAGCAGCCTAAGGAGCGTATCGCCTCTTGGCTGGACCTTGTCGACGAGCAGGGTTCGAGAGCCCTTTTTGAAACGGCCTTAAGGAGGTCGTACGAACCCTTGCTCAAGCTCTTAGCCGAGCTTGCACCAACCGGGTTTAGAGTGGGCTTGAGAGTCAGCGGCACCTTACTCGACCAGGCGGAAAGGTGGGGGGGAGCTTTTCTCGAGGAGCTGGCGAGCCTTGTGGCTAAAGGCGTGGTGGACCTGGTGGCCGGACCTTACTATAATTCCCTAGCCTTTCTTCTCTCGCAGGATGAGTATGTCGAGCAGGTTGAGATGCACGTAAAAAGATTGGATGAACTGTTTGGGGTTAGGCCGAAGGTCCTCTCCAATCCGTACTTAGCGTACAACGACGAGGTTGGCCGGCTGGCTTACGACAAGCTCGGGATGCGGGCAGTCATAGCGGAAGGGGCCCCGCAAGTGCTAGGCTGGAGAACACCGCACTTTGTCTACAGGCACCCTGTTCACCAGCTCAGGGTTCTGGTAAGGGATTCGGAGCTGAGTAACGAGATAGCCTTCGGCCTAGGCAAGTGGCTGAGGGCAGACTTCTTCGCGGACAAGGTGTCCCGCTCGGCCGGGTCCGTGGTTGTAATAGGCGTCCCAGCGGAGACCTTCGGTTTATCCGTTCCCAGAGAGCAGGGCGCTTTCGATTTTCTGCGCTGGCTCCCCCGCGAGGTTGCTAAACGTCGCTGGGTGAGGGTAGCCGTGCCGAGCGAGGTAATGGAGAGGGAACCGGTAGACCTATTCGCTTCTCCCACAGTGGTCACATGGCTTGAGACAAAGGACCTGCGATCATTGGCGGAGAGCCCGCTGCAGGCTGCTTTGCTCTCGCAACTGGGAGACTTGCGAGAGCACGCACGCGCCGCCGGCTTAATTGAGGCTTGGCGCGTTCTTACACAGGCGGATTTGCTGTACTCGGCCAAGGGAATTTCAGCTTTTACCTCCGTTCAGAGGGCTGTCTGCTCCCTCTACGCTTCCGTGAGCCCACAATCTTCATGAAGGAAGCGGTCAGCCCCTCTATTAGCTTGAGCCTGAGCTCGCTGCCCCTTAACCCCTTCAATCCCTCGATAAACGCCGACAATTCCTCTAAGCCTAAAACCCACTTAACCCATTCGGCTAAGTGGCCGCGCTCAACATGGTACTCTAAACTCCTAGCTGGGACCGATTTAACGTAGCCTAGCAGGTCGAGCCCACTCCTTGCCACGTAGGGAAGCGGGGCATCATCACCCATGTAAAACTGGAAAGCTTCGCTGGAGCCGACACTCTTTACCCACGGCGCCTCAGATAGCTCGCCTCCAGCGGCCTCGAAGACCCTCCTCTCCAGATCCGATAAGGCATCAAGAAACGCCGCAAAGGCAGTAAACGGGGAGGGGTAGGGGCTAAAGTAGCTGTGCACCTCTCCAGGTCCCCCTCCTTTCGTGCTCATGTAGTAGTAGTGGTCGCTGATCGTTAGCAGCCTCCAAAGCCTTAGGAAAACGGGCGACCCGGAGACTTTGACGGGAAGCTCAAGCGCCCCAGCTCGAGCTAAGGCGAGAACCTGCATGGGGTTACCCAACCAAGCGGAGGTGTCCCTCTCCAGGTCGGCCCACGAGACAGGCTCAGCGGCATCCACGTAGTCGACTGGCTCGTAGCGGCTAATCGCCTCGCTCGGCGTAGCAAAACTCAAACCAAGTTTTGCTGCTTCGCGGGGTAGCCACTCGAAGAACTCGAAGATCCCGGTTTCGCGCGGGAAGTGCTCGCCTATTGTTTCGTAGTCTATAAAGATGCACACAACCTGCCCGGGCGTTGAGGCGAGCCATGAAGAGTACTTCTCGGCTGTCAGCGGGTACTGTTCCCAGCCGCGTGAGGCGAACCTGAAACCCACGTCATCGCTTAAACGGTAGTTTCTAAGCAGCACCTTTATGTCGGCTCCCCTGGCTCGGTAAACGTAGTTCGGCGACCTCCAGCCCAGCAGTTTCTCGCTCCCCTCGGTTACAACGACGTTGAACCCGAGGCCGGCTACGAGTTTAGCCAGGTGGTTATCGTATATGAGCTCCGTGTTTTCGAAGACCCTTGGCCAAACGCCAAGCAGGTCCCTAACAACCCTCCTATGCTCTTCGACCTGCTCTACGAATTCGTCGGCACCGAGCATAAAGGCGAGAGAGTGGTAGTAGGTCTGGCCGAGCACTTCGCAATGTCTATGGCGGGCGATGCTCTTGAAGAGCTCCAGCGTATCGGGGGCCCAGCGTTCAGCCTGCTCCAACAGGACCCCTGAAAAACTGAACGAAACTCTAAACTCGTGATGCTCATCCAGCAGCCTCAGGAATAGGGCCGTAGCCGGCTTGTAGCACCGCGAAGCCACTTTTTGGAATACCGCTTTGTTCAGTTCCTCATCGAAGTACATGCGTTCAAGCTCGTCCGGCGCGGGCTCCCTTCCCTGGGAGATCACCTCGTTCAGCTTGTTTCTGAAAGCCACGTTAAGCCTGTAGGGTTGGTGTACTTCGAAGGTCAGTACTACGTCGGGCACGGTACCATTCCCCTTCGGGTACTATTATTCCTTTACCGACCGATCAGCGTTAGCTATTTTCTCGTGTCAATCAAGTGTAAGGCGTGCGGGTGTGGATCATAAGCTTCGAGTGCGGCGGTGTAGTCAAAGTTGGCGGGTTGGGGGAGGCGGTCCGGGGGTACGCCGCAAGCTTGGCCGAGCGGGGGCACGACGTCCAAGTCCTAATGCCCAGCCACGGCGCGAGGGGGGAGCCGGAGCTAAGCTTAGGTGTTGAGGGGTTTAGGGTATACAGGTGTAAACTGGGGCAGGCTACTGTCCGCCTCTTCTCAAACCCCGTACTGGATGAAGCAGCTGTGTACCTCGACGGTCTTACGGAGGCCAAGGCTGCAGAGCTAGCTAAGGCTGTCGCTCGCCTAGCTGAGCTCGAGGGTCCACCCGACGTGGTTCATTCAAACGACTGGCACGCGGTACCCGCGGGCATCGCAGCACTCTCCACGGCTGAACACCGGAATCGGAGAACAGCGTTTGTTTTCCACGTGCATCTGTACACCCATAGGTGGGTTAGCTGGGATTACGTTTTCTCCGAATGCCGCCTAGACCCTGATGCGACTTTGAGGGGGCTGAGGCTCGGTGAAGCGTACCTGCGCGCTGGCGGCATACTCGAGGCGGTTGCAGCGATAGTAGCCGACAAGGTAGTTACCGTTAGCAGGTCATACGCTGAGGAGACCCTTGCCCCGGCTATAGGGTGGATCGCCGGAGGCAAGCTCACCTATGTCTACAACGGTACAGACTGGAGCCTCGAGCGGCTGTGCAAGGAGGTAGAGGATATGCACGTTTCAGTCGTCTGGCACGAGTGCGGAGCGACCGCGCTTCCGAGGCAGGCCTTGAGGAGGTACTTGCTAACTCAAGCTCTGGCGCGAGCTGAACCCGAAGTCAGGGATCCAGCCTTCTCCTGGCTTCCCAGAAAGGTCGAAGTCTTCCCTTCAGATGGCCCCCTAGTACTGGCTACAGGGCGGGCTAGCTGGCAGAAGGGCTTCGATACACTAATATTTGCGGCCGACATCCTCCGGAGGCTGATACCCAACTTCAGGCTCCTCCTGCTGCTCATACCCGTAAGGGGTGAGGAGGGTCACCTGAGCTGGCTTCTCGACGAAGCCGCCCGGAGAGATTACGTGAGGGTGGTAGCCGGTCACGCCAGGAACATATACGCGCTGGCCCACCTAGGGGCAGACGCCTTCGCGGTGCCGAGTAGGTGGGAACCCTTCGGCTTAACCGCCATCGAGGCCATGGCATCGGGAGTGCCGGTAGCGGCGAGCAGAGTTGGCGGGCTGAAGGAGACGGTAGTCGACCTCAGGGAGAACCCGAGGGGCACCGGCTACCTGGTGGAACCCGGGAACCCGGAGGAGCTGGCCAGAGCCTTAGCCTCCCTGCTCTCAATTACGGCAAGGGGCGACTTAGCCGAGGCCGGCGTACTCGAAAGCGTTAAGGGCTTCTCCCTACCCCACCCCCCGCTTACTGAAGGCGAGCTGCGGAAAAGGTGTATCGAGAGGGTTGACGCAGAGTTTAGGTGGAGTAAGTCGGCTGAAAAAAT
The DNA here is from genome assembly GCA_938036345.1 of uncultured Thermofilaceae archaeon. Lineage (GTDB taxonomy): Archaea > Thermoproteota > Thermoprotei > Thermofilales > Thermofilaceae > CALHPJ01. The sequence goes on along the minus strand of CALHPJ010000013.1, from coordinate 61,340 downwards.
GGAGCAAGTGTACTCGTGCGCGTTAAAAGGGTCCTGCTGAGGCTCCCCGCGCTAGCGGCGCAAGTGAGTAGGACCTAGTTGGAAGCTCTCATACCCGGGTTTAAATTCGACACGCATGTTCTTTTCCCCCTCGATCTGGCAGAGGATCCACATGTAGCTTATACCGGCACCGGGCGACCCCACATTGGGGTGGTACCCCCTCAAGATCACCACGGCGTCGTAATCTTTGACCAAATACGCATCCGCGCCCCCCTCGTCCTCGACTACTTGAATCCCGAAGCCGCTCCCCAAGCCGTAGTACACGTACACCTCCAGCTTATCGTCATGCCTGTGGGGCGGGAAGCTCGTCCACTCGCCCGGGAAACCTTCCGTGTAGCCGGCGAGCAGGCTGGAGCTAGGGTCTTTCTCGCCAACTGCCACGTAAACTCTCCGCCTATACCCCTTCATGCCGGAGACGACGGGCTGTATCTCTGCGAATCTCCTCACCATCAGCAAGCCCCTGTCCCTCGACAGGGCTTCAGCCGCCACCACTAGGCACCCGTCACCGTGCAACTTGAGCTCAGCCGGGCCCGCTACGTACAGCATATCTTTGCAACCGATTTCCAGGGATCTGCCGTTAACCTCGACGTTGCACCGGCCCTTTAGGCAGGCTATAACCGCCTCCCTGCCCCCGGCTAGCCTGTAGCTCTCCGACCCGGTCAGCAGGGCCCACTTAAACGCGCATTTATGGCAGGAGTAAAGCTCGACTAAACCGGTCGGCTCTTTCAACGCCCTGGCCGCGATGGATCTAGGGTTCATACTCGACTAATTCTAAAACTCACATTAAAAACAACTTCGGGCGCCGGCACATCGCGCGTAGCAGCGAGAGGGTTAGAGGCGAGCCCGGTAAGTTGAGCGCAGTTCAAAGCTGTAGTGTGTCGCGTTTCCCCCTTTTGGGCATTTCCGCGCAGTTAAACACCGGGCACAACGTATTTAACTCGTAGCGGGTTAACTGGCCGGGCTCGGTCGTGAGGCTTCTCTTCCTATGCCTCCTGGTAACCTGCCTAATCCGCTGCGCACTCGCCTACGCAGAGCTGAACCCGGTCGAACCGAGCATAGTCGAGGTGGAGTTAGGTGTTGCCCGCGGCGGGGTCTTCGTACCGGTGCCGGAAAGGATTATTCCAGCCGGTGACGTGCTCGCTACCCGGATACTCGTCGACGTAGCGGGGCCGCCGAATACGAACTACAGCATAACGCTCACTGTCGAGATCGTTCATCCGCTAGGTTTTACTGTAATCAAAAGCGAAAAAATGGAGAAATCGGTTCTAACTGGGGGGATCGACAGGTGGGACTTCAGCTTTAGTTACAGGCTGGATGAAAGCCTCCCAACCGGCTACTACGCTCTAAAGGTGACGGCGAGCACCGGGGCTTCTACAAAAACTATGTCGAAGGTGTTTTTCACCCAAAGCTATGTATCCTTGGAGAACTTCATCGAGCTAGCATACACCGTTGAGTTAAAGGGCAGGGGTTTTGCTCGCACTCTAACCTTGGCGTTGCCCAACGACCCCTCATTCCGTGTAACAGTGGGGCCGCTTGTTTCGCCAAAGCCAGGGAAAGTGGTTTACGACAGCTTCGGGAACACGTACGCCCTTTTCGAAAACCTGTCCCTCGAAGGCGGCGCGCTCAGAATAAGCGTGTGGCTCGCCGGCAGCATGCGTTTAACGCTCGCGGACAGGGACGCGCCACTGGCTTCCCCGATACCGGCGGAGGTTGCACGCTTCCTAAGGCCCAGCGCCTACATTGAGTCGGACCACCCCGACGTAGTGGCGCTCGCGGCGGAGTTAACGAGAGGTGCCTCAACATTTAGGGAAGCTCTTTCAAGGATTGCAGACTACGTATCGACCAGCGTAGAGTACAGCAAGGAAATCGGCTCCTTACCGGGATTCGAGAAGCTGAGCGCTCTTTGGACTTTACACGCTAGGAAAGGCGTTTGCCTCCACATGTCCCGGCTTTACGTAGCTTTAGCCAGAGCCGCTGGAATACCTGCTAGGGTGGTAGAGGGATTTTCGATTGAACCACCGAGCGTTAACGGGAGCGGCGTTTTGCACGCCTACGTTGAGGCCTACATACCAGGCTACGGGTGGCTGCCCATCGAGCCGCAAAAACCGGGCGCGTATGTCGGGGTTGTCCCGCCCTCTCCCGGGCACCTCCTCCTCGTGAGAGGTAGAGACGAAGAGGTCGCGTACGAGGGACCGGCAAAGAAACCCCTGGTCTACGCCGTAGAGTACGCAGGGGATGTATCGGTGAGCTTCACCTACGCAGCGTCGATTCGCCCCATCGCCTCGTTTGGCGGGAGGCTCGGCTTAAGCATCTCGCCCCCATCTTACGCGTTTTTCAACGACCAGCTTAGCTTGCCGATAGCAACTGCCCCACCCGGTGCGGCATGCGAAGTATCGATCAGGAACCCCTCCGGCTCTACGTACTACGTTAGCGGCTGCGAAGTTCCCCCAGTCACACTGAATGAGATCGGCATCTGGCTTATTGACGTGTTCGCCTGGATGGACGGGTACCTGCCGTCCCACGGCAGAGTGCTCGTGGAGGTAAAGCCGAAGCCAATTAACCTCTCCCTGGAGATCGTCGACGCGAGGGTCCTGAGAAGCCCGAGGGTGATTGTGATGACTAATCCCCCCTCAGCCGGAGTGAGCGTAAAGGTTTCGGCGAAGGCCTGCTACGGCAGCACTAGTGCTACTGTCCTAACCGGGTTGGAGGGAACGGCCGAGGTGAAGTTGAGCCCCTCCCTGCTTCCCTGCGAGCTGATAATCGAGGCGTCTGTAGAGTCCGAAGGGTACCAGCGAGCTACGCGGGTAGAGCGTTTATGGGTTTTACCCTCGCCTGAGCTGGTAGCTTGCATAGTGACAGCAGTCCTAGCCGCTGCCGCTTACTCCAGGCTTAAGAGGCGCGAGCGCCCGTCTAAGGGCTAACTGTGCCAGCTCGCGGAACCACGCGTCTGCGAGGTAAAGGAGGGCGAAGTAGACTACCGCGCCCGCTCCAACCGCCAAGAGTGCCTCCCTTATCTTCAGCGGGTGAAGCGCCCAGGCCACAGCAGACGAGAGAAGTGCCGCCGCTGCAAAGCGCGCGCCCTCCTTAGCAACCCCCGCGAGCACGCCCCCCATGCTCAGCCAGCTAACTAGGGTGAGGAGCACCAGAGTCTCTGCTGCGAGCCCGGAGGCGCGAGCATACACGGCTGCGCTTAAAGGATCCCTCGTGAGAGAGAGCACGCAGGCTACCCCGCTGATCCCCAGCACGGCTTTGGCGAACATGAGGGCCTGGGCCTTGAAAATCCGGCTCCTGTAAAGCTCCCTAGGAGGAGCCCCCTCAAGGTCGGCTCTCTCGAGGCCCTGCAGCGCGTCGGAAAGGACACCGTTCACCGAGCCTATCATTGCCGAGAAAGCCGCCAACCTTAGCACTTGCCCCGCGAGCGAGTACTCAGGTCTGAAGAGGTACAGCAAGTTGGGTGCAAGCACGGCAGCCCCTACAGCGGTGGGAATCGCGAGGAGGAGGGTGAGCCTCAGCGCCTCTCCCAGCAAGACGCCCGCCTCGGGGCCTCGCCCTGCTATCAGGGCCGGGTACAGCCCCCTGGCTAGGAAGTACGAGTAACCGATGAGGTTCAAGTAGGGGTTTACGATAGTGTAGAAGGCTACCGAGGTGTTGGAAGCCAGGGAGGAGAGCAGCACCACGTCTAGGCTCGCAATTAAGGGCACCGCTACGGAGAGCGTGTTAATCTGAGAGAGCGCAAGCACCCTTGCGGCAATCCGCCTACTCGGCTTGCGCAGTAACTCCCTCCTGGAAAAGTACGCTAAAGAGGCCCCTTGAATAACATACCCCGCGAGTACAAAAGCCAGCGCTTTTTCCAGAGTGACTTCTCCAAGTAGCACTGAGGGTGCGGCGGCCACGAGCTTTCCACTCTCGAAGCATATCTCGGATATGGCGGCGCCTGAGGGGTTAAACCCGTAAACGGAGGAGTACAGCGCGCTCACGGCGTAGAGCACCGGGATGTATGCTGTGGAGAGCAGCAAGGCGCTTTGCCTTACGCTGAACGTACTGCTTAGCCAGCCGATCGAGAGTGCGTACAAGGAGGTGGAAACCGCCGCGAAGCACAAAGAGATCACTAAACCGGTGGAGGTCGCTGACAGCTCCCCAGCGGCTCTGAGCCTCGTAACCCAATAATTGATGAATGTGGCTGCCGTAGCGTAGCTTAGCAAGGTGGAGATTACACCCCACGCCCCGTAGTCGTCCACTGGTAGGTTGCGTGTCACTGCCAGGACAAAGAGGGCTCCGACCAGTACGCTGTACAGCTTCGAAGCGTAGAAGAGCAGGCCCACACGCCTTACGCTCAGGATAACCACCCTTGGAACTTGCAGAGCAGAAGCGCGGCAGCGGTTTTCAGGTCGCAGATCGCGCTACCCAGCCGGCTTAAGTACCAGTCCGGGCTGACTTCTACCACCTCTAATATTTCGTCGGACTCCGGGTGGGGAGCTAGCTTGGAAAGGCCGCGGGCAGCAAACACGTGCATAACTTCATCGCTGTACCCAGGCGTGGCGTAAAGCGATGCGAGCTTGACCAAAACCTCGGCAGTGAACCCAGTTTCCTCCTCAAGCTCCCTCATAGCGGCTAGGCTGGCCTGCTCTCCGCTCTCCACTCTGCCAGCCGGGACCTCGAGCACCCATTCGGCCACTGCCGCTCTCCACTGCTTAACCATTACGACCCTATCCCGGTCAATGATCGGCACGACTACGACGGCTTCCCCGAAGCGAACAACGTCTTTCTCGAACAGCTTACCTCTGAACTCCACGGTGCGGCTGCACAGCTTAACCCTCCGCCCCTCGGCTAGCAGCCTCTCCGAAACAACGCTCGGCTCCTCCCGCATGCGCTCGCCGTACTTTGGAGGGTTTAATTGCTTGCGTCCAGCGCTAGAACGCGCGGCTCAAAACCGGCCCCTCTGAAGGCCTCAGCCACGTATGTGACACATTCATCAACTCCTCCCTCGAAGAGAAGAAGGTGGGAAATGCACCGAGCCTTGCAGTCAGCATTGCCGAACCCTTTCACGGGGTGCTTAAAGCCCAGCATCTCCAGCTGCGGGGTGAGTGGGCATTCAACCGACATAGCGAGCGAGAATACGACGTAGCGTATAGTGACCGCTTTTGTGGTCAGGTGGTCTATATGCCACCTCACCCTTTTGCTCGACCTTAGGTGCCTCGAGACTCTCGCCGCCAAGCCCCCCGGGCCCCTAGCGGAGCCTATGTAGACGTAGCACCCGGGTTCAAGCTTCGAGCGGAGTCCGTGCACCCTTAGCTCAATTTCGCTCGGCACGGCTATAACCAGTGCGTAGACGCCGGGAGCTACCGGCAGCTTAGCTCCTAAGCGCAAGGACTTCGAGTTCAACTTCACCCCCCGCGGCCTCGACGGCCTCCTTGACCAGCCGAACCGCGGCCTCCGAATACTCCCTCAAAAACAAGCTAGCTTTACCCTTACTCGGTTCGAGCAAAAGCGTCCCAATAAGCCTGCCGCCGTACCCTAGCAGGAATTCGTAAGCATGCCATCTCACGTAGAAACCCCGCTTTCTCAGCTCCTGCACCATGGCTAGCCTTGACCTCACTGTTGAAAGCACGGGAGGCGGCACCTCTCAGGCTTTAATGTTTAGCGGCGAGGCTGCTTTCCAGCTCGAATAGGCTTTTACCGCTTGCACACGCGATAGTTTATTAATGGCTCCCCCGCGGATCAGGTGATGGGCTGGGCGCCTTTCTACCGGTATGTTACGAGCCACGTGGGTAGCCTGCCCCTCGAGTACTCCGAGAGAAACTTTGAAAAATGCTTCAAGGACCTCGTTAACGTAGGCTTGGACGTACCACCCATACCCCAGCTGAGGGACTTCATTTCCATGTACCTTGACCCACTTGTTGAGGCCGGCGTTCTCAGGGTGGAGGGTGGACTGTACAGGGCGGACTTAAGTACGATCGATGAAATCGCCAGTGTCACCCCTTCTCTCGGCGAGTTGGAGAAAGCCGATGAGCTAACCAGGTACCTTCAAGCTAAGTGGGTGAGGATCCCCATTACGGGGGCTTTCACCCTAGCCTCGCGGATCTACCTTGAAGAGCCGGCCAGGGGTCTGAAGAGCACACTTCTAGCTAAACCGGAGCTTGTAGCGATCCTATCCGAGTACGTAGCGAGGATAGCGTCCAAGGCGTCCAGGCTGATGGGGTCGGTAATCGTGGTGGACGAGCCGGTCCTCGGAAGCATCGTCGGGCCCCGTGTGACGCTTTTCGGCTACAAGGAAGAGGAGATACTCGAGGTATACAGCACCGAGCTGAAGCCGGCGCAGGGCCGCGTTACCGGAACTCACATATGCGGCCAGGTGAGCGAGCGGCTCGCAAGCACTCTGGTGGAGTCCGAGCGCCTCAACTTCCTTAATCACGAATTCCACGATACGCGGGTGAACTTGACCTTACCCTGGCGGAAGCTGCTGGAGAGGGGCGACAAGATCTTGAGCCCGGGGGTGTTCAGTACCAGGGAAAAGAGGATTGAGAGCGTTGACGAAATAGTCGGTTTATCCGAGAAAATTCTCGAAGAGGTTGGGGAAGAGCATGTAAACCTCTTCACGGGTGATTGCGGATTTGGGGGGTTGAGGGGGGTTCCAGGCGCCTACGACATAGCCTTGGAGAAGCTTAGGAACCTTGTTAAGGCAGTAGAGGTGCTCAACCGCACCCGCTTGAAGTGAAAAAAGAAGCTCTTAAACGGGAAGGCAAGTCGCACAGCAAAATCGCACCACGCTGACCGAACTCCACCCCAGATACCCGCGGAAAATAGCATATGGACGACCGAATCTAAGCTTCCGTTGCGTACTTACTCCTAGGGGCTAAAACCTAATTAACCTTGTTTACCCTGAAGATACTCGATGCGGTATGGTCCTGAGAGTAGCTTTAGACACGGATATAGGTGATGATATCGACGATGCTTTTGCGATCGCTTTAGCGGCTCTTTCGCCAGAACTAGACTTGGTAGCCGTGACAACGGTCTACGGGGATGTAGAGAAGCGCGCCGTTCTCGCGGCGCGGCTCCTTAAATCCCTAGGTAGGGAGGATGTACCAGTCGCGTGTGGGGCTCCTCAACCACTACTGAACCCCAAGCCGGATAAGCCGCCTGTCTACTACCTACATCCCGGAGCCGGTGATAAATACGCGAACATCGTGAATGAGCACGCGGTCGACCTGCTGGAGGGGCTGATCGAAGAGAAGGAAATCGACGCGGTAATTTCAATAGGTCCTCTAACCAACATAGCCCTGCTTTACCTCAAGCGACCCGACCTCGCCGACCGGGTGATGCTCTTCTCCATGTGTGGAGCCTACTTCATGAGTACAAGCGAGTATAACGTTAAGTGCGACCCCGAAGCCGCAAGCGTGGTGTTCAACGCCGGCTTCAAGAAGACGCTCGTAGGCTTAGATGTGACCCTTAAGTGTTCGATGAGCCAGGAGATGCTGGATGCCCTACGCCTCTTACAGAGGGACTACGCAAGAACGCTGTGGTTGTACACCGAAACCTGGATGAAGCAGAGCAGGCATCTTCCGATACTCCACGACCCACTCGCCGTTGCCGTCACGTTTAAGCCGGAGGTCGTGGAAACCGTAAAAGCCTGTGTAAAGGTCGAGACGTCGGGTCAGTTCACACGGGGATACACAGTAATAACAGACGGGGAGCCCAACGCGGAAGTCTGCAAGGAAGTCGATGTGCGGAATTTCATGAAACTGATCTCGGAGAGGCTGCTAAGCGATATGTAAACCAAGCTACTATGGCACTACCGGTCTAAGTATTTAGCCGCTTACGGTGATGTTTTTAAGCCGATCCTCACGCCGGTTGCAGCAAAGCGCGGAGGAAGGTGGCGGCAGCGGTATCAGCCCATCAAGCTTTCTTCACTCCTCCGAACCAGAAACCTTCATCACCTGGCATCGCAGCACCTAATCTGAGCGGTGCATTTTATAGGTTTCCCGCTCTTAGCGCGCTGGCAGGGATGCTCTAAGAGGCTAGAGCGGGCCGTGAAGACCGCTGACGAGTTTCAGCTAACTGTGACCACGGTAAAGGAAGTGCTCGGAAGAAGCCGTGTGGCAAATCCGTCGGGTGTTTACCTTCGGTGCTCTACTCTGCTTCCACAGCTCCCGCACGGTATACTCTCTCCGGCCTGCCATCGCTCATCACGATAATCGTGGAGCCTGGGGGCTCGTCGACATCTACATGCGTGATTAGGAGCACCTGGTCGAAGAGGCGGGTAAGCTCCCTGCTCAACAGCTCGACGATTCTGCTCCGCCTCTCAGAGTCGGAGGAGCCGAGGGGTTCGTCGAGGAAGAGGAACTTTGGGTAGGTTCCCTTGGCGGCGGGGAGGAGCGAGAGGATGAAAGCTATCCTCATAGCAAATAGGAACTGGTCGTTGGTCCCGCCGCTGTAGATATCGCGGCGCATCCACCTACCAGCTTCGGCATCGTAAACCTCTACGTCGTAGGTCTGGGGATCTATGCGCACGGCCTTATACCTGCCGTTCGTGATGTACGAGATGATCCAGCTCATGTTGCCCTCAACGCTCGGTGCGAAAGCGGCCCTCAGCCGCTCTGCCACCTTTTTCAGCGCATCCATAGCGATCTCCCTAGCCCTCAGCTCGACCTCAACCTCTTGGATCTTCTTCCTAACCTCGTCCAGCCTTGCTCTCAAGTCGGGTAGCTGCTGCAGCCTTTCCTCGGTTTCCCCGATCTGCTTCCTGAGACCTTCGGCCTCGCTCTTCACCCTCTCAAGCTCGACCTCCGCCCGCCTGTAGCGCCCCTCCTGTTCCAGCCTGATGGCCGAAACCCCCTCCAAATCCTCCTCCGCTGGAGGCCATGGCATCCCCCCGATCTCGAAAGGCGGCTCGCGCACTACAACTCTCGAAAGCTCCTCCTCTAGCATACGCTCGCTCGAGGCCAGCTCCTCCACCTTTTTCTCGGCGCTCTCGATCTCGGCTTCAAGCATCTTGACGGCCGTGTCTAACCTCGAAAGCTCTTTCTCAATCTTCGACAGCCTTTCGCTTAGCTCGCTCCACTTCCTAGAGGCCTCAGCTTTCTCTGCCTCAGCTACTTTCAGGAGTTCGGCTACGCTGCTCGCAAGCCCCTCAGGACCGCCCTTGAAACCGACGCGCTCCGCTGCCGCAACTAGGCGATCTCTAGCTTCACTCAGTCTCTCCACCAGGCTGCGCTCCCTTTCTCTCAGGGCATTGAGTTCTTCCTCGTCCTTCTTAACCTTATACAGTTCGGCATCCAGGGAGAGAATTTTGCCCTTAAGATCCGAGATTTTCTCTTCGAGCGCCTGAAGCCTGCGGTGCTTCGACTGAAGACCGGCCAGCAGCAGCAGCGGGGCAAAGGAGAGCGCGGCGAGAGCCGCCGGGTGAAAGATAAGCCCGAGTATGATTGAGGCCACTCCCGTGAAAACGGCTCCAGCAACGCACCACGGAGGTAGGTGGATAGCCCCTTTAGCGCCTTCAAGGGCGGCCAGGGAAGCTCTCACTCTCTCCCTTTCCGCCTCCAGAGATCCCCTTTCTCGCACCTTCCCAGCGAGGTCTGAGATCCTGGACCTCAGACTTTCCAGCTCGTGCTCGGTTAGGCGGTAGCTCCTCCAAAGCTCCTCCACCTCCACACGTACCTCGAGAAGCCGCCTAACCTTGCCCTCGGCGTTGCTCAGCTCGCGCTCAGCCTGCTCCGCTAGGGGCCCTAGCTCCAACTTCTCCTTGTGCAAGCACTCCAGCTCCCTCAGCATCCTTTCGCGCCGCTCCCTGGCCTCTCCTAGCTTTCCGGCCAGCTCTACCCTCTCCCTCCGGGTGGAATCGAGCTGCAGCTTGAGCTCGCGCCTGCGCCTAAGAGCTGCCTCGAGTTCAACAAGGTACTCGTAAGCTGTCCTCTCCCGACTCACAGCGAGTTCGAGCTGCGGAATTCTCTCTCCAAGTACCTGTAGCCTGGTTTTCCACTCACCCAACTTCCTGGCTTCCCCCTCAAGCTCCTCGACTTTCTCCGCCAGTGCCTTCTCCTCCACTCTGGCGCCTTCAAGGCTACGGCGCAGATCCCTCACCTCCTCGGAAAGTTTCTCGATTGCCTTGTTGTAACTCTCGAAGCCCATCATCATGTTGATTATCCGCTCCCTGTCGCCCTTGTCCATCCGGAGTAGGCGCTCGAGGTCCTTCTGGGCAATCACGTTAGTCGCTAACATCTCCCGCCACGAAACCCTGAGGAGCTTCTGCACCATTTCGTTGACCTTAGAGACGCCTGAAGCGAGAAGCCTCCCCCCAGCGCTGCCAAGCTCCACCAGTTTCGCGTCTATCTGGCGCCCCCCCTCACCGCCTCCTTCAACTATCCGCTCAACCCTGTAGCGCTTACCCCCCAACTCGAAAACCAGCTCAACCCTTGCCCGGCTCGACCTGTGGTTCACTAGGCTCCCAAGTCCCTGGCGGCCGCCCCTGAGCTCGGCGGGGATGCGGAAGTCACCGTAGAGGCCGAAAAGTATGGCCTCGAGGACTGTTGACTTCCCAGCCTCGTTCCTGCCCTGAATAACTGTTAAACCGTCGGGGAACGCTAAAGGCTCGTGGAGGCCGAGCCTGCGGAAGCCCTCCGCCCTCAGGCTAACAATTTTAACCAAGCTACCACCCCCCGGCCTCCTCGAGCCTCTGGAGGCCGATCCTTAGCGCGCGCTCGAGAACCCACTTCTCCTCCTGCAGCTGCGAATCCCTCAACCGCCTTGCGATTTCTTCCCGAAAAGCCTCTATCGGGCTCTTCACCTCAGCTGGGGAAACACTCGAAATCTGCGCCTCGCAGCGAAGCTCGGAGTCGTCCACAAGGGTGTAGAAGAAGCGCTCTTCCAAGCGCTTCAGCAGCGACGCTCGGCTGTAGCTGGCTAGCTTCGCTAAAGGCAGCACGCCTCGAACAACAAGTCTCAACAATAGTTGCGGATTATCGGCGGGTAGGCTCTGCAGAATGTGCTTCAGGGGATCCTCAACGCTTGGAGCCACATCTACTTCTACAGCCTTCATAGGCCTGGTTGGCACCTTGATGAACTCCACCTTGGGTTTGCCCTCAAGCGGCAGCTCCACCCAGAGAAACCCCTTTGCCGGATCCTCCTCCTCGCTGAAGCTCCTCCTCTCCGTGCTACCAGGGTACGCAGCGATTAGATCCCCGAGGGCGATCTCCTTATGCGAGTGCACATGCCCGAGCGCGACATACATGTAGCCTGCAGGTATATCCTCCCTGGTAATTACGGGAGCCCTCCAAGCCTCGGGAACCCTGACGCCTGAGAAGTTGTAGTGCAGCATAGCGATGTCGACATCGCCCTCCACGGGAAGCTTCACACCCGAGAACCTGAACGGATTCTCGTCAAGCGGCACCTCGGGATTGTACGATAAGCCGGTCACGGCTACGTCCACGCCGTCGACCTTCACGTGCTCAGTCTCGGGCTTATCCGCTGAGGAGAAGAAGCGCGCGCAGCCCGTGGCCTCCACCTCATTGAGGGGGGACATCCCCTCCTCCACGCTCCGTGGCATATCGTGGTTCCCTGCGATCAGGAACACCTTGACCCCCTCCTCGTGGAGCCTCCGGAAAGCCCTTATAACATATGTCCTTGCGGGGTTTCTCGGGTTCACTGAGTCAAAGAGGTCGCCGGACACGAGGAAGAGGTGGGGCTTTCTCTCGAGCGCGTAGTCGATTGCGCGGTGGAAGGCCTCCGCGAAGTCCCTCCTCCTCTCCATCGATTTGGGACCGAGGAGGGTCAACTTGGGGTCTAAGTGGTTGTCGGCTGTGTGGAGGATCCTGATCACTGTCACGCCTTCACACCTCGGAGAAGACGCCGCTCACCCCGTAGCGCGTCGGCGTGAGATTGAGCGCCTGCCGAGTGCGCCTCAGCTCGCCTACGAGGTCTATATCCGCCCCTCCCTCCCTTGTCAATCTCCTCCTCACCTTTACGATAACGGGGACCCTGGTCAGCTCACCCACGATCACGGCTTCCCCCACGTTCAGCCCGGGCAAGTCTTCCATCAACTCGAGGCTCAGCCTTTCGCTTGCAGCGGCAACTGCCTGCTGATCCGCTGGATTTGTGATTCGGAGGATTATCTGGCTGTTGCACTGGCTTAGGGAGTCGCTGTCAATCCTGCTCGGGCGCTGAGTAACGAGAGTTAGGAAAACGCCGAACTTCCGCCCCTCGGAAGCGATCGTGTTTATGATCGCAGATGATAGCGTAGATCTCCCTCTCCTCTCCTTAGCAGGGACAAACCTGTGCGCCTCCTCTACGACTACAAAAACTGGCTGGTCGAACTCGCCGTCTCGCCGCAGCCTGAAAATGCTATCCAAGATCCAGCTGGTGATGTAGTCCTGGCTTGCGTCGTTAAGCCCAGATAAGTCCAGCACGGACACGAAACCGGGTTTAAGTATCTCGTCCTCAACTGACGTGGTGCGATCTCCGAAGACTTTGAACCTCTTCAACCTTACGACCCTGTTGTACGCGCGGAAGGCCGCAGCCCTTTCGATGCTCCCCCCGCTCTGCGACATCTCGTTCAGCACACCCAGTAAGTCGTCCAGCGTATAATCCCCTCCGTTTTTCCTTAACAAGTCGATAGCCTTCTTCAAGGCTCGCTGGACGTTAGTCCACTGCTCAGGCATTCCCGCGATGCTCGCGATCTCGTAGGGCTCCAGCTCAGAGAACTTCACCGTGAGTTCGTGCGTGTTGTCAAGCTGGCTCGGATCATAGCGGCCGCTACTATTAGGGTTTCTGAACACCTGGATCCTGCTGGAGTACTCGTGCCGGCGCATATCCCTGTCCCTGCTCAGGAAAACATAGTCCGCGTGCGGGTCTATCACGACGGCTGTTGCGCCCAGCCTCAGCAGCTCTTCGAGCAGCACGCCCACCGTGTACGACTTGCCAGCACCGGTCTGAGCGATGACGGCCACGTGCCTCCGGAACCCGTTAACGGAGAGGTAAACGTCGACAGAGGGCCTTGTAACTAGGCAGCCCACCCGGAGCCCTTCCTCGGGATCGTAGGAGAAGAACTCCCTAACCAGCTCGTCCGGGGCAAGGTAGACGGGGTTCCCCGGGAAGAAAGCCCGTCTGGGCATCAGCACGGTCTTCCTCCCGTCTTCCTCAGCTATGAAGCCGAGCACCCTGGCCTTGCAGAGAAGGTTGGCATCGTCGATGCCAACCTGGTAAACCCTCTGCAGGGCTTCCAAGTCTAAATCCGAGCTGTAAGCCGCGCTTCTCGAAACGACTTTAGTCACCTGAGCCAATACGTGCACTTCTCCCTCGTTGCCGCCGACGAGTTCGCGGGACCTAACAGTCACGTACTCGTACTTTGGGGGGCAAGCCTCTCTTGATGCGACGAAGACAAAGCTCTCCGGTGTCGCCTCCTCCACGATCCTGCCTACTAGCTTAAGGGTAGAATACACGCCTCTCACCCCTGGAGTGCACAAGTAGCTCGCCGACCTCCTTGCTTAAGATCTTCGTATAGGTCTCCACCGTTTCCCGGGTCACCTTCACCCTCCTATCAACTTCGAGGAGCAGAGCGTTATAGCACCTCCGCCCGGCGTACATCGCCTTAAGCTGCCCGATAACCGACACGAATACCGGGTGAACCCCATCGGTGAACCGCAGCTGCACTCCGCTATCAAGCTTGCACGGGGTCTCCTCCACACCCTTAAAAACTGCGTCAACTCGCAGGGGGTCATCTCCTTCTCCGAGGATAGCGTAGCTTGTGAGCAAGGGGGGATAGCTCTTCAACGCCTTGATGAGACCTCTAGCTCTTTCTGCAAATGCCTCCCCCAGTTTATCCCACGTCCTTTCAAAAACCTCGGCTATCAAGCTGGTGAGCTTGTCCTCGGAGTCCGAGAGGACGAGGTCCCCGATACCTGTGGACAAGCTGCTCAAGCTGAGCTTCAAAGGGGTGGAGAACCCCTCGCCCAGGTTTAGGGCCGAGATTACCTTCGAGTCGGGTATTGGGTTTCTGGCCTCCAGGAAGAGGTCGTAGACTCCGGCGTTCACAGCCCCCCGCGCGGCCATCTCCCTAACTTCCTTGATAGCTTGGTTTGGGGTGCGCCGAAGGGCTCTCCAAAGCCTCAGTACGCGTTCCCGTGTATGCTCGGGCAGCGAAGCCGTGCTCAACGCCAGCTCGCTGGAGAGGACCTCCTCTTTGAGAAGCGTGGACCTGGAATCCTTGCTCACGCCTGCGAGCACCGCCCCGCTCCTCAGGGCCTTCGAGAGCAATTCGCTGTAGGTTTTAACGTAATCCATAAGGAAGTCCTCCCTACCCGGGATGTCGATCTCGCGTAGGACATGGATCATTCTGCCGTACAGCGAGCCGTCGATGAGCACCAGCTCAGCCCCAGCCTCCAGCGCCTCGAGCGCTGCTAGATGCTCCACGTGCTCCCTCACTAGCCTCACGTAATCCTCATAATCCCTTACGGACTTCGGGTAAAACGCGTCAACCAGCAGCTTCCTCAGCTCCCTCCCATCCCTGGACAGAGCCAGCGCCCTTGTAAAGAGGACAACACCTCCGCCGGAAACCTCTGTGGCATCGCTGCTCCCGTCCACCCCGTACACACAGCGCCAGGCCTCACCGGCCGGTACACCCTTGCGCCACCACTTCTTGAGGAGGCTCCTGTACCTCTCGGCCGCCTCGAGACCCCGGGAAACTACAGCCAGTATCTCCTGCCTCTTCCTCCTTACCTCCTCCGCTAGAAGGTCGGCGAACCTAGGCACAGTGTACAGGTATGCTGAGGATATTATAGGTTGCTCGGTTAAGTATGAAAGTAAGCCGAATCCCCGAGGCTGGGCGCGCGTTAGCGGCCAGCCCTATTCATACTCTATGGTGGCCGGTGGCTTATCGGTTACGTCGTACACTACCCGAGCGACTCCAGGTACCTCCTCGATTATCCTCCTAGCTATCCTCTTCAGCAGAGGGTAGGGTACCTCGCGGGCTGTCGCGGTTAATGCCTCAGCGCTGTCAACCACTCTGATGGCGACTATGTAGCCGTATACCCTCCTGCCCTGCTTTATGCCGGTGGCTTTACCCTCGAGCAGGGCGGCGAAGGCTTGGAACGCGCCCAGCGCCCTGGTTTCCTCCTCGACAATCCTCGTAGCCTGCCTAACGATCTCTACCTTCTCGGGCGTCACCTCGCCCAGCACCCTGATCAAGAGCCCCGGCCCCGGGAACGGCATCTTCTCGGAGATCTCGGCCGGAAGCCCGAGGTACCTAGCCAAGGCTCTTACCTGCGGCTTGTAGAGCTCCCTCAGCGGCTCAATTACCTCGAAGCCATATGCCCGGGGGTCTACGCCTACCTGAGCCAGCACGTTGTGTTGGGTTTTCACACCCCCGGCGGTTTCGATAACGTCGGGCGCTATGGTCCCCTGCACTAGAAACCTGGCGCCGAGCGCTTTGGCTACGCGGCCCAGTACGGTGTAGAAGGTGTGCCTGAAGGCTTTTCTCTTCTCCTCGGCGTCTCTCAAACCTCTAACAGCCGCATAGAACTCTTCCCTAGCGTCAACAGTCTCAACGTCCAGCCCGCAGCTTTTCAGCAGCTTAACTGTTTCCTCGGGCTCCTTAAATCTGCGGAAACCGTCATCGATATACACCGCCCTCAACTTGTCTCCTATCGCCCTTTTTGCCAAAACTGCCGCAACCGTGCTATCCACGCCGCCGGAGCACGCGGCGAGAGCGAGCTGGCCGTTCACCTTGCTTTGTATCTCCCTTACCGCACTCTCGACGAAGCTTGCTGAGTCGAAAGGCATGTGCAGCCATGCGAGGGTCAGTATTAGAACTTAACGCAATTGAGCACGCTGAGAGCGTGCGGCTTAACCCTCAACCGCTCTGTGCCGCTCGCTCGGCTGCGCCTCCCCCTCGAAGCTTGAAAATCACCGCAACTCCTTTTACCCCCTGGAAGCTAGTACCAAGCACTACACTGGCTGTAACGAACCCTGTGTTAGGGATCACCGAGACCACTTCCCCCTATAGCTCTTCCACGGAATCTAGCAGCTCACCGAGCTTAGGTAAGTTATCGTAAAAAGGGGTCCATGTACGCGTAGAGAATACCGTATTTCTCTCCTTCGTAGACGAGCTCCGCGTTCTTTAGGGAATGCCCGGGAACGAGCTTTTTCTCCTCAAGCGCCCTGTGATCTTCGATCTTCTCCTCGAAAAGTCTCTTTACGGCTTCATCCCTATTGAGGCCCGATGCCATGAGCTTAGCTGTATCTTTTTCCAGCCTCTTGCGCGATCCCCCAGATAGTGCTTGTAGTACTTGAGCAAAGCCTAGTAAAGTTTCTCGGTATCCACAAGGGGATGAAACTGAAGTCGGTTAAAAACGCTTGCCGTTCGTCAGTTTAGCGCGCTGTCGCTAGCCGCTGTCGTACGTATGGGAGCGCTAACTATTTATCAGGTTAAGTCCATAGGCGCCGTTGGACATGGTCGGTTCAGAAAGCAGCTCCGCAGAAGTCCGCCTGAGGCTAATTAAGGAGATGAGGGAGAGCGTGCCCGAGATGATCATTAACGTGGCCATCATAGCCATGATATGGGTGTTCACAAAGTACGTGTTCATCCCCCTGGCGCAGGAGTATGTGGTGCTCGGCATCCCCCTGCCCCAACTCATAAGCCTGGTCTCGCTGGTGGCGGTGGCAGCGCTTGTCCTGAGTATAGTTATGAAGGGGCATAAGCTTATCGACGCTATAGCCACTTACCTGGCGCTTGAGGTAGGCGCTCGGAAGCAGGCCACCGAAGAGGAGATTAGCGACTACAGGGCTGGGCTAAGGGGCATCTTCTACGTTCTCATAGTTTCGCTACTCTTCCTGATCTTCAAAGAGTTCCTGAACGTGTTCCACCCAGCGATCTCTGCTGCCGTGCTGCTGCTTATCTCCATCTGGTCGGTTATCACCCTGATTAGGGCTGGAAGGGCTTTTTCGAGGTTAGCCGAGCATTACGCCAGCGAGTGGGCATCCCTCCTGGAGAGGCGGTTGAAAACCGATGAGAGAGCCTAGGGAAAGGCTATCTAAGCAAGGGCGGGGAGAGGAAAGCGAGTTGCCAGACCCGGCTATCTATCTGGGCAGAGCTCTAGTTAACTACACAACCGCGTTCCTCCTTTGGCTCTTCTTCATAGCCGTGTTCCTGCCAGCCGCTGAGGAGCAAGGCGCCGCCAATGCCGAGCCCCTGATCGCTCTCGTCTTCCTGGCAGGTATCGCGCTTGAAGCCTACCTGGGCTCGGTCGCGGTTATAAACTTCGTCACCGTTTCTAAGGTGGGTAAACTGGCCAAGTTCCTCTCAGTGGAGCTGGTAATCCTGGCGGACGCAGTGCTGCTGCTACCTCCACTACATGCGATATCGCCGGCTCTGGGCGGGGCAGCGCTCATCACGGCCATCGTGGCCGCCGCAGTAGCGGCTCTAGTGCACATGGACGTGCTCATCCAGTACTTGCTAAGAAGGCTCGGCGCTCGGGAAGCTCCAAACCCGCGCTAGGCTTAAACGCCACACAGCTTACCTTGATAGCGTGCTCTCCAGTAGGAAGCTGTGGTCAAGCGAGAAGGAGTGCTTGGCTTGCGGGAAGCGCTCCCCACTCATATCCGAAGCCATCGGGGTTTGTGCCGAGTGCCTGAGGAGCGATCCCGGCGCTGCCGAGATCGCGCTTGAAAGGCATAAGCACGAGAGGGCTCAGCAGGGGCTACCGCCTGAGCCGCCACGCGACCCCAAGGGCATTCCGTGCGGGCTTTGCGACTTAGGCTGCAGGATACCGGAAGGCGGCTTGGGTTACTGCGGGCTGGTCAAGAGCGAGGGCGGTACGCTGAAACACTTATCGGGTCAGCCTCGCTACGGCGTTCTTGAGTACTACTACGATCCCCATCCAACGAACTGTGTAGCCTTCTGGTTCTGCCCCGGCGCCACAGGCCTCGGCTACCCGAACTACGCGGTGAAGCCCGGCTGCGAGAGGGGCTACGTCAACCTCGCGGTCTTCTACGGGGGCTGCAATCATAACTGCGCTTTTTGCCAAAACTGGTTCTACCGGTACAACACCCTATCCCGTAGCCCCCAGGTAAGTGTTGAAGAGCTTTTAGCGGCCGCGCTCGACAAAAGGGTTACGTGCGTATGCTTCTTCGGCGGAGATCCGGCGCCACAGGTTCTCCACTCCCTCTACTTCACGCACAAGCTGATGTCCCATGCGAAGGGTAGGGTTATGAGGGTGTGCTGGGAGTCGAACGGCCACTTCAGTCCCAAGATCCTGCCGAAAGTCATCGAAGTTTCACTTACAACCGGGGGCGTAATCAAGTTCGACATTAAAGCTTGGAACCCCAACATTTACAAAGCCTTAACAGGGGTCGAAATGGGTTCGTTGTACGAAAACGCTGCGGCTGTGGCGAAGGCCATGCACAGGAGGCCGGTGATCCCCCTGTTCACGGCCAGCACACTCCTCGTTCCCGGTTACGTGGACGCAGAGGAGGTAGCGGCGATTTCAAGGTTTCTTGCATCGCAATCCCCCGAGATACCTTACAGCCTCCTGGCATTCCACCCGAACCACAGGATGCTCGATTTGCCGCCCACGAGCAGGAGGCATGCCGAAGAGGCGTTAAAAGCGGCAAAGAGTGAGGGGCTGCTCAACGTGAGGATCGGCAACCCATGGCTGCTCGGCAACTACTACTGAGGGGGTAGCTCCACGACTCGGATCAGCTGAACGGGGCCGCAACCGCTTTGACCAGCCGTTCTGCCGCTTTAGCGGCCGGTGAGCCGGGTTTCCCAGCGCAGCGGTAATCCACTTATACCACATGGGGGGCCATACTTCCCGTGGGAACATGAAAGTAGGGATTTTCACGGTTCTCTACAACGACAACCCGCTCGAGAAAGTTCTCCAGTACGTTGCCTCCTTAGGCTACGAGGCAGTAGAGCTCGCCTGCTGGAAGGGGTCAAATCACATCGATGTCGACAAGGTGCTCTCTGGCGGCGCGGGTGAAGTGAGAAGCCTTGTCGGCAGGTACGGTTTGACTATTTCGGCTTTGAGCAACCACTTAGAGGGGCAGCTGATCCTGGGTCCGCACGATGAGTCAACCGACATATGGTTCAAGGGGTCGCCGAAGGAGAAGGTCGAGTACGGGATTTCCCGAATGAAAAGAACGGTCGAAGCTGCCCAAGCTCTCGAGGTACCGGTCGTCTGCTCCTTCACCGGCATCCCTGATTGGGGTAAGTGGTACAACTTCCCGCCCACCAATGAGGAAATATGGGAAAAGTACTTCGAGCTGTTTAAGGAGCGCTGGCTTCCGATTCTGGACTTCGCCAGGGACCACGGGGTTAAAATAGCGTTTGAAACGCACCCCATGGAGCTGAACTATAACCTCGACAGCGCCAAGGCGCTAATCGAGGCTTCGGGCAACCATCCGGCGCTCGGCTTCAACTACGACCCCTCGCACCTCCTGTGGCAAGGGATGGATCCGGCTCTTTTCATTTACGAGCTGCACGGCAGGATCTTCCACGTTCACGCAAAGGACGTGGAGGTGGTCCCGCACGCGGCGATGAGAACCGGTGTGCTTGTCTACGGGCCCTGGAATAAGGTAGCAAGGCCCGTTAGATTCCGAACGATCGGCTGGGGCCAGGTGCCGTGGCGCAGAGTCATTACGGCGCTGCTGGAGACGGGTTACGATTACGTGCTGAGCGTTGAGCACGAGGACCCGTGCTTCAGCAGGGACTCGGGCGTCGAGCAGGCTATCCACTTCCTCAAGCCACTCGTGAAGGTTAAACCACCGGAGGTGAAGCCGTGGTGGTGAGCTCGGGGCAGCCTCGCCGTATAGGGGTCGCGCTGCTCGGGTACGCTTTCATGGGGAAGGCGCACTCCCACGCGTACAAAAGCATGCCCCACTTCTTCCACCCTCCCCCGGCCGTGCCTGAGCTCGTGGTGATTTACGGCAGGCACGAGGACCGGGTGAGGGAAGCGGCCGTTAACTACGGTTTCAAGAGGTACACAACCGACTGGCGGGCAGCTGTCAGAGATCCCGAAGTCGAGATCGTGGACAACTCACTCCCGAATAATATGCACCTGGAGCCTACGCTGGAGGCCTTCGAGGCGGGGAAGCACGTGATCTGTGAGAAGCCGCTCGCGAGGAACGCTGAGGAGGCGAGAGCTCTGAGGGACGCCGCCAGGAAGGCCAGGGTTAAGGCGATGGTGGCGTTCAACTACCGCTTCGTCCCGGCTGTCCAGCTCGCTAGGCAAATCGTTAAGTCGGGCGCCCTGGGCAGAATCTACCACTTCAGGGCCCGCTACCTCCAGGACTGGCTCGTCGACCCCAAAGCCCCCCTGACCTGGAGGCTCAGGGCTGAGGAAGCCGGGAGTGGCCCTCTCGGGGATCTGGGCAGCCACATCGTCGACCTCGCCCGGTTCATCGTAGGAGAGGTGGAGGCGGTGACCGCCACGGCGAGGACGTTTATCGAGGAGAGGCCACTGCCCGAGGATCCTTCGAGGAGGGGTAAGGTCACCGTGGAGGACGCCTTCGCCGCCACCGTGGAGTTCGAGAATGGGGCGATAGGAACACTCGAGGCCTCCCGGTTCGCTACAGGCAGGAAGAACTTCAACAACTTCGAGATCAATGGAGAGAACGGCTCGATCGAGTTCAACCTGGAGAGGCTGAATGAGCTGAGCGTCTACCTGAGGGAGTGGGAGGGGAGAGGGTTGACGGGGTGGTGCACAGTCCTCGCCACCGAGAAGATCCACCCCTACATCGATAGATACTGGCCTCCTGGGCACATCATTGGCTGGGAACACACGTTCATCAACGAGATATACCACTTCGTAAAAGCCATAGTGAACGACGAGGAGGTAGGCCCGATAGGAGCCACTTTCGAGGACGGGTACCGCTGCAACGTGATACTGGACGCCATACTCGAATCAGCCAAGACGGGGAAGAGGGTAAAGGTCTCTTACTGAGAGCCAGCTGATAGCCAGCTGTTTCAGCCCCGCATCGGGGCGAATACCTCTTTTTTCTTTCCCCTCGGGCTGAAGAAGAACAGGGAAAGGGAAAAATAGGTCGCGCCGCATCCCCGACCCATGGGGGCACTACGCCTCAGCGTCGCTTTCGAAGGGGGCGGCGTAAAGCTGAGCGTTTCGATAGAGCCGGAGCTTCAGTGCTTCTGCCTCGAGCATGAGTGGAGGGTTAGGGTTGAGGGACCGGGCGGCGTTCTCCAGGAGTGGGGTTGGAGGGCTAAAGCCGGAGAGGGGGGTTACCGAGGCTCGTCGATTCAGTGGAACCCCCCGCTGAAGGGTGAGTACAGGGTTTCAGCGGAGCTTGTAACGCACTCGCTGAGAGCCGAGGCCTGCTTCCGCTGGGGTAACCCGCGCGTGGGGATTCTACTTTATTCGGAGACGGGGGTCACGCGCGCTTTGGTTAGCAAGCTCGCCTCCGAGCTAGAGGCCAACGGACTCGCGGTGGACGTATTCGAGGTAAGCCTTAAGCGTAAGTACCGCAGACCCCTCCACCTCAACCCTAGGCTGGTGCTGGATACTTTTAGGGGGTCGGCCGAAGTCGAAATCCCGGAGAAGTTCAACCCGTGTCTCTACTCAGCTCTCGTCTTCGCCTGCCCAATATGGATTGGAAGGCCAGCAGCGCCGATGGCCTCAACCCTAAAGCGGCTCTCCGGGAGGTGCCCAGGGAAGCCCACTGCCTGCATAACCACTAGCCTTGCTAAAGTTGACTACTCTCCAAGGCTCGCAGCCCTGGCTGAAGCTGCCGGTTTTAAGGTGGTTTTCCACGCGAACGCGCCCAGAGGGATTTTAAGCTGCAAACTCGAGGAAATAGTTAAAGTGCTGACCCGAGCTTAGCGGGTAACTGCAGGCATCTCGAACCCCGGCACCCGCCGCAGCGTGTTAGGTAGCCGTTCCGGCCCGCGTCGCTAGCTTGCCGTGTGTCAGCAGCAATGGGCGCGTTAGGGTAAAATAAAGCCGCCTACGGGGGAGGGCTGTCAAGCATGCGCTCAGACGTCTCCCGCTTAGCTGTTCCGATAATGCTGAGCGTTACAGCCGACTCGATGCTCAGCTTGGTGAGCCTAGTTTCGGTGTCCAAGTTGTCGACGGCCGATATCGCAGCCGTCGGCTTGGCGTCCTACCTCTTCTTCATCGTTAACGCGGTCGCGGCGGTCTTCGCAGGCGGAGTCATGGTTACGGCAGCTCAGGCGCTTGGGGCCGGTAGGAGGGACTTAGCCGAGGGGATTGCCGGCGAGTCCCTGTCCCTCTCCGTAATTTTTGCTCTCTTCCTTGCAAGCTCCTCGCGGCTGTGGCTGAAGGGGTACCTCTACGCAGCGTCGCAAGGCAACCCGGACGTGATCGAAGGCGGTTACGCGTACTCCTCAATGAGGCTTCTCTCGCTGCCGGCTTTGATGGCGAACGCCGTCCTATCGGCTCTCTACAGGAGTGCCAACCGCCCTTGGCCCACAGCCGCCAGCTCGTTGACTAGCGCTGCCGTAGGCGCCGCGGCCGTCCCCCTCCTCACCCTGGGCTTCGGGGGGTTCAACGGGTTAGGGGCTGGCGGCGCTGGCTTAGCCTCAGCCTTGGCTAGCTACGCGGGCCTCGCCGCCTACGCTGCTTGGCCCCCGCCCCTCAGGCTGAAGCTAAAGCCGCCTAAGAAGCTGGCATTTAAGGTGGTCCTGGTCGGACTCCCCATGGCTTCGGAGAGGATTGTAGCCAGCTTGGCGCAGAACATCTACGTAAATGCCGTGGCCAGGGGCGGAACCGCCGCGCTAGCGGCGCACAACATAGGCTTAACCATCGAGGGGTTAGTGATACAGCCCAGCTTCGCGGTTAGCATGGCCGCCCTCATTAAGACGGGCCAGGACGTTGGATCGGGGGATTTGAACAGAGCCGACCACCTGGTTAAGGATAGCGTAAAGGTCGGAGCCGCCTGGATGGGGCTAGCGGCGGCGGTCCTGGTGGCAGTTTCACCCTTCGCGGGGTGGCTTTTCACAAAAGACGAAAGGGTAGCCTCCCTGACCACGGTTTACCTGATTTTGGCGGCGACCAGCGAGGTCGGGCTGGGCGTAAGCCAAGCCTTCTTCGGGGCTATCCGGGGGATGGGCAGTGTGTGGCTGCCCTTCGTTATCAGCAGCATCACAGTCGTTTTCCTCAGGGCTCTGCCGGCGCAAATTCTTTCGGCAAGCTACGGGGCAGTTGGAGCTTGGGCGACCCAAAATACGGACATGTACGGGCGCGCTATACTGGCCTTCCTCGCGTGGAGGCTCCTAGGCACCCGTAAGCTCGCAAAAAAGGTTATCTAGGGTGAGTAAACTCGCCTTGCCCACTCCACTTAACTTCTCCGCAGGGTTTCCCTTACTTTAAGCAGTAAAGGCACCGAGAGCAGCATGATGATTGAGCCGGCTTGAAAGATGACGGGTGCCGGAATAAGTGCTACTTCTCCGTTGATGTTCCTCCTTTCTCCGTACAGTTGTATGAGCCAGCTTCCTATAAAGGGCCCGGGTATCATCGTGAAAGCTACGTTGAAGAGTATGTTGTAGCCGCTGAACTCCCCCCTCTTCTCCTCTGGGAATAAATCTCTTAGCCAGGCACCCATCGCTACGCCACTAGAGTTGAGGAAAGATACCCAAGCGATCCCCAGCGCAAGGGTTTCCGGGATGGATTTAGCGAGCGAGAAAGTGTAGAGGGCGGCGCAGCCTAGGAAGAGGGAAGCTATGGCGACCTTCTTTCTTCCAATCCTGTCCACTACTATACCGCTGGGGATTACGACAATCATTCCTATCAAAAGCGCGATAAATATTAGGACCGAAGCTAAACCTAGGGGGAGCTCCAGGTAGTGTTGCAGGTATAGAAGAATATAGGGGAAGTAGACCTGAGACCCCATACCCTGGATGCCGCTGGCTAGCAGCAGGGTGAAGACATCCCGATTTTTCCCAATGAACTCCCTGCTGAAACTTTCCTTGATTCTGGTTAGGACTCTGCTGGACTCGCCTGTGGGGTGCGGAGGCTCGACGGCAAGTAGCGCGCCTATTGTACCCAGCACGGATACTGCACCGCCCACAAGGTAGAAGAAACTGAAGTACCCGTACTGCTCGATGAAGAGGCCGGCGAAGGAGTATATTAGGAGGAGCGCCGCGCCGCCGAGCAGGGATACGATACCCATAACCCTCCCCCTATTCTCCAACGTTGTTACGTCGACGACGTAGGCATTGAAGTTCGCGTCGTAGGCGGTTGACCCGAAGAAGGTCATGACGCAGTCCCACAGTATCGCAAACCACGCGGCAACAACAGCTGGCCTCAAAAACGCGGAAAACGGGAACAGCGCAGTAACTACACCCCATACCGGGTACCCCAGCAGCAGGAACGGCTTCCTCTTACCCCAGCGGGTGGTCCTAGCGTCGCTGTACGCCCCTACGAGGATGCTCGTCACCGTTGCTGTTGCAGCGCTTAGCGCGACAAGGTAGGAGATGTACACAGGGTCAGGTATAATGACGTTGTAGAGGAACACGTTGAAGTACTGGTTTTCCACCGTCCACGCTATTTGGCCAGCGAAGCAGAGAAGTATTATCGAAGCTAAAACCCTTTTGGAAAGCTTGAACTCGGTCATGTAAGATTTTCGAAAAACCTTTTAATATATTTGCCGCGCGCCTAAAAGGCAGAAGGAAAACGTGGACCCTCGCCAGGGTCGTGCCCTACCTTGGCCAAGGATTATTCAAGAGCTCTCTTACTAACAAAACGGTGCTATCCAGGTCGCTCTTCTTAACCAATGACACAGGGGCATGGATGTACCTAACGGGCACCGAGATCGCCGTTGTGGCCGCACCACTGTGCAGAAAACCTCCGGCGTCGGTTCCGCTGTAAGGCGATATCTGAAGCTGGTAGGGCACCCCAGCCTTCGCTGCTAACTGCTTAACGTGGTTCAGCAGGCTTTGGGAAGCAAGGATCGTCCTATCCATTACCCTCAAAGCCGGTCCAAGCCCCACCCTTGTTACCACTCTGTCGGCTGGTGTACCAGGTGTGTCGTTGGCTATCGTGCCCTCCACTGCCACGGCGAAGTCCGGCTCAAGCGAGTGGGCCAGTGCTGAGGCCCCCCGCAAGCCAACTTCCTCCTGCACGGTAAACGCTACTACAACCGTCCCCTTCTCGGGCTCCTCGGCTTCCTTCAGCGCTTCTAGCAGCGTGTAGCACCCAACGCGGTCGTCAAACGCTTTACCGGCTACGAACTCCCCCCAATCCCTAAGGCGCGTTGAGAATGCCACTGGCGACCCCACGGCAGCGCCCTTGTGGTAAACTTCGTCGCGGGATGCCGCGCCTATGTCTATGTAGAGGTCGTCCACCGTAAGCTCTCTCGACGCACCCTCCTTTACGTGAGGGGGAGTTGCGCCCACGATACCGGGTAAATCCCCCCTCTCCCCCATGACTGTTACTTCGCACCCCTGTAGAGTGCTGGGGGTAAGCCCGCCGAGCGCCGCAACCCTTAGGAATCCGCTATCTTCGATGTGCTTAACAAGTAGGCCAACTTCATCCATATGGGCCGCGACGACGAGTACTGGGCGGCCCCGGCCGAGCGTCACGTAGAGGTTCCCAACGCGGTCGACCGCTGCGCTGTAATCCATTTCAGCTAACTTCTCCGCTATCAACTCCCTAACGCGGTTTTCAAAGCCGGAAGGCCCCGGGGTTTCCGCCAGGCTCGCAAGCAGGTTTACGTTAACCACGCCCAGCCCTGGAAAGCCACCTCTATAAACCTTGGGATCAGGACCGGGAAGAGGCTTACTTGTCAAGCGAGGATGCTCCTTGTTAAGGCATTTATCGACTCCACGAGGTATTTTACGCGCTGCGCGGGATCGGGGAACGCTTTAGACTCGCCGGGGATCTCAAGGTTCAGCGGCTTACCGTACCTCACTTCCTTAAAAGCCTCAAGGACTCTCCTCCAGTCTATCGTACCCTTGCCTGGGAAGACGTGCTGATCCCCACTTCCGTCGTTATCGCTTAAATGAGTGGCGGCTATGGTGGAGCCAAGCTCCGTAATCAGGCGCTCGACGGAACCCCTGTAGGCTTCGAGGTTCGCGTGCCCTGTGTCAACGCACACAGCTGTGCTCGGAGCCTCCTCGACTATCCGGAGCAGGTGGCTAGCCAATGAAGCGTACCCCCGCCCCATGTTCTCGACAGCGAGGACTACTCCGTGCTCCTCGGCCGCTTTGCCCAGCCTCCTGAAAGAGCTCACGTTTAAGTTTTCAAGGCTTCTCCACTCGGCGCCCTTTACGGTAAAGGGGTGGCAAACTAGGACCTTTACCCCGAGCTTGCTGCACCACCTTATCCACTCCTTGACAGTCTCTATGGATTTCTCGGCCTCGTCGAATGATTGTAGATTGAACGGCTTAAAAGGGCCGTGGGCGTGGATGAGCTCGACAGGCGGCAGCGAGTTTACGTCCACAGCCCCCAAGCCGGCCAGGGCAAGGGCTCTGCTCTTAAAGCTCTCTGTTTCATCCAAGTAGCCGAGCTCCCCCGACCTAGCGAGGATCTCGTTAAAGTGCTCGACGGAGAGTTCGAGGTACCTGAAACCGCCGCTGTAAAGCTCCTCCAAAGCCCTTTCTACAGGGAGTTCGGCGACCCATGAGGTCCACACGCCCCAGCGGAAATCCACACGCAAGCTGGAGCGTACGGCTATTAACGCTTAACGCTAACGTATCCTTTAGGCGCCCCAGCCGGCCTTTACAGACGCTTTTTCATGCCCACGAGCGATAGCGCGGCGAATATGGCCAGGGAGGCTACGGCGAGGAGCCAAAGGAGAGCGTTGTAACCGAAACCCCCTATTACGGCACTGGATAGAACAGGCGCAGCGATGTTAGCGATAGAGTACACGGCGTTGTAGGCACCGTAGGCTGTTCCATGGGCCTCCGTTAGCTCGGAAACCAGCGTACTGCTGGATACGCTGAACGAGCCCCAAACGAGGCTGTAGAAGCCCATGACGGCGAAAGCTTGGAGCGTGTTCTCGACAAAGCAGTTGAAGAGCAGGTACATCGCCGCTAGGGCGAAGCTTAAAGCCAACAGGAGCCACCTGCTGGCTCTCCGCGCGGCTCTGCTGAAGGCGAGTATGGAGGGTATTTCCAGCCAGCTGGTAAAGCTAAGCGTTAGCATAGCTGTAGCAGCTCCCAGCTTTAAATCGTAGGCATAGTGCGGCGGTATATAGAGGTTCTTCACTACGTCGACGCATACGAACACGAATACCAGCGCCAGTAAGAGCAGTAGCTTGGGCGGGAACCCCCCGTCCCCGGTTTTTCTAGCTTCACGCCTGGTCAGGTCGCTGCACTGCTTGAAAGCAAGTAGCGTGTAGAACGATAGAAAAACCGCCGAGAAGAAGAAGACGGCGGATATTCCGTGCCTCTCAAAGAGGTGTCCCGAGATGGCCGTCCCGGTTGCCCAACCCAGCGATCCCCCGGCCCAGAAGCTGCCCATAGCCTCGCTAACCCCCTCCCCTCCTCCGGCTGAAGCCATAACTAGGGTAAAAGACGCCGAGCTGACGAAGCAGGAGAGGAGGTACAGGGTTACTTGGAGGGGTAGGTTTAGCTGCGTTGAGAGCAGCAGGTATGCCGCCGTCTGCCCTAAGCTGCTTAATAGGACGAAGACGCGGCGCTTCCCCGTTTTATCCGACAGGTAACCCCAGAAAAGCGAGGAGGCGGCGCTCGCGAGGGCTGCACCTGTGAGGATGTATCCCCTCTCCATTACACCCACGGATTGCTGCTCGAGGTACAGCGGGATCAAGGGGTACAGAGCGCCGGAAACTAGCATGTAGAGCGCGTTAACCAGAAATAGGCCAAAACCCTTCACATCACACCGGACCCCGCTCTGTAAAAACGTTTTCGACTATAAGCGCCGCCTTCGTCAGCTCCAGATCTCCGCTAGGAACCTTTGGAACGGCTTAGAGCTAAAAGGAGGGGTATGGAGGTTGCCGAGACAGCCGAGGCGCACGCGTACATCGCGAAGTACCCGTAATTTGCTTGAACTAACGCTAGGAGGTAGCCGCCGATGACGCCGCCGAGGCTGAAAGCCACGGTGAAGAAGCTGAGGGCGAGGCCCACTGATCCCGGCGCCTCCTCGGCCAGTAAAGTGCTGCCGACCACGTAGAGACCAGCGAAGGTGAGGCCGTGGAGCAGCTGCACCAAGACCACCCACACTGCGTCTCGAACTAGCGCGGTTAATGTGTAGCGCAAGGGGAAAGCCGACAGGCACATCAAAAGCACGGGTACCCTACCGACCCTGTCGGACAGCGCGCCGAGGACGACCATCACCGGGATTTCGGCGAATGGCGTTACAGCGAACGCGGCGGAGGTCAGCAGCTGCGATGCCCCCATTTCCTGGGTCAAGTAAAGGGGTAAGAAGGTGTAGTACGCGGGGTTGCTCACCGATGCCACCAGCACCGCAGCCAGAACGGCTGCAACTCTCCGGCGCTTAAGCTGGGAAAAGCCCCCGACACCAGCTTGGCCTCTGGCTACTCGCGTAAAGGGTAAAGGCATTAGGCCGTACGCAAGCGCCGACGCCGCGTAAACTGATGAAGAGGTAGCGAAAGCCGAGAAGTGCCCCTTGGATTGAAAGAGGAGCCCCCCGGCCAGGGTTCCCAAGATCCAGCCTACCGCTCCCGAGGTTCTCAAGTAGCCGAAAACCGCCCCCCTTTTACCGGTTACGTAGTCCATTGCCACAGCTCCGCTTAGGGATAGGGAAGCCGAGGAGACCGACATATACAGGGTGTGGAGGACGAGGAAATCGTGGAATTTGCTGGAGTACCCGTAGAGTAGGACTAGCGAGGCCTGGCCTAGGCACAGCGCGGCTTGTAGGGCGTTCCGCCTTTCCAGCATGTCTGAGAGCCGGCCTGCAATGACCAGCGTCAGGATAGACGCAGCGGACGAGATAGAGGCGAGGAACCCGATCTCAACGTTGCTCAACCCGCTTCGCGACATGTACGGTGGAAGAAGAGGGTAGACAACTCCAGCTGCAGCGTAGAGTAAGGCCATCGCAACCCAGAGCTGAAGTAGGCGCACACCGGGTCTTTTCGCGCTGGCTGAAAACGTTTGCTCACGACACGCTGATATACCGCCGTTACGCAACGCAACAGCTTCTAGGAGTCGTCAGCCTACGTGCAGGCTCAGAGCCGCTCCGTTCTCGGCGCCGCCGCAACCTGAGCACCTTTAGAATGGCGACCAGCGATGCCAGCAGCAGCAAAGCAGCGCACACGAGCACCAGCGGTGGCAACCCCTGGGAATCCTTCCCCCCGCTCAGCGGGAGCTCGAAAGCCTTCTTAATCTCGTAGTAGAGAAGCTTCCTGCGGCTTCGCTGCCAGTCCAGAGCCCCGAACGTATTGAATACGATCATGCTGTCGTAGTCGAAAACCGTCCACCACGCTGCACCGGCTAGGCTTTCGGCGTTCGCCTCGATTATTCTCCAAGCTCGGATAAAGTACTCGGCTTGGCCAGCCTCGCCCACGCCTCCCCCGGACCAGTATCCAATCTCGCTGATTACGAGCGGGAGCTCCGGGTATCTATTTTTCAAGCTCTTTATCGCGCTGCCCATGTCCTCCAGCTTTCCGTAGAACACGCCGAAGTACATGTTGACCGCGAGCAGGTCTAAGCCAGCCTTAAGCGAGGTGTCGTCGCTCAAGTCCCACGCTATCGCCTGCGTCAGCAACCTGGTGGGGTCGACCAGCCGGGCCGCTTGCGCCATCTCTTTCAGGAAATTAATCCGCTCCCCGCGGCAAGCGCACTCGTTGGCTAAGCTCCATATGATTATCGAAGGCCTGTTAAAGTCCCTGAAAATCATTTCCAGCAGCATCTGCTTCGCGACGCCTCTCTCGAGCTGGACCCTGAAGGCCTCGCAATCGAACCAGTAAACTGGTATCTCCTCCCAGACGAGCAAGCCTAGGCGGTCGGCGTAAACGTAAGTCAGCGGGTGGTTGGGGTAATGGGCTGTTCGAAGGAAGTTGGCACTCAGCTCCTTTACGATGAGGAGATCGCCGTATATCAGCTCCGGGGTTAGGGCTCTGCCGAGAACCGGGTAATCCTCGTGCCTCGACAAACCCTTTAGGAAAACCGTTTTCCCGTTGAGCAGGATCTTACCCCCAGCTACCCCTACCTCCCTAAAGCCCACCTGCTCGTACACGGAGTCTACAATGGATCCTCCGACCCAGAGCTCAGCCGCGAGTACGTAGAGGTTCGGCTCCTCCGGGCTCCACTCCCTTACGCCAACTGCATCCAGCCGCACCTTAACTACGTTGATGCCGGGGATGAGATCGATTTCCCCCGCGACTTCTCCCACCACCGCCGACTTGTTGGCGAGGGAATAAGCGTCAGGCTCAAGCCTCCCGGCTGCGTCAGCCGGGTGGAGCCTCAGCCTCAAAAGGGCCCTCACGCTCGACTTGCTAACGATTACGGCTCTAGCCGCCAAAATCCAGCCCTCGGTGCTTCTCGATGCCACCAGGTCGAGCCTTGCTATGTAGGTCGAGTTGGCGACCTCTATGTAA
The DNA here is from genome assembly GCA_938036345.1 of uncultured Thermofilaceae archaeon. Lineage (GTDB taxonomy): Archaea > Thermoproteota > Thermoprotei > Thermofilales > Thermofilaceae > CALHPJ01. Next base: position 30,827 of record CALHPJ010000013.1, on the reverse strand, counting down.
ACGTCCCGGTAAACGCCGCCGTAGTTCCACCAGTCGCACCTCCTGTACGGGACTGTTAGAAAGCGAGAGCCTGGCGCATCCCAGGGCACGTTGTCCACTCTGAGCACTAGCTCGTTAACGCCCTCCACCAGCGAGTTTGAGACATCGAAGAGGAAGGGGGTGAAACCTCCCTCGTGGTAGCCCAAGTATTTACCGTTGAGCCAGACATCAACTAAGTAATTGACGCCTTGGAAGACCAGGAACGCCCTCCCACCTTGCTCGAGGAAACCGCGGGGCAGCTCGAACACCTTCCTATACCAAACGACGCCCTGGTAGCCCTCCGTGTCCGATCCACGTGCGTTGTTGCTGTGCGGAACCTTAACTCTCCTCCACCCGCTTTTTGCGAGGGCCTCTCGCAGTTGCCGCTCCATAAGTTCGAGAACTTGCGGTGTCCTAGCGGCCAGCGACAGCCGAACCCCGTCCACCTCAAGGGCCCCCGATGCCTCGTCGTATAGGATCTCCCACTCCCCGCCCAAGTCTAGGTACTTGCGTGACTGCCGCTGAAGCGCGAAGTTGGGGTACACAACACCGTTCTGGATGGGTACCAACTCCCCCTCAACTTGTCTAAGTTCAAGCGTGGGGGCCGCATAGGGCATGGAGTAAGCCGTGGAAGAGAAGGCTAAGAGCGCCACGGCTACCAGAAGCCAGGCTGGAGCGGCCACACGGCGGCAAGCGGGTCCAGCTCATAAGCTTTTACGGGGCTTCGTGTGCGCAAATATTAAGGGGTGGTGGAGCATGGTTTAGCGATCCACGTGTCCTGGAATCCTGTGACCGGCTGCCTGCACCTTTGCACGTACTGCTGGGCTCGCCGGCTGGCTTTGACTAGGCTGAAACGGCACCCGCACTATGCTGCGCACGGCTTTAACCCGGCTTTGAATGAAAAAGCCTTCTCGAGGCGCTTTAAACCGGGCGAGTGGGTTTTCGTATGCGACATGGGTGACTTGTGGGGCTCCTGGGTCCCCGCCGAGTGGATCCTCAAAGTGCTGGAACGCGTCAGGGATTTTCCCAGCACGACGTTCTTCTTTTTGACAAAGAACCCGTCCAGGTACCTCGAGTTTTTGGGCGAAATGCCTGGCAACGTTGAGCTCGGCGCCACGGTTGAGACGAACAGGGACGAGGGTTACAGCGCTCTTTCCGGGGCGCCTAGTCCAAGCGAGCGCCTAAGGGCCATGATGGAACTCGAGTGGCCAAACAAGGTCGTAGTTGTGGAGCCCGTCCTCGACTTCGACTTAGACGGATTCGTGGAGGCTTTAAAGAGGGTTAAGCCCTCGAGGGTCTACATCGGCTACGACAACTACGGCCACAGGCTACCCGAGCCCCCTCTCCGGAAGGTTGAACTTCTTGTCAAGCGGTTGAAAGCCTTCACGGCCGTGCACGCGAAAACGCTGAGGCGAGCCTGGTACGAGGAGGCCGGTTAAGGAGTTCAGGAGGTTCGCGTTTCCTGGGGTTCAACGAAGGTGCGGGATAGGCTTGTCCGATGCCGCTGCGGGGGAAGCGTCGTTGCATGGTCCGTAAAGCTGCTGACCGAGGTTCCCGCCTACTCGAAGGCCCCAGCCAAACCCAGCCCGGAGCGCGAGCGTGTACTTGTCTACGACTAAAATAATAAAGCTTGGGTGAGTGTACCGGTGTGGCTAAGCTAAAGGTTGGGGTAATCAGCTTCGCGCACGTCCACGCGCCGGGGCACCTCGAGCGGCTGAAATCTCGGGGTGACGTGGAGGTCATCGGGGTTTACGACGACGATGAGGAGAGGGGGCGCTATTACGCCAAGATGTACAATCTCGAGTTCTATGAAAGCCTCGAATCCCTGTTTAAGAGGAACCCTGACCTAGTGGTCATCGATAGCGAGAACAGGAGGCACCTGGAGCACGTTAAGGCTGCCGCTGAAAGAGGCGTGCACGTTTTCTGCGAAAAGCCGATCGGCTCGAACCTCAGGATGGCCGTCGAGATCAAGAAAGTGGTGGAGAAAAGCGGTATACTCTTCACGACGGGCTTCAACTCCCGCTTCAACCCAGAGAACGTTGCCGTCAGGGATCTGGTCGCCAGCGGGGAGCTCGGGTACATATACACTGCGAGGGTTCGGGTAGCCCACTCAGCTGCCGTCGACCGCTGGTTCAGCGGCTGGACCGGCTGGTTCTCGTCGAGGGAGCTGGCCGGGGGCGGCGGGCTTCTGGACTTAGGCATACACGGGGCCGACCTCCTTAGGTTCATCCTAGAGGACGAGGCCGTCGAGGTGCAGGGCCTCGTCTCCAACTCCACGCGGGCGTACGAGGTGGACGACCAGGGGATCGGTGTGATCAGGTTCTCCAAAGGCGCGCTAGGGGTGCTCGACGCGGGCTGGGTCCAGGTGGTGGAGCACATGCCATGGTCCCCGCTCGAGGTCTACGGCAGCAAGGGCTCTGCGCTCAGGACGTGCATCGGGCTCATGTACTACTCGCGGAGCAGGAGAGCCTGGGTTAAACCGGCCCTGAGCGCATCTCACGCTGGGAGCGCCTTGGACGACATAGTAGAGGCAATCAAGAGTGGGAGAAATCCCGCAGTGACGGTTGACGACGGAGTGAAAGCGCAGGAGATCATTGAGGCCATCTACCTCAGCGAGCTAGAAGGCAGGCGAGTGAAGCTACCCCTCACTTAACCCGTCTAACTGTATTTTCCTAGCCCTGAACCGGTAAACTACCCTCTGTTTCAGTAGGTCAGGTCCTCGGCCTCTTCCCCCCTTACTTTGAGGATTTTCAAACCGCTCTCCGAGTACCTTTCCACCTTGAAAACCAGGGAACCGGTCTCCTCGCAAGCCACAACCGTCATGGCATCCCCCCACACCGCCGCCTCAAGCTGGCGCAGGGTTGTCGGCTTTAACCCGAGGTAGCGGCATAAAACGTCGATGGCCCTCTCTATTAGCGACGCCGCCTCCGTGCGGGTTACTTCTCTCTTCCGTGTCTCGAAAGATAGGAGGAACAGAGCCTCCAGATCACCGCTTGCGGCAGCTTTAACCTCCGCATCTGAGACGGGGAATTGCTTCCCGTGCAGCGCGCAGTCGTACCTGATCACGTGTCTCGCTAAATGGTACGCGTGGGAGACCGCCTCCCTATAGAATCCAGCGAAGTACTTTTCCACAGCTAGTCCGAGAGCCGCGAAAATCGACCTGCGGAGTGCGCGGAGCGTGTGCCCAGTTACCTCGGCCTCGGCTGGCAGGGCCTCTGCGAGCCCGCTGTCGTAGATCACTAAGCTGCGCCTCAGCATGTGCGCCAGGGGGTCCCCCACCGAGTAGAGAGCTAGCAACTCGTCAAACGTGTACACCGCCACGTTCACCTCGTGTCCCTCAACGTCGAAGTAGTAGTACCGCCTCCTCGGCAACCCCTCAACGAGAACAAGGACGTCGAGGTCGCTCAACCCGGGGACGAAGTCCTCTGAGCGGGCGGCTGAGCCGAACACTACCACCGAACGCACATCCTCTTCAAGCAGCCTAGGCAGCTCCCTTGCGAAAGCGTACAGCCTATCCAGAAGCTTGCTGCTCACAACTGGGCTACTTACCCGAATTAATAAGCATTAAAGGCAACCTAACTCAATCTCTGCCTCAAGCGGCATCGCTAGAACTCTTAGCTACCTCGGCACACCGGGCGCGGGCCTTTGAAGTCGCTGTCCCAGCCTGCGCCCATACCAGCCCGCACCATAATACCAGGAGCTCAGCTGTGACTTACGGAAGTGTCAGAACATGAATGGTATTTCACTGTTCAACACTCGGCAAAGTCATCATCCACCTTCTTTTTGGAGCCTGCCGATATAAAGGCGTCGCCGGCATTCTGGCGGCCTGAAGCCCACCCGCGGATCTTCGCTCCTCCGCTTTGGTAAAACTTAAATCGATGTAACGAATTCTTTACTCATGAATCTGCTTAGGAAAATCTCTGAAAAAGTTACTCCTCCTAAAGTAAACGTTTCATTAACGCTTAGTAAACCGTATTTTCTGCTCGGTGAAACCATCGAAGGCTTCCTCGATATATCGTCGCAAGAGGATTTCGATTGCTCGGAAATTAGGTGCGAGCTGGAGTGCGTTGAACGCGTCCGGAGGATGAGGAGGGTGTACAGCGAGTCGCTGAAGAGGGAGGTCGAGCAGCCGGTTTGGGAATCGGCGGTCCTTTTCTCAGCCAGGCCCCGACTGGCTGGCCCGATGCACATACCTGAGGGGTTTGCGCAGAGGTACCCCTTCGAGATAACGATTCCACCCACAGCTCACCCCTCCTTTAAGAGCCTAGATAGGGTCGTGGTGTGGAACATGAAGGGAGTGGTGGCTGTCGAGAAGCGCCCGGACGCCACTAGTAAAACCGTGGAGCTGCAGGTAGCAGCCCCCTCCCAAGCGCAGGCTCAGCAGCCCCCTCAGATGGTAACCTGCAAATATTGCGGGACCGTTTACCCCAAAAGCGAGGCGAAATGCCCCACCTGCGGTGCGCCGCAGAGAAAGTAGCCTGCGTACCGAAGTAAAATTGCGCAACTACCGCGACTCTTAACCTGCCCTAGGTATTCCGCACACCAATTATACCGAAGGATCCGCGCCAAATACCTGTGTCGAAACCAGCATCTTCAACCATTTTACGGAGTTCACCGGGAGTTGGCGGGGGTCTCACCGCACCGTAGAGGTAGTGAAGCAAACCCATAGCTAGCCCTGTGGAGGAGTATGTGAATTGCACGATAGATACCTTACCGCCAGGTTTCAACGACTCCCGCGCTCGAATTAAAGCTAATCGCGGATTGCATGTCCAGTGCAGCATATCACCCATAAACACGACGCCCACTTTTCTGGTAGCGAAATTTCCTCAGGAGTGGATTGGATCATAGTGACCCGTTTCTCCTGTCCTGCCAGCTTGATCGTCCTTACAATAGCCTCTACGTTGTCAGGATAGGGCTCCGCAGCTATTCTGGTCTTCGTCATCTCTAAAAGCGTAAGGGTTGATGTACCAATCCTTGGGTAAATATCCGCTATCACAGCCCCCTCACCAAGCTTGCTGAGATCACCCTCTTCGATAGCAGCTTCAAGAACTAACCTGAACGTCAGACCTCCGAGAAGCTTCGCGCAAGCGGCTCTCTTCCGGTAAGTTTGGCTTAACCCCAGCTTCTAAAGCCTGCGGCAGTGCTAGCATGCCCCTGTCGATCACTGGAATGAGGTCGGCCGCATCCTGCGTAGCGATGACCGTTTTCTCAGGGAGCGAAGTTACTTGAATGGCTTCGCCTGTGCGCTTCGCCGGACCGCTTTCCGCTAGGATGCCGCTGGCCAGTCTCGCCAGGTCCTTGTCTTTAAAACTCCACCAAGGCCTCTCCTGAAGCTTAGAAAGACAACCAGACTCGGCAAGAGAAGTGTAAAGCCTCCAAACGATATAGTTTTTCAACTCGGTACCCACTCGCCGGAGTCGAAGCGCCTCCGCGGGGCTGCTCAAAAACTTCCTGAAAATGTATGAACTTAAAGACATGCTATCGCTTCGCAAGTTTATTTACACTCATTTCCAAATGCTATGTTTAATTTCGTTCAGTTTACCTAAGTTTTTCTTATAGGGGGCGATTACAGGAGTTTAACTATGTGCTAAACCCAGCTTTGCATGAAGTACCCCGTAATTCCGCTGCCCCCACATATCGTAGCTGTCTATTGGGGATGCCCTGTTACCACGATGTTTGGGCCAGTAAACTGAGCGGAGGAATCGGTGGTTCTCTACGTCGTCGAGTAAAAGTATGAAACTTGGCGTGCACCCACTAAGGACATCCGTCAAGGTTATCTTTGAGGGAGGGATTTAGCCCTATGCAGGGGTTAGTAAAAATCGCAAGCGATAAGGTTTTCTACAGGTTCGACCCCGAAACCCCTCCAGCTGCCTCGGTTAAACCCCGTAGCCTGCTTGAGGTTCAGTGCCTCGATGCTTTAGGTAACCAGATAACTAGCGAGTCCCAGAGCGTTGAGGGCATCGACTGGAATCGGGTGAACCCGGCTACGGGGCCCATATACATCGAGGGGGCTGAGAAAGGCGATGCGCTGGCTGTCAGGATCCTGGGGATCGAAACAGAGGAGAGAGGGATAGTTGTGACTGTTCCGAACGAGGGCGCTCTCCCGCACCTGGCCAAGGAGGCTAGAACCAGGGTGTGCAGGGTTCTAGGCGACTTTGTCGAGTTCATGGGCTTTAGGCTCAAGGCTAGGAAGATGATCGGAGTTATCGGCGTGGCCTCCCCCGAGCGCCCACCTACGGGTGTTCCGGGCAGGCACGGCGGCAACCTGGACACGAGGTTGATTACCACGGGGGCGACTGTTTACCTCCCTGTAATGTTCGACGGCGCGTTGCTCGGGATAGGCGACCTCCACGCGGTGATGGGCGACGGCGAAGTGTGCGTGGCCGCGTGCGAAGTCCCCGGCAGAGTCATAGCGGAGGTCGATGTGATAAAGGGACTAGCGCCCAGCTGGCCCATAGTCGAAACCGAAGACGCCTGCTACTTGCTCGTCTCCCTTGAAGGTCTGGAAAAAGCAGTGCAAACAGCTGTAGAGGAAGCGGTTAAGATACTCTCAAGAGCGCTAAACCTAAACTGGTACGACGCCTACATGCTAGCCAGCCTTTCGGTGGACCTGGAGCTCAGTCAGCTCGTCGACCCAAGGAAAACGGTTAGGGTGAGAGTTCCCAAGACTCTCGTGCCAACTGAGAGACTACTTAGAGCTGCAAGTCTCTGAAAAACGCCTATACTCAGCTTTTAAAATTATTTTAGTTGCGAAGTCCGTGAAAGTGCGTTTTCTAACCATGCTGTACCTCCTGGCAATGCCGGTTATGTCAAGCTCCAGTGCTCCAGCTTTCTCCGAGCTGGGATGCGGGAAAGAGATGGGGGTGCCTACATGGGTAGCGCTAAAGTTTTCGTAACGTAAGATTCACGGCTCGGGCTATGCACTGCAGCCGTTACCCTGCCGGTGTGGAAAGTGAGAACAACGCTAAGCGCTTGGAAGCTATCTGCCCAGGTATTTTTCGAGGAAGATCACGGCTGGCATTAGCAGCTTTATAGCGTTCTCCAGATTCGTTATGGCGTGACCAGCCTCCGGTACCACGTGTAGCTCGAAGGTCTTGCCCAGCTCCATCAACTTCCACACATACCTTAAAACGGGTTTAAACGGGGTTCGGGAGTCGTTCTGCGGGTGAATTATGCATAGGGGCGCTCTGAGCTCTTCGGCGAAGTTTATCGCAGACCTGTCCTTCCAGAGTTCCCGCTTGCCGTTGAAGAGGATGTCTATGAACTGCCTGAAGAAGGCATCGCTCAACTCGTACATCTCCTCCCAGTCGGCTACACCCGCGCCTGCGACACCGGCGTCGAAGATGTGGGGTTTCTTGACCGTAGACAGGAACGTCATGAATCCACCGTAGCTGTAGCCCATTACCGCGATTTTCGAAGCCAAACCATGGTTCACAGCCCACTCGGCAGCTTTAGCCACGTCCTCCAGGTCGCCGCCGCCCGGGTCACCTATATCCATTACCCTGAACTCTTCACCGTAACCAGTCGACCCGCGGAAGTTGGGCGCTATGACGTGGTAACCTAACGCCGCCAGCGAAGCGATGAACATATCCCAGCGGTCGGCCACCTCGCTCCAAGGCCCTCCGTGGACATAAACCACGGAGGGTCCCGGCTTCGGGGAAGCGTTGCTTTCAACCACGAAAGTCGGGATCTCCAGGCCGTCAAAGGACCTAATCCTAACCATGTAGGATCTACCGATAAGCCTTAAAATCTCCTCGCGCAGCTCTCCGCCTAAAATGACGCGATATCCTCCTGAGAGGTCTACCTCGCAGATCTTGGGAGGAGACGTGAGCGAGGAGTGGGTAACGTACGCCTTGGAGCCTACGAAGTCCGCGCCGTAAACTAAGCCGTCGGGAAGTGGCAGTATTTTGCCGTCCAGGAAAAGCTTGGACCTGCCGTCTCTTTTGCCGATCGCCCATACTACCCCCTCGCTAGTCCACCCGAAGTCCAAGTACTCGGTAGGGTCGTACTCCCTCAGGTCCGAGCCACTGAACTCCACTTTCTGAAGCTCCTCGCTCCTGCGATCATAGAGCACTAACTCATCTTTGCCGAACGCGTTCGTGGCGAAAAGCACTCTCCCCCCTCTAGTAACCGGCCTCTTGTTGACTGCCCCCTCTCGGGGCGTGTATACCTCGAACTCCCCTGTTCCTAGATCGTACATGAAAACTTCGAAGGACCGCGGATTGCCCTTTAAGACCCCCTGGCCTACGATGACCCCGTCATTGAAATCCGTGACGTACATCATGCTGGCTACGGAGTGGAGTTTCTCCGCGCCCCCGCCTAGGCTGAGAAGCCACAACTCAACGCCGTCGCCAGCGGCTGCGAGCGCTACGCTCTTCCCGTCAAAACCCAGCCCTAAAATACGGCGGGGTTCAAAGCCCTCCAGGGCAAAGCTATCAGAGTTTTTGATATTAACCGCGTAAACCTGTTGCAGCTCTCTTCCCTTACTTACGTCTTGGGTGTATATAACGTATGGTGATTCATGCCTCGTTGGCGCCACCAAGTGCACACCCCCCTCGGTTAACCGCCGGCTGCAACCGCTCCCCAGGTCTAAAGCCCACAGATCCACAGCCCCCTCTACCGTTGAAGTGTAAACTACCTGCCCCGAAGCGTAGCCGATCGAGGTGTAGATCGGTGTCGTAATAATTGCCTCCAACAGCCTCAGTTTTTCGGATAGGGAAGCATGTTTTCTCTCGGGGGTTAAGCTGCCCACCGCGCGGCTGCAAAGCCCCCTCTCAGCATTCTCCATCGGGCTCATCGCGAAGCTTGTCAACTGCGCCTATAAAAAAACTTTTAGCTTTAAACGGGAATGTTTGTTAAAATTTTGTCAAGCCAGTTCGATGGTTCAGCAACTAGTTAGCGAATCGGCGATCAGGTATAGATCGGTTTTAGTAGGCCAGTAGCTCTAAAGCCTTTGAGAGCCTTTCCGGGTAGTCGCCTCTAGCGGCTCTGGGCTCAAAGAGCTTGCTGATGGCCGGGGACCTCCAACCCTTTATGGGGTCGAGGTGCATGCCGATGCTCTCGCAGATCATGTAAGCGCCCATCGCCGAGTTATCCGCATGCTCCGTTTTCGCGATCCTCCTACCGGAGTAGTCCGCCACTAGTTGGAGGAAGGGGTCGTAGTTAGCTAGCTCGCCGTCTGCGATGACCTGCCTGATGGAGGTCCTGGAGGCCCTCGCGAGGCGCGCTATAGCTGCAGCGCACATGACGGCAACCCCCTCCAGCGCAGCGCGTATCACGTCCTCTCTCCGGGTAGCGCTCGATAGGTTGAGAATAGCGGCCATGGCCTCGGGTTTCATAAACGGGGTTCCCAGGCCGTTTAGGGCTGGAATGAACAGCACACTTCCGCTACCCTTAATGAGCGCCTCGCTCAGCTCGCTGTAATCCCTCAATATTCCTAAATTCGCCAGCCATTCCACTACGGAACCAGCTGAGGTTACGACCCCCTCCAGCATGTACAGGGTTTTTTCTTTAGTGGAGAGCGCAACCGCGGGGTAGACCCCCTTCCCCCTGCGCGGCGGCTTCTCCCCGACATTGACACCGACGAAGGCCCAGCTACCAAACATGAGCTTCGCAGTCCCCCGCTGAACCCCAGCGACGTACAGAGACGCCTGCTGGTCCGCTATAACCGTTAGCAGAGGCGCGTCGAGCTCTTTCACGTACCCTATAGGTGTATCGTTTGTTACCACGCGTGGGAGAGAGTTCAGGGAAACGCCCGTGAGCTTCATCGCGCCATCGCTCCACTTCATGCTGTAGAGGTCGAACAATCCCGTCGCGCTCGCGTTGGTACAATCGGTAACGTGCTCCCCAGTAAGGTTCCACGCGATCCACGAATCCACGGTGCCGAATACGGCGCCGCCCCTTTCCAGAGCCGTTTTAGCCCCCTCGACATTTTCCGCGATCCACTTTAGGTGTAGCAGAGGGTTGGTAAGGCCGAGCATCGCGCACTCGAAAGCCGCGAGGTAAGCGCCGCGCTCAGTCTTCAGGGGCTTTACCGTCCCCTTTGATAGAATCTCCTCCGCTACTTCGACGCCCCTCCTATCCTGCCATGTAATGATATTGTAGAGCGGCTCACCCGCATCCTTGTACCAAACAACCGTGCTTCCCCTATGGTTAGTTATCCCTATTCCTGTGGGTTTTCCGTACTTGCTCTCCATCTCTCCCAGTAACCTGTAAACGGCCCTCATCACATCCATTGGATCCAGTTCCACACAACCCGGTTGCGAGCAATGGACGCGTACGCCATCCTCCGCGCTGCCCAGTAGCCTGCCCTGGGAGTAAGCGCAGGCTTTAACGCTGTTAACCCTTACATCCAGGACCAGGTAGTAGCTCACGGCCCACCACGCCCGGTAGTGTCCCCCGCTATCATGCTAGCACCAACACACAGGACCTTTTATTCATAACCCACGTAAGACCCACACCGCGGTTGTCAGCTGGCCACGCGGAGTCGAGCGCAAGAGCACCTCAGCTCGACTTCCTCGGCCAGTAGGCGTAGCAGCCCGCGGTAGCTGCGACGGCTATGAAAACCGCGCCGGCGTACTCCGCTACAGCCACGGACGGCCAGCCCACTGCAGCTTCCACCAGTGCGCCGAGGGGTAGCGGCAGCACACCGAGCGCGCACAGGAGAACCCCGTAGGGATGGTTACCCTCCAGCAGCAAGGCCGCGCCCAGGGCTGCTGATGCAATGAAGGACTGCACGTAGAACCACGTGGAGACGAAAACGTGCGGTCTGGTCCCGCCGGGGTAAATTCCAATCAACGCCAGAAAGATGCCGGCTACGAAGAAGAGAGCTGACGCAAAACCCGACCATTTGCTCTTAGCTGCAAGTAAAAGGCCGAGCGAGAAAAGCATTACCAGTGCGCCCAATACCATTAAGCCGACATTATAGATCCACGGGTCTGTAGCCGTTTGCGCCCCCAGGTCGCTGAATGCGTGCTTGTAGAAGCTCCACCAGGGATTGCGTAGCGCCGACGCTAGGACCACGAGGTGAAATAGCGGGAACGCTACCGGGCCTAAGAGCAGGAGCGCCTTCGTAAGTCCGGGCGAGCGCATGGGGCAACGACGATACTCTGTATTTAAGCTGCACGCTGGTGTCGGAGGGCTCTGGGAGCGGAGCGTGGGGCCGCTTACCGGAGAGGGTCAGCTACGGCCGCTTACCTCACCGTTCAGCATCGGAGTTGGTCATCACGCGGCACGAGAAATTACATTCCAGGAGTTTAAAAGCTTCCGGCGGGCGGAGTTAACCACCGTAGGAGTGCAGGATAAAAAGGTAAAAGTAAATTTTACACAGTATAAATTTTTACAGTTTAATTAGCAGGGGTTAACCACCGTAGGAGTGCAGGCGTAGCAGCTCATCGCGCAGCTCTTCGAGCTTAATGAGCGTGCTGTTGGGAGCTAGTGGTGAGGCTACGTAGAGGATGGGTATCCCGTACTTTGATGCGAGTTCCTCGGCCTTCCTCCCCAGCGGGGTATCCTCAATACCCTTTATAGATACTACGAGTGAAACTTTGCCCGCCGAGAGCGCCGCCTCGACTTTGGCAAGAGTCCCCGGGTCTACTGGCAGCTCGTGCTCCGCTGCAAGCAGGAAGTCCACCCTTACCCCAGCCCATTCGACCGCGTATTGGACTATGGGGCTTACGGCAATCGCACTTGCGTTCAGCGGTTTTGTACCGGCAACTATTTCCCTCACTCTTAACTCTATTTCATCGGCTTTCGCGGTGTATATTTGAGAGCACTGGGGCCGTTTCTCGGACATTAAGCGTGCAATGTGCTTTACAAACGCTACGTAGTTCTCGGGATCGTAGATCGGCCAGTGCATGTTCTCCCCACCCGTAGCGGGGTTCACCTTGAGGCGTATACCGGGGATCCTCGGGATTTCAATTAGAACCCCTTTCAACTCGCCTTTCGAGTAGAGCTCGGCTATCCGGCTTTCGAAGGGGGCGTGAGCTGTGGACACTATTAAGTCGCTTTCCTTGAGGATGCCGACATCGCCTGGCGCAAGCTGGTATTCGTGCGGATCGATGCCGGCGGGTGCTACGGAAACAACAGCGTCGCCCTCACACAGGAGATGCTCAATGTCTGAGGCTAGCGAGGGGAAGGTAACCGCTATCCGCAGCCCCTCGCCCCCGCCGTACCGGTTAGGCGTGTTAACCCTTAAGAGGAGCACCGAGACTATGAGTGCGCTCACCACCGCAGCTAAGTATATGAACTTACGACTTAGGAGCTTAGTGGAAAGCCGGCCTAGGGCCACGAATAACAGCTTCTCATAATCCCGATATAAGTATTGTGCACGGGCAGGCCTCTATCACTAGCTTATTGTGCACACGAAGGTAAATGAAAATATTTAAACCGGAGTAACCCGCCTTTTCCCTGATGTTAACCCATGTTGTGCACAGTGGAGAGGTCTCTATCAAAGTTATGGATTTAACGTTCGCCTACAACGGCGATTATATCGTCGCAGGTGAGAATCTTGAGTTGAAGGGGCCTGGCCTCGTCACGCTTCTAGGTCCGAATGGGGCCGGTAAGACTACCTTTTTCAAACTGCTGTTGGGTGTTCTCAAGCCGATGAGAGGCCGCGTGTACCTTAACGGCGAAGACGTAACGGGGAATCCATTGAAAGCCGGTGTGCACGCAAGTTTGGTACCGCAGCTAGCGAGCGTTAGGAGGGATTTGCCTGTAACAGGATACGAGCTTATCGAGATGGCTCTGAGGAGCAGGGGGGTGCGGAACCCGGAGCGTAGGGAGAGGGTAAAGAGCGCGCTGAGCCTTGTCGGCGCCGCCGACTCCGCCGGGAGGAAGATCAGCTCCATGAGCGGAGGGCAACTTCAGCGCATCCTAATCGCCCGCGCTATAGCGGCGGAAACGCCTATACTGGTTATGGATGAACCGTTCTCCGGCGTCGATCCAAGGGGGCGCGAGGCCATCGCCAAGGTTATCGAGGAGCTGGGGGCGAACAAACTAGTGATAGTTTCAACCCACGACCCGATTTTAACTCTAAATAAGAGCAAACTAGTAGTTGTTTTCAATAGGGGGGTGAAAGGCGTAGGGACGCCCGATGAGGTGTACAGGCTGGATCTCCTGAGAGCTGCCTACGGGCCGGGTGTGCTTTCAATCGAAAAGTGCCTGCACGTGCTGAGCTAGGGTGGCTAAGGATGTACGTGGACCCTAGATGGGTTATAGTGGTCGTGGGCAGCGCCGCGACGTTCAGCTCTTTGAGCCCGCTAGTGCACGCTAGGAGGTTCAACTTCTTCGCCGCCTCTCTCCCCCACTCCGCGCTCTTCTCGGTCGCTCTCGGATACCTTCTCTCAGCCACGCTAGGCGGGCACCCTACAGCCTGGGCCGTGGTCCTTAGCATACCCTTGTCCTGCCTCTTAGTCTTCTTTATACATAGGGGCGCCAGCGAAGATAACGCTACGTCGGCCTTCGTCGCATTTACTGTCTCGGGGAGCGTAGCGACCGTCTACTATGTGCTCACCAAGTTCCCTGTCCGAGTCAACCTCTGGTCTTACATCTTAGGTGATCCGCTTCTAGCTGGGTGGGAGGACGTGTGGACCGTAGTCGCCGTGGGCGCAGCGATGGTTACGGTATCGGCGTTTACCTACTACAAGCATGTGCTGATCGGCTTAGATCGGGAGTTCTCCACCTTATCAGGTATTCGTGCTAGCCTGCACGACTACGTTTTAGCCATCCTCCTCACGTTGTCCTCCGTGAGCCTGCTAAGGGTGGTGGGTTTCGCAATAGAGCACATAGTAATCCTGCTTCCAGCTGCTGTGGCTGCGCGGGTCGCTAGAGGCGCGAGGGAGTTTTACATTCTCAGCATTCTATCGGCGCTGGCGGCTAGCAGCGCTGGGCTGCTGCTCTCCGTTCAGCTGAACGTGGCTCCGGCAGCGGCCTTCGGCTTCGCGCTGCTAGCGCTTTATATAGCGTCGCTGCTTCGGGGTTGATGAGCATGGCGAGGAAAAGGAGGTTCGGCGTTTCGTTAAGCGAGGAGGTGTTCGAGGAGCTGGCGCGCCTCTCGCGGGCGATCGGCGTAGACCGCTCCAAAATCATCTCTATGGCCACGAAAGAGTTCCTATCGAAGGAGCTCCACTTCGCGAGAGCTCACGAGTGTGAAGGGGTTCTAGTGGTGAGCTACGCTTCAGAAAGTAGGGCTCAGATTGATGAACTCATAGAGGACAGTGCCCGGATTATAGTCGGCCGCTCGCATTTCCACGCAAGAAACGGCTGTTGCATCGAAGTGCTATACCTCCGTGGATCCTCGGAGGACACCTGGAATTTCCGCTCATCGATTAGCGGGATCTGTAGGGCGTGCCACTACATACCAACTTGCATGTAAGACTCCCCTTCCACCGGTGTCCGCGCCCGGGCTTAGGCCTCGATGCTTAACGTTAAGTGCTGGCCTCCTACGTACCGTTAAACGGCGCTCCTACGGTACACGGCAATTATCGCCGGTGTCACAAGTGCCTCAATAAAGGCTGCCAGCGCGAGCAAAGCCAGCGAGATAGCTAGCCCCTTAGCCAGCTTAACCACCCCCCTCCTCCAAGCGTCGCGATCCTTACCCAGCAACGAGCGCCACAGGTCAATTCCAAAGCTCGTGGAGGTCGCGCAAAAATAGAGCAGGGCTGGAATCTCTACGACTCCGTGGGGAGCTAAAGCTAGGAAAATGAAAAGCCACGAGCTGCTTTCCAGCATGTAAGCTACGGCCACGCCGAGGATAACGCCGTTGAGGAAAGCCGCGATCACCGGGACCACTATGAGGGGGCTCAGCAGCGCCACTTTTAGGAGCGATTCCGAGTTGTGGATGAATATGCGGAGAGCTAATTCCCAGGGGTTCTCCGTGATGATCCTTCTCGCTAGCCCCCTTATGACCTCTAAGAGCGTCTCGGCCAGCGGCTCCGGGGCGTAGAAACCGAGCACCATGCCTAAAACATAGGCAAGCGCGGTTACGGGTAGCAGCCTCGCTACTGCACGGCGCCCTGGCACACTGTGCTGTGCCGGCACCAAGTGATATACGTTACCCTAGCAGGAACACGCGTAAAAGCGCGTCCCCGTTCTCAAATCCTGCCTGTTAGGAGCTCCAGCCTCCTCCAGAGCTCCAGGTACTCGTGCCCACGCCTGCCCAGCTCGTAGTATTCAACCCCCTTACCCCTCACCTTTTTCACAAGCTCCCGCCTCTCCAACTCACGCAGTAAAAAACTCATCCTATCCAGCGGCATGTTGGCGTGCATGGCTATCCATGAAACCCGTGCCCGGTTAGCACCGCTAAGGTATTCGAGAATATCGGCGATAACCTCGTGATGGCACCGCTTTTTCCTAACCACCTTGTCGCGTCACTCTGGTTTGCTTATAGCAGTTTCTCACCAACTGTGTGGAAGCCCTTTATAGCCCGGCGCAAGTGACACCTGGTATGGAGCTCCGAGTGGGCGAATTCGAAGGGGACTTGGTACTCGAGTATGGAGCCACGGTCACGCCTGAGGGGAGGGAAATCAAGGTTAAAGGCTCGGTGATTTGCAGGGGTAGCTGCCGCTTCCAGGGACCGCTTGAGGCAGTATCCCTCAAGGCCGGTGGAGATGTCGAAGTTAACGGTTGGCTGCAGGTGGCGGGCGACATATTTGTAGATGGTGCACTTACAGTGGCGGGCGGCGTTTACTGCCGCCGGCTTCGCGCTGAAAACCTCGAAGCAAAGGGAGTGTTATCGGTTGAGGAAGCAGCTGTTGCTGATACCCTTATCGCAGATGAGATTATCGCGAACTCTGCATCAGCGGGGGGTACACTTAAGGCTGTAAAGGCTAGCGCTAGAAAACTAAGTGCTGGCGACTCAGTGGAGGTACGGGAGGTATTCGCCGAGAACGTCACCGCTGGCGACGGGGTAGCCGCGAACCTGATAGTAGCTTTAAGCGTTACCGCTGGGGACGAGATCCGAGCCGGAAGGCTCGAGGCAGAGCGTGTTTCAACGGGTGGTGATGTTAAAGCGAGGGAGATACGCGCGCTTCAACTGTCAGTTGGTGGAGACGTTGAAGTCGAGGGAGTGTTAAACGTTGAGCGGCTAAGCGCTGGCGGGGATGTAGAAGCCCGCGAACTGGTTGGCGAGACCGTAAGCACGGGAGGCAGAGTGAGGGTCGTCGGAGATGTTTTCGCGGAGAGTATATCGGTTAGAGGTGAACTGGACGTGGGAGGGGTGGTGAAGGCGGCATCCGCCTCCATAGGGTCTAAACTCAGAACCGGTAAAGGCGCGTGGATCCTCTCACTCAAGGTTGAAGATGACGGCGAACTCCAGGGGCTCGTCGTTGCAGGCGACGTAAGGCTAGGCGACGGGTGTGTAGCGGACGTCATTTATGCTGAGTCCTTTTACTGCGGAGAAGGCTGCAGAGTTAGGGAACTACACGCTGAGGAGGCGTACGTTGGCGAGGGCAGCTTTATCGGGAAGCTAAGCTATGCCCAGAGGGTTTACATGGAAGAGGGAGCTAGGGCCCTCGAAATGGAGAAAATCGAGCGCGTAGACGCGCCGCCGGATCCTTAACACAACATAAAAATACCAAGGGTTCCATCTCGCTAACATGTCGGTGAAGTTTAACCGGGACTTCAGGTTCGGCTTCAGCACCGTAGGCGTTCAGCATGAAATGGGTCTTCCAGGCTCGGAGTTTAGCAGCGACTGGGTTCTCTGGCTACACGATCACGAGAACATTGCGGCTGGAATCGTTAGCGGCGACTGCCCCGAGGATGGGCCCGGGTACTGGCACCTCTTCAGGGAGGATAACGAGCGTGCCGTTTCCATAGGCATGGACGCTGCATGGTTTACCATTGAGTGGGCGAGAATTTTCCCTAAACCTACTTTTGAAGTAGAAGTGCCGGTTGAGAAGGATAAGGAGGGCGTGAAAGCCGTAAACGTGGACCTTGAGCACATCGAGAAGCTGCGGAGGCTGTCAAACCCCGAGGCGGTTAAGCGGTACAGGGAGATATTCGAGGATTGGAAGCAGCGCGGAGGCTTCCTAGTGGCTAACCTTTTCCATTGGTCCATCCCCCTGTGGCTGCATGACCCGATTAAGGTAAGAAAGCTCGGCCCGGATCGCGCCCCCTCCGGGTGGCTGGATCAGCGCATAGTTGTAGAGTTCGCCAAGTTCGCGGCTTTCGCTGCCAGCGAGTTTGGAGACTTGGTTGATGCGTGGTACACTATGAACGAGCCTGAGGTAGTAGCTAGCTTGGGGTACGTTAGCGTGAAAAGCGGCTTCCCACCGGGCTACCTGGATCTCGAATGCTACGAGAAGGCGAGGAAGCACATGGCCGAGGCCCACGCTCGGGCTTACGACGCGGTGAAGTTTTTCTCGAAAAAGCCCGTAGGCATAGTTGAGTCCGTTGCCGACTGGACCCCTATGACTGAGCAGGATAGAGAAGCCGCAGATAAGGGGTTTGAACGCAACATCTGGCCCTACGAAGCCGCTATTAACGGGTTGCTCGCCGGATCTGTGCGGGAAGACCTTAGGAAGCGTTTAGATTGGGTTGGCCTCAACTACTACACGAGGAACGCAGTGAGGAAAACCTCCAGCGGCTACGCGGTTCTTCCGGGTTACGGGTACTCGTGCCCGCCGGGGGGCTTGTCGAGGGATGGCAGACCGGCCAGCGACTTCGGCTGGGAGATCTACCCTGAGGGCGTTTTCAACGTTCTTAAGAAGCTCTGGGATCGATACCGCCTCCCCATATACGTGACCGAAAACGGGATCGCCGATGCTGCGGACAGATTGCGGTCCCACTTTATCGTGTCCCACCTGTACCAGATCTATATGGCTGCTGCTGAAGGCGTAGATGTGAGAGGCTACTTCCACTGGAATCTGTTCGACAACCTAGAGTGGGCCCAGGGTTACAGGATGCGCTTCGGGCTCTTCTACGTTGACTTGGCGACAAAGAAAAGGTACGCAAGGCCCAGCGCCTTAGTATTTAGTGAAATCGCAAAAGGTAAGGAGATCCCGGACTACCTACTGCATCTAGCCGAGCCCCCTCGGCAGAGCAGATAACGCGCAGCTTGAAAATAAAACTCGCTTTAGGGTACGTAGAGTGCTCTGAACTTAGGTAGCACCTCTAGAAGGAGGCTGTAGATCCCCGCTATGAGGTATCCCGAACCCAAACCCCAGCACAGCCCGGCTGCTACGTAGGATGCGTATTCCTCGTACCTCCTAGCGCCGAACACCTTATTCCCCAGGTACTTGGCGATCAACGCTACAAGCGACGCGCTCCACATGTATTGAGGTAACCACATGGTTATGGCGAGAGCTGTCGGGTTGATCATGAACCACGCGAACCTAGCTCTCAGGAAGTTTATGGCGAACACGACAGCAACGCCCAGCGCTGCGAGCGCACCGTGGTACCAGAAGGGCATTTGGAGTAGGGTGCTGTACTGGGCGAAGCTGCGGACACCCATGTCGAGCGCCGTATCAACCACCCAGCTGTTGTATATGTAGTTCAGCTTCGCGTAGCCGCCCACGTGGTGCATCCACCACAGGCTTATCACGGACGCTAAAGGCCACCCGACTATAGCTACAGTGAATAACACCAGCAGGAGATCCCTGAGGTTCACATCCATGTCGTGCGCCCACTTGTACGTGTGGGCGATCCAACCCATGTTGTAGGGGACCTGCCGGTAACTAGGCCAGCTCCCGTGAGCTACTAGAGCTATATTCTGCATGAAAAGCGATCTACTTTGCGAGGGCGGAGTACCCCACAACCCCAGCGAGTTGCCGACCGGCCACATGATCACATAGTACATGTCCATAACTGGCGGGTGCCACCAAACCTCAGCGTAGCACCTTACAACGGCGATCTGCCAGAGCATGAAGAGTATGAAGAGATAGGTCTGAGTTAGGGGGTTCGCGCCAGCCGAGACCCATATAACCAGCCATACGAGAAAGAGCGTCGCAAACGTCGCGGCCAGGTGTTTAACCGGGAGCTCCGACCCCGCTTTTAGCTCCCCCTTTGCTATCCTGCTTAACGTGCCTCTCGCCTCCCAGAGGGTTAGGAGACCTATACCAAGCGTTAGACTGAGCGCGCCGAACTCCGTAATCGGGAAGGGCGGCATAACGCCAAACCAAAGGTGGGCTTGCTGCTCAACACCGGGCTGGTAGGGTAGGAAACCGGCCCTCACGCCAACCGTAGGGTAGATAACCCAGAAGATCAGCCAGGTGATCAGCGCCGTCACCATTATGTCGTAGGGTAGCAGGGTCATCAGGATAGCCTGGTGTATTATGAAAACCGTGTAGGTGTAAGAGCCGGGTAGCAGGCCCGCCGTGAACTGGTGAAACGGCAGAGGAATCTCCCCCCATAAGCTGGCACCCAGGATCGGCACTATAGGCAAAACCTCCATAACCATGGGGATGACCGACAGGAAGACAGCGCCTAAAGCGAAGCTGACCCAGAACGCTTTCATCTTAGGCTCCCCCAGCGTGAACAGCTTGCTTCTACTCTTCCCCTTTTCCTCAACCCAGGTTCCGGCTTTTGTCAGAATGATCGTAGCCGGAACGCTCATCGGGTAGATTAGGCGCTCAACCTCGACCGTGTAAGGGCCTACGAGTATGTAGACGGCTGTGATCAGCATAAGCGTTGTCGTAACCAGCCACACGGCCCAGAATACTGTCGAGGGAAGCCACGCAACCCAGTCTATAGCTTCGCCGGGGCTCAGGCCCCTCCAAGCTTTCTCGAGCACTAAAATGTTTTTAGGGGCTATCAAGTCCGGGGTTAAATCCCACGTCCAACTTCTCACGGCTGAGTCGGCTAAAGCCCTAACTCTGAAGCTTTCAACAACCGATATGAGATCCCCCCAACCCTCGCCGCCGGCTCCAGTGATCATGAAGGCCTTACCCGCCGCAAACCAGAACGGAAGGAGGAGTATCAGCAACTGGCCGGGCTTAAGCCTAAACTTTGGGCTAACTCTACCCAGCAGCTCCACAAGTATCAGTATGTAGATTGGCCCGATGAACCAACCCCTGATTACGGAGGAGAGCGAAACTACAAGCGCGCACACGAACTGCGAAGCCACGATCACGAGTGTAGCCGCGAGAAGGAGAGGGGGTGTTAGAAGCGAACCTTTGACCTCGGCTTTACCCTCCTCACCCATGGGCTCCCCCGTAACATTCAACGGTCTTTCCTTAAAAAAATGATGCGAAAATTATAAATGAAAGCCGAGCCGCTCCACGGCTGAGAATAACCATTAATACCAGGCGTTAAACTCCGTACTGTGTCCGCATCCGAGCTCAAAAATTTCATGCTGAGCTACGCTTCAACTACCCTCTACTTTGGGCCTGGAGCTATTAGCAACTTGGAGGGTGAGCTCGAAGGCTATGAAAACGTTCTCATAGCTACCGGGAAGCGGTCCGCGAAAGTGAGCGGCGCACTTGACGACCTGATCTCGGTGCTTAGGAAGCTAGGGGTAAACTATGAAATTTTCAGCGACGTAACGCCGAATCCCTGGGCCAGCCAAGCGGATAGGATGGCGCAGCACGCGTGGAGCATGGGCGCAGACGCGATCGTAGCGGTTGGGGGCGGGAGCGTAATTGACACGGCTAAGGTTGCGGCGATGATTGCGGTTGGGGGCGGGAAAGCTAGGGAATACGTTTACGGCGAGCGCAAGGGGCGTGGCTGCATCCCGGTTTACGCGGTTAACTTGACCCACGGTACCGGCACGGAGGTCGACAGGTACTCCGTGCTTACAGTTGAGGAAACTGGTGAGAAGCGGGGAATGGTATCGGTATATCCTGTGGCATCTGTGGACGACCCGAGGTACGCGCTAACCCTACCTAGGGACCAGTCAATCTACGTTTCGCTCGACGCTTTCTACCACGCGTACGAGGCTGCAACCCAACCTTGGGCTTCGCCATTCGTGGAGCTGCTCGCGTCCGAGGCTCTCAGGCTGCTGCGGGATTGGCTACCCAGAGTAGTCGAAAAACCCGGGGACCTTGAGCCGCGTTACTGGCTTCTCTACGCCTCAATGCTGGCCGGGATCGCCATCGACATGGCCGGCACGCACGTTGTCCACTTGATCGAGCACGCCCTCAGCGGCATGAGACCGGAGCTCGCCCACGGGTGCGGGTTGGCGACCGTAGGCCCCCGCTCAATCTACTACGTGCACAGGCGCGCCCCCGAGGCCTCGGCTAAGCTGCTGAGGATTTTTGATCAATCGATCCGGCCGACTGCGGAGGATGCCGAGAAAGCCGAAAGCGTAGTGAAGAGGTTCCAGGAAAGCGTTGGGTTTGATCGATCTCTTCGGCAGTACGGCTTCGCCGAGAAGGACCTAGCTACTATAGCTGAAAGGGGCGGGTGGCCCCTAGGCTTAAGCTCGAGCGAGGTCCTCGATATACTCAAGCGGGCCCTCTGAACTCTCGGTTTTCTTTCAACGCCGGATTTGGCTCTTCTTAAGCCAAATACCTTCTCACTAGCTCTTCTAAAGCCGCTTTGGATGCTGAAACCTCCCCATCAAGCCTGTCCGCTATGTCAGGCCCACCTACGTCAACAGCGATCGGCCCGGCGAAGCCGTGCTTCCGGAGGGCTTCAAATACGCCATCCCAATCCACAGTCCCCCTCCCGATAGCCCAGTGGTAGTTATCCCGCCCGTCGTTGTCCGACGCGTGGACGTAGAATATCCTTCCACCCAGCTTCTCTACAGACAGCGGTATCAGTTCCTTGGCGGCGTGAAGGTGGCCAACGTCTAGAACTGCGCCGAAGTTGTCCTCGCCCACCTCGTCGATGAGGCGGAGCATCGCGTCGCTATTGCTAACCGTTTCACCGATCCTAGGTTCAACCACGAATTTCAAGCCGCGATCAGCCGCTACGCGCGCTACCAGCTTCATCGAGTCCACAAGCGTGCTCCAGAAAGCGCGCCAAGAGAAGAGCGGGCTAACCTTAACTCTATAGCGCTCGGCGAAGGCTACGGCGGTCGAGTACGGCCGCGGTCCGACGAAATCTAGAGGCGGGGTGAAGGTATCGGTTTGCAGCATTTCGGCTCCGAAGAACACAGCTAGATCGGCTGAGCGGCACATCAACTCGACAGCCTTCCTCCTTTCCGCCTCGCTGGGTGAGACAAGCTCGCGGAAAATGCCGGCAAAATTCACAACCTTCAGCCCAAGCTCCTCGAGCTTCGCTTTAAGCTTCTCTTTCCCCTCCTCAATTTCCTTCAGGTTGCTGGCACCTACCGCCTCAATTTCTATGTGGGTAAAGCCGAGCCGTGCAGCGTCATCGAAGACGCGGTACACTGCATCGAGGGGGGTGGGATACCCGTACTTCGTGATGGCGTAAAGCCACGCCAAGCAAATATTCGCACTTGGCACGCAAGTTAATCTACTCGGGGGATTATAAGCTCGTGCGCTCAAGCGGGAACGGCTGTTAGGGTGTTGAAGAGTTTTCAGCCTTTAGGGAAGCACAGCCCGGAGAGCGGAATCTATAAGTATCTAGAAGATGCTTAAATAGAGGTTG
This sequence comes from uncultured Thermofilaceae archaeon, assembly GCA_938036345.1. Classification (GTDB taxonomy): domain Archaea; phylum Thermoproteota; class Thermoprotei; order Thermofilales; family Thermofilaceae; genus CALHPJ01. The sequence continues at coordinate 8,318 of CALHPJ010000013.1, read as the reverse complement.
GGTTGAGGCTAAAGTTCCCCAAGAAGCCACATCCCCGGTGCTCAGGTGTTTTCCAGCTATTAACTGCTCTCGCAATGGCTCTGAACCTAGCGTACTGCTTGCCTGAAAACTGTTCTTGGGAAGAGGTTCCCGAATTAAAGGGTAAAACTGTTTACTCGCTGGTAATGGTTCGCGGGACGGTCTACGCGGGTACCGCGGCAGGGGTATACGCTTCGACCGATGGATTGTCGTGGAAGAGCACTGTTCTCCGCCTTCCAACCTACGCGTTGCTTACGCTCGGGGATGGTAAAATACTCGCGGGGACAGCCGATGGGGTATACTTGTCAAGCGATGAGGGTAGGACTTGGGTTGAAGCCGGGCTCAAGGGGCTAGAGGTTTACGCGCTAGCGTTTTCGAAGGACGTGGTTTACGCTGGGACTGGCCGCGGGGTTTACAAGTCCTCGCCTGCAACGGGGAGCTGGGAAGCCGGAAGCCTCAGAGAACCCGTGTCTTCTCTGGCCGCAGATCCTGCAGATCCCCAAGTTATTTACGCGGGTACATGGGGTTTTCTCGCGGAATTAGGCGACGTATACGTATCCAGGGATGGTGGACTCTCCTGGACGCGCGCTTGGTTTAGCAACTATACGCGGGCAAGCCTAGCGGAGGCGACAGCTGGAGCTATGATCGTATTGCCCCTCGACTACAGTGTAACGTGCGTACTCATTAACCCCTGCGATTCAAACAGGGTATATGCATGCGTTAAATACGCTTTCATTTGGTTTTTAACTTTCCCGCAGGTTGGAGGCGGATTAGAGTTTTCGTTGGATTCGGGTGTATCGTGGAAAATCGGGCCTTATCTCCCCGGGGTCTCCTCCGCAGTTTTTGAAACCGGGTGCCGCTCACTTCTTGTCGGAACCGACAATGGAGTTTACAGGGTAATCGATGCCGATGGCTTCCCTTCTGAGGGCCTAGGGCCGGGAAACACGAGCATCCGCGCGATGGCGGTGGACTCGGATAGGTGGAGGATATACGCCGGAACTACCAATGGTTTACTAGTTCTCCAAACCTCTACCGCTGAACTGAACCTAAGCCGCCCATCTCGGGTTCCCATGGGTGCTGCAACGTTAAGGCTGAACGGCGCAATCTCGGGCGCCGGTGAAGGATTAGCTGGAAAGAGGCTGTACGTACTGGTGAACGGCGAGGGGGTGGGGTTCTGCGAAACCGATTCCCAAGGTAGTTTTGACTGTGTGATACCTTGTATCATCCAAGGCAAAGATGCCGAAATCGCCGTTCAATACCTAAGCGGGTGCTACATGCCTTTGCCGACATCATGGGTTCTCCATTTAGTGAACGCAACTGTAGAATTCGGAGAACCTTTACATGCCAGCACGAAAGCGGAGGGGCTCGGTTGGTATAGGCACGGTGAAACCGCACAGGTGTCAATACCCGCTGTACTCCCAAGGGATATTTTTACAGTTTACGTTTTCGAAGGTTGGAAGCAAAATGGGGTGGTGGTTTCAGCTTCGCCAACGTACTCGTTTACAGTCACCGAGGCAGTTGAGCTTGTAGCCGTCTACAGCGTGAAACCCATATGGGATACATGGGTTGGCGTGGCGGTCACTTTAGCGGTAGCAGCCGCCCTTGCAGTCGTTCTCGCTTTAGCGGTCCTGGAAGCAAAGTCTAGGAAAAAACGCAATAAAATAAAATACCGCTAAGGAGATCACGCATGGGCTGTTCGAGCTATTTTCTCAGCGATTAGCACGACCTCGACTGCGGTTGCGCCGAGCACATAGGTTACTGGCTCGATTCCCAGCCCTCCGCGGTCTGCAACCACCCTCGGAACGCCGCCCTTCTCCCTCATCTTACCTATGGCGGTTGCAGCCGGGTTTGGGCCCGGGAAGTCCTCGCTGGAGAACTCCAGGAAACCTAACCCTAAAGCCCCTAGTGCCTCTCTGACAGCCTTATCATACTTGATGTTGATGCAAGATGTGTAGCCGGAAGAGAGCAGAACCTCCGCCAGATGCCTCGAAGCGCCGAACGCCGGCGGTCTAGCCTTAACCCTACCCCCAACCTTGGCGAGGCGCCCGGGTATGGCGGCAACCTCGCCGACAGTGCTTGCACCCTTCATGGCCCTCGCGATATTGGACAGCACCTCGGGCACAACCTTCGCCAGGAGCCGGGAGGACTCCGCCAGAAAGGCGGCTCTCTCGAGATCGGCTAGCGCCTCTGCTTTAGCCGGTGCCAGCCTGGGGTAAACAGAGCGCATGCAGGCCGTGCAGGTGGTAATTCCCCACCCGGAACTCACGTGTGCTCTGCACGCGCCCCCCGAAGCTGCTACAAGGAGCCAGTACCTACCGGCTAGCGCCGCGGCTTTCTCCGCGCGCCCCATTTCGAGCTGCTCGAGCAGAGAGTTGAGCAGTAGCTCCGCCTCGAGTTCATCGATCTCCAAAAGCTTCATCCTCTCGATAGGCTTCCCCCATTTGAGGAGCTTGCTGACAGCCGCTTGAGTCACACCGAGCGCTTTAGCTACTTCCCGTTGGCTCCATCCACGGCTGCTCAACTCCTTCGCTAACGCCGCCCGAAGCGGCGTCACATAGAGCTCCCTCCCGATGTCGAGCGGCAACATGATATAACTAAGTTATCATATAATTTAAAAGCTTATCTCTACCGGTATCGACGATTTCCGGGTAATAGAAACAATTTATATAACCCCGTTATTGGAGGCGTGTGAAGGGGGGTAACGGCAAGCTGTCGGTGCCGGTGAAGATAGCCGCGGAAGCGGCTATGATGATTGCTCTGGCTTCCGCGCTCAGCCTATTCAAGGTGTTTAGAATGCCGCAGGGAGGGTCTGTAACGCTCGGCTCGATGGTTCCCATACTCCTATTCGCCATGAGGAGGGGTGCCAAGTACGGGATCCTAGCCGGGGTGCTTTTCGGCCTTGTGCGCCTTTATCTCGGCATGTACGTTGTTCACCCCGTACAGCTGCTGCTCGACTACCCGTTAGCGTTCGGCGCGCTCGGGTTGGCCGGATTGATCAAAACAGGCGGGGACAAGCCCATGCACACGGTAGTCGGCACAGCGCTGGGCATCGGGGGGCGCTTCCTTAGCCACTGGGTTTCAGGCATCATTTTCTTTGCGGAGTATGCGCCAGCCGGCCAGCACCCGGCTCTCTACTCGGCCATATACAACGGAGGCTATTTGGGAGTCGAGTTCGTAATTAGCGCGGTAATGGTGTACTTGCTAGCGAAGACGAGGGTTATGAAGGCTTTCCTCTAGGCCTCCGTGCACTGGGCCTCTATCTATTTATTTTTTTATATGTTTACTGGGGTATGGAGTAGGCAACATGGCCTGCGTAGCTCTGCATAGCTGAATACGCTTGCGCTTCTTAAGTATGTGATATGAGCGTTAAGTCTATCAGCTCTTTGACGATGTTCCCGAACACGAAGCCCGCCACCACCACTGCAGCGATAACTAGCACGTTTTCCAGGTACTCTCTCAGGAATTTCCCGCCCAGTATGGTGGAGCTGTAGAACGTAAAAGCGGCTAAAACCGCTAGTGCGAGCGATACAGAGAGGGTTAGGGCGGTTAGCATCGGCAGTCCGATGAGGAATGGTGAAGTAAGGAGCCCTACAGTGCTTAAGTAGAAGAGCCCCGTGGTGAGCGCCGTCGACCCCGGCGTTTTCCCCGCTTCGTGCTTGGCTTGGAGAAAGGACGCGGCAGTCATTGACATCGAGGCGCTGACCCCCACGATGAGGCCAGCGACTCCCGTGTGGAACGGGGATTCCGTGTAGCCTAGGAAGCCCGCAAGCACGCCGGCCATTTCAATCATGGCATCGCTCATGCCGAGAGCCATTGAACCTAGGTGCCGTACGGCGAACTCGTCGACCTGGCTGGAGAGCTCTTTCTCGTGGGTTTCTTCGTCCTTCGCAATTTTATCTAGAGTTGCCCTGTCCTTCTCGCTGAATCTCGGATCGCCAGCAAGCCTTCGGTAAGCTTCAGATACCGCCTCTTCCCGCCTCTCAAGGTACTTTACGATGAAAACCCTTCCCAGCACTCTCGAGGCGGCTAGCAGGAGCTCTACCCTTATGCTGTCGCGCAAGCCTAGCTTTAAAGGGCCGGTAAACCTGCTCCAGAAGAGGTAGTGCTCATACTCCTGCCGCGCGAGCTCCGAAAGCAGCTTCCTGTTCTTAGGGTTTCTCTCAGAGGAGGCCATCCTCGAGTACAGTGTGTAGTCGAAAAACTCGTCTAGCGCATACTTTAGCACGTCGGAGTTCTCCACAGCGGTTTAGACCCGTAGCCGTTAAAAACCTGAGGGCCTTAACCGCTGCTGAATCCATGCGCAGCGTTAAGCTTTTTCATTCCAGCTGGAATTGTACATGGAAACCGTATGCTCCGCGCCCTTATATTGGGGGCGGCCGGCTCTGTAGGCAGGGCGTGCTGGTTTTTCCTTTCCCAGGTGAAGGCGTTCGACCAGCTGATCTTGGCTGATAAGAGAGTCGACGCTCTGAGGGGGCTAGTTGAGAAAGCCGGTGTCAAAGGTGTCGAGGTCAAATATGTCGATGTAAACGACCCGCAAATGCTGTCGCAGCTTATGAAGGAGTCGGAAATAGTCCTGAACGCCGTCGGGCCCTTCTACATTTACGGCCCCAAGGTTCTCGAGCGGGCTGTGGAGGTGGGTGTAGACTACGTTGATGTTTGTGACGACCTCGATGCGACCTTAAAGATGTTGGAGCTGAATCAGAGGGCGGCTGAGAATGGTGTGAGGGCGCTTGTGGGTATGGGCAGCTCCCCCGGGCTGAGCAACATCATAGTTAAATTTGCCGCGCAAAAGTTGCTTGACGAAATCGACTCGGTGGATATTCTACATGTGCACGGCGGCGAGCCATACGAGGGGCCAGCCGTTATACTGCATCGGGCCCACTCGATGATGATAGAGATCCCGGTTTACTTGGATGGGAGGATCATCTACACCACTTTGGAGTCTGATTTAGCTAAGCAGTTCGAGTACGAAGCCGAGTTCCCGGGGCTGGGCAGGTTCCCTGTCTACCTTTACCCGCATCCCGAGACTGTGACACTGCCCAAGTACTTCAAGATAAAGCGTAGGGTGACTAACCTGGGTGTCGTGCTCCCGCCACAGTTCCCGGCGCTAATAAGAACCCTCGTAAAGGCTGGCCTTTTTACCGACGAGGAAGTGGAGGTGGAGGGGGTTAGGGTAAAGGCGATGGATTTTGCCGTCGCGTATGTGCTGAAGAAAAGGCGGGAGTTTCTAGAGAAGTACGGGCCTGGGGAGCCATCCGGCTCCCTGGTAATCGTTGTTGAAGGTACGCGCGGCCCCGAGCTGCGCAGGTACACTTTCTACACTACAGCTAGGGGGCTGGGTATGGGCGACGCGACCGGCATACCCCTCGGCTTAGGAGGGATAATAATGGCCGGAGGGGCGGTAACTAAGCGGGGCGTGTACCCGCCGGAGGAGGTTATAGACCCCGTGGAGCTGTTCAGGCTTGCGAAACGGTGGGTAGTGACGAAGCTGGGGCAGGGGATACCGATCAACGTTATAGAGGAGGGGGCGGGCGCCAGAGTCGAGTACAGCATAGAGAAGTTGTTCGACTGAAACCATGCGCATTATAGCTGTGGATGTCGGCACGTCTGCGCTGAAGGCGGCCCTGTTTAACGCTGAAAAGTGTGTGAGCGAGGCCTACAGCAGGGCTAGCGTAAACCTGTTCACGCCGAAGCCCGGTTGCGTAGAGCTTAAACCGGAGGAGCTCTGGGAAGCCCTGGTTAAGGTTGTACAGGACCTCGTCGATAGGGCGGGCGTGGACACGCGCAGCGTCGAAGCCATAGCTATGGACACGCAGATGGCCGGCGTAGTCGCCGTGGATAAAGAGGGGACTCCCCTTACCAACGTACTCACATGGCTCGACTCAAGGGCGGCCGGCTACCCTAGGGAGCTCTTCGGGGGGTACCCGAAAGTCTCCGGCTACAATCTCCTGCTGCTTACGAAGTTGCTGAGGATCAGCGGTGGAGCTCCAGGCAAGCTTGGAAAAGACCCGCTGTCGAAGTATGCGTGGCTGATGGCTGAGCAACCGGACCTCTACGCCAAAACGTGGAAGTTTTTGGACGTTAAGGGCTATCTGCTACATAGGATGACCTCGAAAGCCGTGGTCACGGTAGACGAAGCCAGCATAACTTGGTTGGCGGATACCCGTAACCCTGGAGACGTGAAATGGAGCAGGGAGCTTATCGAATCCTTCGGCCTAGATGAGGGGAAGCTGCCAGAGATAGTGAAGGCCACGGATGTTGTAGGCTCGTTAACAGCAGATGCGGCGAAGGAGCTGAATCTCCGGCAAGACGTCAAAGTCGTAGCTGGATGCGGAGACGTTCCAGCCACTGCCATAGGGTCGGGCGGGGTGGAGGACTTCGAAGTCCACCTTTACATAGGTACCGGAAACTGGTTTGCCTCCCACGTGCCAGAGAGGAGGCTCGACGTGGCTCACTACATGGGATGCATACTAAGCGCGATACCGAACCGCTACCTGCTCGTAGCTGAGCAGCAGACTGGCGCTATCGCAATTGACTACCTATCGAAGCTCCTCGGTTACAGCAGCTACGCGGAGGTCGATGAGGACGTGGCTAAGGTTATGGATGAGAGTAGCCGGCTAATCTTCCTCCCCTGGTTATTTGGCGAAAGATCTCCCGTGGAGGATCCAAGCTTGCGCGCAGCCCTGGTGAACATCGCCCTTGGCGCGGATAGGGGGGAGGTGATGCACGCTGTAATCGAAGGCCTCGCTCTCAATATGAAGTGGGAGTTCCAATACTTCAAAAAGCTGCTGGGGCGGAGGGTCGATACCGTTTTCGTGGTTGGAGGTGGATCCCTCTACAACACCCTCTGCAGAGCTCTAGCCAATGCTCTGGAGATGAGGGTCGCGAGGGTAGCTGGGGCGAGGGAAGCCACCCTGCTAGGAGCCATAGTAACTGGCCTCGTTGCTAGAGGCTACGCGGACTTCGGCATAGCGAAGAGAATTTCGGTTGTGGAGAAGGTTTTCGAACCTGAATCAAGGATTGTAGAACTATACAGGAGGAAGTTTAAGGTATTCCTAGAGTTATACAAAAGCCTTAGAGGGATTTACAAGAGGTTGAATAGGCAGCAAGTGGTAAACGCTCGGTCCAATTCCTGAAGCTGCTATTTTACACTCACCGCTTTTACCTATACATGTGATCAACGCAAAATGAGGTAGGAGGTTCCGCTGAACGCCTAAAGGGGTTTGAGCTGGTGGGGATGCCTTTCAACGCTATGCGGTTGCGCTCGCTTGGCTGCTGTGCGCTGTTGAAGGCTGCCCGACAAACCGTTGGCCTGAACTACGCCGCTTTGCGTACTTGAGAACAGAGAATAAAGGGATGGATATCCAGTGCAAAGCAAGCAGACGTACTCGCAGGGGTTCTGCTCGTTAATTGGAGCCTACCTACGCGGCGAGGGCTAGACGCTCGTGTAGATTTCTATTCCAAGCTTTCTAGCAGCCTCCAGCGCCTTTTCCTCAACGTAGGGCGTTACAATGACAAGTCTAGCGGGTTTTCTTCCTGTTTTCTCAGCATAAAATTCGGCTTTCCTCTTAAACTCTGCCGCATCAGATAACTTAACGTGTGAGGCGACCTCTACCAGGATGAGTTCTCCATCCCTAATGGCAACATCGACTTCGATTTCGCTTCCGTACCCATAGACCCTCCCCTCTTCATCGTAAGCTTTCCATCTCTCCACTTCAATTCCGAGATCCTTCAGGAGGGCCTTTAACCCTTCCCTAAAAGCTCCTTCAGCCATTATACCCCACCGTGCGCCCAGCGCGTCTAGCCGCCTCTCCAGCGAGGTAAAGCCCCTGTTAAAGTCCTCCCTGAGCCTTGCGATCTCGCTCCACAGCTTTGCGAGCTCCTGGTCGTGGCGCTCAAAGCCCTTAGCCATGTCCTCCCTCAGCTTTGCGATCTCGCTCCACAGCTTGGCGAGCTCCTGGTCGTGGCGCCTGAACCCCTCGACCATGTCCTCCCTCAGCTTTGCGATCTCGCTCCACAGCTTGGCGAGCTCCTGGTCGTGGCGCTCAAAGCCCTTGGCCATGTCCTCCCTGAGCCTTGCGAGCTCCTGGTCGTGGCGCCTGAACCCCTCGACCATGTCCTCCCTCAGCTTGGCGATCTCGCTCCACAGCTTGGCGAGCTCCTGGTCGTGGCGCCTGAACCCCTCGACCATGTCCTCCCTGAGCCTTGCGAGCTCCTGGTCGTGGCGCTCAAAGCCCTTGGCCATGTCCTCCCTCAGCTTGGCGATCTCGCTCCACAGCTTGGCGAGCTCCTGGTCGTGG
>CALHPJ010000012.1 GCA_938036345.1 uncultured Thermofilaceae archaeon | reverse complement strand
ACCCATGCCGCCCTGGTGATTAGAAGCAGGCTTATGCTTATCCCGGCGAAAACGCCAGCCCCCGTCAGGATTCCTGCCGCAATCGGCCCCTTTATCTCGCTCCATTTTTCGGTGCCAATGTACCGTTTCAGTATATGCCCTATCAGCGAACCAATAAAGATCGATATTGCGTAGGGCGGTATTACGTAGCACCCTGTGAGTAACGGTACGGGGAGCACGGCTTTGGAGATCACAGGCGTCGCAAGCATTAGAAGCGCGGATATAGCTGTCGTTATCGCGATCATCCTTGGATCGAGGCGTATTTGCCGCGTAGCAAATAAGGCATCGTTGGTTGCGAACATCGGCCAGAACACCATGGAGTTTGGATAGGCGCTGGATGGGATGGGGGCGAGCCTCCAGTAGAGGTCTATTATGAAGAACCCTATTGCGATGCTCATCAAGCTGCCTAGGATTAATGCCTTGAAGTAGTCCAGCGGTTTTGTCCTAGTCAAGTAAGCCACCTTGACCATTTGGCACATAGTGGCTTGAGCGCCGAGGCTGATGTAGGGTGATTGCACCCAGCCAGCGTACCCCTCGTACGGTGTAAAGTACACTATCGCCTGCCAAGGCCAGGGCATTGGGGGGAAGAAACCCACCTCTCCAACTGCACGGGATGCGAGCATGGCGATGAAGAGGCTTAGAACGGTGGACGTCAACAGCGATACGTAAACAGGGAACTGCGGCATAAGCAGGGAATGAAGTACCACGCTGCCGATTGAGCCGGCCATGAAAAGTGCTAATGCTACCTTTAGCGAGGGGAATGCACTAGATGCTGACCTGGTTCCCATAAACACCGTTTTGAAAATTCTTGCAATGCTTTTGTGCAAAATTAGAATTAAGCCTAGCGCCAGGCCAAGTGCTACCCCGAACTGCAGAGCAATCCAGATCCTTTGGAAGGACCGCTGGTATATGACAGCAATGCCCATACCCCTGCGATACTCCCCTGCCCACAAGGGGAAGAACGTCGGATTTACCGTAAAAAACCAGTTCAATATCACCCATACCAAAGTTGAACCGATTAGCGTTGAATATGCAACCTTCAGATCAAGTATCAAACCTAGGGAGAAGAGGCCAGGCTCAGTCGCGATGCCTATTAACGCGCCAGGCACATACTTTTCCGTAAACCATGTAAGATCGAACCAAGGTAGCGGGATCAGCTGCACGCCGAAGGCTTGCCCAGGGTACAGAATAGCACCGTAGATTAAACCTGTATAGAAACCGAGGAGGAACATTCTTAGCAAGAGGGTTCTTCTCTCAGAAATTGTTTGAATAAGCGAGTAATCTACCTGCGCAAATGGGAAAGGTAGTTTCTCGACTTCAACAAACAAGTATGCCATGAGTATTCCAAGCCCAACATCAGCTAGTAAGGCCATGAAGAAGAAGAGGGTTGAAACCGCTATAGCCTTGGCCCACGCCGGTTGCAGCAGCGTTCTAGAAATGTAGGCTGGACTACCGAATGGCGGAGCCAGCCAATCGGGCACTAGGTACGAAAGCGGCACGCCATCTATAGTGTACGCGAAGGTGGAGGGGGCGTTAACGAAGAAGGCCCTATAGACTAGCCAGTAATACGGGGGTAGCACACCCAACGTAGCAGCAACGCTGGCGTATATGACGAAGATCTCGTTGGACGTTAGGTGGGATCCAGCCATTCCGGCGAATAGGGAGAGAAGCAAAATGATGACATATAGTGCAGCCGTCGTTATTGTACCTCCCGTTACGAGGTTAAGGTAAATATTAACTGGGACAAAAAGGAGAGCCGTAATTATGAGAGCAAGAATCGTTCTCCAGCTAAGTCCCGAGCGGTAAACCTCGTTTTCCATGGTCTCTTGAGGAGAGCTTCTAACATCTAATTAATTTTTGCCCTATTACCTCATCCTGGCTTTAAGGATCCCGAAGCTTTACTGCTATAGAGCCTGATAAGGGGTTGGTTAGAGAGCACTAACTTGTATTCTTGAGCCACTAGGCTTTTACCTGTATACCTCTTACGCTTATCTGTAAGGGCTCACCGGACATTTCGTCAGGGAGCCTCAAAGGGTCCGACGGCGTACCCGCACGGCCTGAATATGCTCTCAATCACATAAGGACGATGCCTCGAATACTCCAGCCTGGGATTAGCTGGGTCAAAACCGTTATCTAGTAAATTTACGGGGGTCTCGGCAACGATTAAAAGTCTGGCTACTGGTGGGGCGCCTCCCATGCCTTTAAGTTTTAAGGGAATAACTTTTAAAGGATAAACGGGAATGACCCTCCGTGGGCTACCGTAACGTGGTATATATAGTCCTTGCTATGCTAGTGATCACGCAGCTTGCAGCATCAATCACCAGTGCAGAAACATCGAGCGCCGCGGCTATGATGCTTGCAAAGGAGGTAAATATTTCAAACATATTGCACCACGTAAACAATATAGTTGATTTAGGCGGTAGAGTTACCGGTTATGAAGGCTGCTACAAAGTCAGAGACTATATACTTGATACTTTAAGGGAATACAACATACAAGTAACGCTGCAAAACTACAGGGTTATAGTACCAATAGACGAAGGCTCTAGCATAGTTGTACTTGGTGGTGGGGGTAATCGAAGCGAGGAATTGCCTGCCTACGCATTGTGGCCTAACGGCATCAACCCATCCTTTACCCCACCGGAAGGCGTAACGGGGAGACTTGTTTACGTTGGCAGCGGCAAGCTTGAGAGTTTTGATGGGAAAGATGTCAAGGGGGCCATTGTTATAATGGATTACGATAGTTACGACAATTGGCTTAATGCCGTTAAATTGGGGGCAAAGGCAGTAATATTTGTAGAGCCAAACGATGTACCAATGTACTTCGATAATTTGAAGAAATTCTTAGATGCGCCAATAAATTTCCCTAGACTTTACGTCTCCAAAAGTGTTGGAGAGAAGCTAAAATCGCTCTCGGAGCGGAACTACACAGTCACCGTACATGTGAATATCAGGTGGAAGGAGGTCGAGGCGCAGAACATCATTGGTGTGATAAGAGGGGTTGACACGGTGGGCACTATTTTGCTTACTACGCATTACGACTCCTGGTCCGCAGTCCCCGGGCTGGCATCATCGGCGCACGAAGCGCTTTCGACAGCGTACTTACTCGAGCTGGCAAGGGTGCTAGCTGCAAATGAGGTTAAACCCCGGCGCACAGTGTGGCTGGTTTTCTTTTCAGGGTATTGGCAGGCCTTAGCGGGGCCGAAAGCGTTTGTCGAACGTTACTACTTCGGCCCTGAGGTGAGCGAGGGGGCTTTCCAGCCGCTGATGCTGATCAACATCGGCTTTCTGGATCCTAACGGACTGGGGCTTCAACTCCTCAGAGGCGGAGCTGGCACCTTTTACGGGACCACGTCAAACATGGGTGGAATAGCCTTACGCTATTCCTGGGTTCTTAGGAAAATTAACGATTACCTGGGCGATGCGACATTTAGGAGCGAATTCATCAACGCTTATGGTGTAGAACCAACAACTTACGTTAGAGACTACTTCACCAATTCAATGTACTGGGGAACCGAGGCATTCCCTTACATGCTAGCTTCAGAGCCAGCTGAAATGACAGGTGGAGTTGCCTTCACTGTTCAAACGATGTATGCTTCAAAACAATGGTTAGGAAGCCCTGTCAACGACTTTCATCTGGTAAAAAGCAGTATCGAGAAGCTAGAACCTCAACTCCTTGCAACCACGTACCTAGTACTGTCATTTACCAGCGAAAAGGATTGGGGAGTGAGATGGAGCGAGGTAGCCCCTACTAGGGCAAGAATTATTGGTCCATCCTACCAGTACGGCGGTTTCATAACCCTGAAAGGGAAAGTTCTCGTGTACAACCTCTCTATCGGCTGGTATACACCTCTTCCTAACGCTCTTGTTCGCGTATACGTCGGCTTCTTTACCGGCAATGGCTACATAGCACCACCCTACCCATTCAACAAAGTCCTAATAGTAGCCGATGATAAGGGCGAGTTTGAAGTCAATGGACTACTCCCCTATCCCCTACTCCCCGGCGTGGGAGCAGCGGGTGGCGGCCTCGCCAGGGCAATGTACGTAATGGAGGCCTGGAAGCTAGATGAAAGAAGCGAGATCGCATATGCGCCCGATTTCGGTCTTTATGGAGCCAAAGCTATACCTCCAGTAATCTCTCCTCTTTCACCCGTTGAAGAGGCTTCGGTCGTTGTAGGAAGGTTTAACGCGGTAACGCTGCTCGACCTCTTCAACCCTAAAGATGGGAGACCAGCCATTATACCGGATCCCCGCACTGCAAGCTTTGGAGATTACTTTACAAGCTTCTTCAGCGTTGGAGGCGGTTTACAGGTTCTCGACTTCGACATGAGGGGCGAACCCCTATTCTATGGTGTATACTTCAACGGCTATGAGCCGGTCGGATTAGCATTCTTTCCGCCTGGAAGTAAAGCCGCCGTGCTCTTTAGAAGTGGCGGGTTAGCGCAGCCGGTGGCGGTGCGCCCTATTGCAATAGTAGTCAATGCATCAGCTCTATCTCCTGAGGGCTCTGGGATACATCATAGGTACCTGCTCTCCGCGGTAGATTATGCCAGAGACCTTATATTCACAGCGAAAAATCGCTACGAGAGGTTAACTGGCCATGGCGTGAGGAGCAGTAGTGTGGAAGAAAAACTCGACTTAGCAGAAAGGTTATTTAACGCCTCAGTGAAACTGTTACTCGAGAAAAAATATAGCGAAGCTTACTCCCTGGCCATAACCTCTTGGGCTTTATCGCAAAGAGGTTACGAGGAAGTGATGTCACTGATTGAAGATTCGTCAAGGACCAGTCTCTTTTTCTATGCTTTAATAATCTTCTCGGCACTATTTACGGAGAGGTTAATAGTGCATAAGGAGGGTAAGACAAGAATTTTCTCAACGCTTGCTATCGGCTCTTGCCTCGTGGCTTTCTTCGCCCTTTCTCACCCAGCTCTACACATAATGGTGAATTCGTTCATGGCTCTCATCGGGATAGTGGCTTTCTCGCTATTTATGATGACAGTTGGTACGCTTTCAGACGAAGCGCGGCAATCGTTAAGGGAAATATCGTACGGACTACTAGGGATGCATGAAGTCGAGATGAGAAGGCTTCCGATAGCGATGTCCTCCTTTGCTATTGCTTTGGAAAATATGCGGAGGAGGAAAGTGAGGGCGCTGCTTACGATACTGACGTTCATTAGCATAGCGCTATCGATTACTGCGCTCACCTCGGTGTCGCCGCATGAGACGTTAAAAGAGGTTGGCCTCCCTCGTACACCTTACTACTCCGGAATGCTGATGAAAAATGGTTTTGGTGTGCCGCCTATAGGCGTGTACCACCCGATGATAGTTGACGTCGTCGAAGATTTAACTCGCATAGCTGAGCCGAGCGGTCACGTCATCGTTTTGCCGAGGGCATGGTACTATCCTCAGTCGGTTGGGCCCGCGCTAGGTGTAGCAGCATTCGTAGCAAGGGAGCAGGAAATCGCTCGAAATGTTAGCTATAGAATTGTTGCAGCTATGGGCATGGTTTCAGTTGATGTCGAAAGAACTCTGGGGCGTTACCTGCTTCCAGGTAGCCGCTCTTTCTTCGAGAATGAAATGTTCTCCTGCATAATACCTGATACCGTCGCTAGGCGGTTGGGCGTGGAGATTGGCGACCGCATAGTATTCCAAGGTCTCCGCCTGCTAGTAGTCGGGATCTACGACACGTCGCTTCTAGGGGCAAGCGATCCCCGCGAACTAGACGGTTACCCAGTAATACCTGTGGATCCTCACTACGTCTCACAACTCGGCTTGGGAGTGCTCGTCCCCGCCCAGCAAGCACCCCCGCCGCTCGCGTGGACGCAAATAATCATCGTCCCCTTCGAACTAGCTATAAAGTTAGGAGGTTATGTATCCATGATCTCCCTAATTCCAAGCGCCGAGGGGATAGCCTTCTACGACTTAGCAGGTCTCCTGTCCTATATTTTCGACATACCTGTCACCGTCTCCGATGGCCAAAGGGTTGTTGCCCTATCTAGGTACTACTTCTTTACCGCTATTGGGTGGGAGGCGATACCGGTGGTAGTTGCGATTGGCGCGTTGAACGCCGTTGTCGCGCTTCTTGGAAACTTCAAAGAGAGGTTAAGGGAAACATCAACGTATGCAGCACTGGGTTTGAACCCGCTCGGAGCTGCAATAATGTATATCACAGAGTCATTAACTTACGCTGTCTTAAGCATCACTTTTGGGTATTTCCTCGGTTTCCTCCTTAACAACCTTTTCATTAAGGCTAACCTGCTTCCGGAGCAATTCACATTCAACTATGCATCCATCTTTGTTATGCTTTCTACGGTAGTGCTCCTGCTGATGGCGTTTGCCTCATCTCTCTACATAGCTGCCAATGCAGCTACTATTATAACTCCATCCCTAGAGAGAAAGTGGAAACCACCTACTAAACCGAGAAAGGGTTCATGGGAAGTTCCGATGCCCATCAGCTTACCTTCGCGCGAGGAAGCTCTGGGATTAATCGCCTTCTTAAAGGAGTACTACATAGGGGCTGGCGCAGAAAGGGCCGCTTTCTCTGTAAGAGATCTTAAGGTCAGCTATGAGGAACTCGGCATTAGGTTAAGAGTCGCGCTTGCACCCTATGAATTGGGTATTCTCCAGAATGTCGATATATCGGCCATTTACAGTGAGCGCGAGAAAAAGTTCATTGTTCTAACAAAAATGGTGCATGAAGCGGGGAACGAGCGAATGTGGGAAAAGCTCTCGCTCTTCTTCCTCGACGATCTTCGCAAACAACTACTGCTTTGGAGAGCGCTAAGTATAGAAGAGCACAGGAAGTACACAGAGGTGGCATTTAAGGAGATGGCCTACTGATTCGTGAGTAGGGCACCCGGTAAATAGCGCCTTCGACCCAAGGCTGTTACCTTTGATCGATCGGGCCTAAGTGCTAACCCGACTTTTCTATTTTTTACTTTAGTTTTGGCTTGGAGATTAGCAGAACGGTATTTCCTTCTACGGGTTTACAGGCGGCCGCTTGGAGCGGAACCCTATGAGGTGCTCGCACTAGCAGAAGATACCCCTTGAATTAACGGTGTACTCATTGGTATAGGATCTTTTATAAGAAATGAGAAATCTTTTTATAATAGTGTCGTAAAGGAATCCCTCGAAACGACATGAGCGGAATCGAAGCGGAGTTCCGCCGTGGGCTAACCCTTCGATCGCTGCTTTTAGGAACGTTTTTGCTGGTAATCGCCGTACCAATATCCGTCATGACCTGGCTTTACACCAGTAAAGGAGGAACAATAAACGCGTTTTTCCTACCCTTCATCTACATTATTTTATTAAACGAGTTGCTGGGGAGAATTAACAAGAGACTGAGGCTCAGTGGCCAAGAACTAGTTGTAATCTTCACCGCTCTCCTTCTCGTCAACAGCATCAAGTACATGCCGAAGGGGGCTCTCTCGGGTGGGGAGGCCGTAATAGGCCTCTTAGAAAAATCGCTTATCGCTGCAATATCTTCCCAAATCATGGACCCAGGGTTAGCGGAGTACTACAGACCGATGGTGCCGTCGTGGATGGGGCCAAAGAGTGTCGAAGCACTCGAAGCTATAGCATACGGGCTTAAACCTGGCCAAGCACTACCTTGGGGCGAGTTCATTGCGCCAATAGCCTACTGGTCCCTATACGTAATCTTGATCTACTGCCTGTGCCTCTTCTTAAGCTTTGGAGTTTACGGTAAGCGTTGGGTTGAGGTTGAACGCCTAGTGTTCCCCCTCTCCCAGCCGATGGTCTTTGCCGTCAACTCCGCGATGGATATCGATCCAGCGACGAACAAGAGCAGGTGGTTTGACCTGCGCCAGATCAACTACAGGGTATTCTGGATAGCTTTCGCAATAGGCGCAATATTTTCATTCATCCCTGTGCTGGGGGAGATTATTCCACCGCTAGCGGTTTGGGGAGCGTTTGCATGGGGTGAGCAACCTATACTCTTCGAGTGGATGCCAGCAGTACTGCCGGGTGCTATGGCAAGGGGGGTATTGCAAGTTGACCAAATAGCCCTTTGGCTCCTTCTACCAGTAAGCACCCTTGTCAGCTGCGTTCTTGCCTATGTAATTTTCGGGGTGCTCTACCAGGGCTTAGGGGTACTGCTGGGCGTGATACCCTACAATCCTGGTATGGAGTTCCTATGGAACTGGGAGGATATACCAGCTAACTGGTACCCCTTACCCTACCGTTTCATTGGAGTGACGGGCATGATGGTCGGGCTCGGGCTGATATCGCTGTGGCACGCAAGGGATAGGTTCAGGGAGCTTTTCGTCTCGCTTAGGGGGCCCGACAGGTCGGAGTACGGTTTGTCGTTGAGGGGGCTTTCGCTCTTCGGAATAGTGGTCATGGCGCTAATCCTGATACAGTTTATAGCAAGCGGGGTACCCGCTATCATCGCAATATTGATGCTCGTCTTCGCTATTGTGTACTACACAGCGCTGGCCAGGGTCACTAGCGAGCTATGGTGGCACGTAGACGACTTCATGGGCGTAGGAGGCTACTCGTACATTTACACGCCCGGTGTCCTGCTAGGTTACTGGCCTTACACCGTGCCTACCGGCGGTAACAACTACGCGGCCTTTGTAACAGCTCACCTCGCGCTTCCCTTCAATAACTGTTGGACCGTAAGGGTTAACGGCCTGGGGCCGGGTGGCAGCGTAGGTCTTTACAAAATCGCTTACGAAACCCGGACCAACTTGAGGGACGTCCTGGCTACTGCCGTTTATTACGTGGTGCTAGGCACTGTGCTGACGTCCGTGTTCATGATCTGGTTCCTAGCGCACGGTGGAGGTATTACGAGGACCAACTCGTGGGGCAACTGGGTTCACTGGATGAAAACTGGATATGCGGTTACAGGTAGCGGGGGCTTTGGCCCCTATGGTGAGACGAGGCCGGACGCGATCTTCCCCTTCGCCGCATTTGGTTTGGTACTCTTCTTCGCACTATACTTCATAAGGATAAAGTTCCCGATGATCCCGATCGACCCTACAGCCTTCACGATGTCGTTAGCCGTCGGCCTAATATGGACTTGGCTTTCAGCCCTTGTAGCCCTTGTTATAAAGCTCGTGCTCGTAAGAGTTATGGGGGTTAGGAGGTTCGAGCAGTACGTCCTCGCCATAGCAACTGGGATAGCTCTCGGCTTCGGAGCTCCAATCCTCATAGCCGGCTTAATTGAATTCTTTGCAACCATACTACCAAGGTTCTCAGCCTTCTACGTACCCTAAATTGGATTCTATTTTATTTTTTATTTAATTTTGGTCAAATTTCCCTTATGTTAAGTTAACTTCCTTAACTATAATATGGGCCAGAGATCTTTATCTCAGGCATTACTTCAAATTGATGAATGCGCATTAGCTGCGCTACGTTCTCGGCCAGCCCTTTTAACCCTTCCAGCGGGCTTGCAAATCGAAATGACGTAGTCTTCGGCCAGCGGAGAGCGTGAATGCGGCTGCAGCGTAGTGGCCATTAGTACCTTAAACGTCGACCATTTACACAGGGCGCCCCTCGCATAGGTGAAAGATATAATGGCGTCCCTGTGGTAGTAAGCCGCGATGAGGGTGACGGTTTCCGAGTCCAGGGATTACTTCCTCAGGGACGGCGAGAAGTTCTTTTACCTGGCGGACACCTGCTGGAGCGCCTTCACGAACGCTTCGCTGGAGGATTGGGAGTACTACTTGGAGTACAGAAGGATGCAGGGGTTTAACGCGCTCCAGGTCAACGTGCTGCCCCAGCACGATAGGAGCGAGCTGGACGTCTCCCCCGAGCCGTTTAAGCCGGGCCCCGGCGGGGTGTGGGACTTCGGCAGGGTTAACGAGGAGTACTTCGACCGCGCCGAGAAGATGACCGAGATGGCTGTTGAAGCCGGTTTCACGCCGGCGCTTGTGGTTCTCTGGTGCAACTACGTGCCCGGCACCTGGGGGTCGAGGCTCGTCAAGCCGGCCAGGGTTATCCCGAGGGAGAACCTCGAATCCTACGTGGAGTACGTGGCCGAGAGGTTCGGGAGGTACAACCCCGTGTTCGTGATTAGCGGGGATACGAACTTCGAGAGCGATGAGGCGGTGGAGTACTACGCCACCGCTTTAAAGGTGGTTAAGAGCAGGGCCGGCTCCTGCCTCACGACGATGCACTTGATGGGCGGGCTTTGGGAGCTGCCCGAAGCCATATGGAAATCCCCGCACTACGACTTCTACATGTACCAGTCGAGCCACGACAGGGATAGCCAGCGGCTGGCCTACGAGCTCGCCGAGAAGTTCTATAGCATGCCGGTGAAGAGGCCGGTCGTCAACGGGGAGCCCTGCTACGAGGGAATAGCCGGCGGCAAGTACAACAGGTTCACCAGAGCCGAGGTGAGGCGGGCCGTCTGGTGGAGCCTCCTCTCCGGCGCGAAAGCCGGCGTCGCCTACGGCGCGCTCGGTGTCTGGAACTGGCATAGGCTGGGGAGCGTTTTCCGCGGCGAGGGGTACGCAGGCCCCTCCTACGACTGGAGGACCGCCCTGGGGTTTGGGGGAGCCTTCGACGTGGCTTTCGCGAAGTGGCTCTTCGAGAGGTACGACCTGTTCGACATAGAGCCCGCCAACGAGGTTCTATCCGCCATGGACCGGGACGTCAGAGCGGCGCAGGGGAAAGGCAAGCTGGTGGTCTACGCCCCCTACAGCTGGGACGTTAAGCTGAGGGTCGACGCGGCGGCGTACGAGTGGGAGTGCTTCGCGCTGGAGACGCGCAGCGTTGTAAAGCCCAGGGTCGAGGTGTCGGGGGGTTGCGCGGTGGTCCGGATGCCCGAGCTAAGCAGCGACATCCTGCTAATAGGTGTGGAGGGCTGACCGCGGCCGCCATCAACCCCCGCTGCTCCGCTTAAGGGGGCGCTAGCGCCCTCACGCTTCGCCAACCAAGCCAGCACGGCTAGTTGCCCGAGGGAGGCGGATAGGGCGAGCAGCCAGATGCTCACCGGGTGGATGCTGTAGAGCAGGCCCACGAGCGCGGGAGCCGGAACGGTCACGATGCTGCTGAGTGTGTAGAGCAGGGATATCGCGTGCCCCTTCGCTACGGCGTCGGAGCCCTCCAGCAGGTCTATGAAGTAGGCCCTCGACACGGAGAACTCGGCCCCCCTCAAGCCCGAGGCTAGGGCGGCTGCGAAGGCTAAGACGGGCCTCGCGGGGGAGAGGGCGTACAGGGCGTAAGCCGCCGCGCCTGCCGCGGCAGCTGTGGCCAGGTAGCCGACCCTGTTCAGCCGGGAGACCGTCGTCACGAGCGCGAGGATGGCCAGGGAGACGGTGGAGGAGAGGCTGGGTATGAGGCCGGCCTCCTCGACCGTCATCCTCGCCCCCCTATCGTCGCAGAGGTACAGCGACTGGTACCCGAACACCGCGTATATCACGGAGGAGAGGATCGAGAAAAGCAGGAGGGCGCGCACCCCGTCATCCGAAGCCGCAAGCTCGATAGCTTCGCGAAGCCCGCTTCCCTCCCTTTTCCTCCCGAGCCCGGATCCGGGCTCCTTGAGCGCTACGGCTAGGATCGCCGTCTTGGCTAGGAACGAGGAGAGGGCCGCCAGGGCCACCAGCCTGTAGCCCCAGACGAGGCCGAACCTGTTCAGCACTACCCCCGCCAGGGGCGTCAGCATGCTCCCCGCTAGGTAGATGATGCTGGGCACCGAGTACGCCGCCACAAGGGCTTCCGACCCCGTCCCCTCGACCAGGAGCACCTCCCAGAGTATCGCGGAGGAGGGCATCAGCCCGGAGAAGATGAAGGCCAGGGCGGCAACCTCCCCCCTCCCGGCCGCGAGCGGGAGAAGCATGCCCACGTTGGACAGGGTATCGAGGACCAGGAAGGCGCGCTTGAAACCCAGCCTCGCCGCTGCGGGCATGGCGAGCAGCGGGGCCGCGATCGATAACCCCCTGGACAGGCTCGAGAGGGCGCCGTACTCGACCTCGCTAACCCCCACCGCCGCTAGGTACAGCGGCATGTAGTAGAAGACCCAGGGCATCGGTATCGACCACCCTGGCTCGGTGGCGATCAACCACTTAGCATTCCCGCTGAGCCTCTTCCTCCACCGAGGCATAACCCCCACTCAACCGAGGCTTTATAAGCTGAAGTTCCATCCCCAACCCGTTTAATGTATATCCCGCCGCATGCCCGCGAATGCACCCTGCCCGGAGGTAGGGGATCCCAATCGTGCAGTACCCCTTAACCTCTTTCTAAAGCCGCGAACCCCTTTACCCAGGGCTTTGGTCGGGCGCTTCATCGACCGCGGCTGCGGGGGGTACTGCCTTAGATTTCCCAGCGCCGGAGGCGCGCCAGAGAAACTGAGGGATCTACCCACGAGGGGGTTTGCAGCAAGACTGCGAAGCTGAGCGCCGAGGTCGGAGCTCCGGGCTTGAGGTGGACTGCTGTAGGCTGGAGCTCAAAAAGCTGGGCGGCTTCTGATGGGTTCTACCCCTCTAAACTTGAGGTAGGCAGCAGGAAGTGAGGGGCGACTGATCGCTCGTTTTCCCGCGCCCCAAAGTCGCTGTCTTATGCCCCGAAGGCCTTCGGCAACTTTGCGTTGAATGGATGCAGCAAAGCTGTTCGCTGCCCAAAGCGTGCGGGCGCCGGGCTAGTGGAGGTTCGCACGGAGGAGTGCTCCTAAAGCGGCAAGGGGGATTTCAACGCAGGGCCTTCGTTGAGCATCGTTGGGGCTGCGAGCCGGAGCAGTTGCTGTCCCAAGCCAAAGCCACGGACCCTTCAGCCTTAGACTGTGAAAGATACCGGGGGTATCCTGGGTGCAGCTGAGCGGAGCCGAAGCGCGCGGCTTGCAGCTCACTCCGGCCCGAGGGGCACGGGACCCGGCTTCCGCGCGTGCGGCGGCACGTAAGCCCTCAGCTTGAAATCCCTGATCTTTCCCCTCCACTCGGCGTCTAGCCTCTCCTCGACCTTTCTCTGCTCCTCGATCAGCTTCAAGTTCCACTCCCACGTTTCCTCATCCCTCACCAGCATTACCACGCGGCTTTTCTCGTCGGCGAGCTTCAGCCGGTAGCCCGTCGAGGCGGCGATCTTCCTCGCGAACTCCTCCAGCTCCTGGAGGGTGGGCATCGCAGTGATTGGGAGCCGCCTCTGGCTCTCCCCCACCCAGGTGTAACCCTTCAACTCGACGAAGCGCGGCTGCGCCCGCTCAATCAGCTTCGAGTAGCCCTCGGGCTCCACCATGTTGAGCCCCCTGACCATGGTCAGCCTCACTATGGTCCTGCAGCTGAACTTCGGCACCAGGTCGAGGCTCTCCATTACAAGCTCCCAGGCCCTGGGCGTGAGCGGCTTAGCGGCTTTCGCGAAGACTTCGGCGCTGGGCCCGTAGACGCTGACGTAGAGGTTTGTCGGCTCGGCGCCCTTCCTGAGCAGCTCCTCGAGCCTGTGGGGCAGGGACGCGTTAGTGACCAGGAACGCGGTCATCCCCCTCCCCCTCACCTCGTTGATTAGGTCCGCCAGCCTGGGGTAGAGGATGGGCTCCCCATCCAGGCTTATCGCCATGTGGCGGGGGAACATCGCCTCGAGAAAGCGCTCCTTAACGGTTTGGGGGTTGCCCTTGTAGCCGACGAGCAGCTTCCTCTGGGCGTGGATCACGCCGTCGACTATTTTCCGGGGTTCGTCCCAGCTCCACCCCTCGGGTATCGCGAAGCGGCCCTCGAGGTGGGGCCTCCAGCAGAAGACGCAGGCGAAGTTGCAGAAGTTCAGCACCGGTGTCATCTGGATGCAGCGGTGGCTGCTGACGCCGTACCAGCGCTTGTAGCACATGTGCCCGCCCCTCAAGGCGCTTTTCGTCCACCTGCACACTTCCACGGCAGAGTGCCTCCCGACGAGCATGTAGCCTGCTCTCAAGTACCTCCTCACGGCGTCTTCGCCGAGCCTCTCCACAGCGCTCAGCCAACCCACCCAAGTGTACTGCCCCGAAGGGGGTCTTAAGCGTATCCTATCCAGCTAGAAAGGCTTTAATATGACGCCGTCGAGAACCGGCAAGTATGGGGCTGTTGGTTTTACACGACCGGCTGTTCAAGGACATTTTAACGGAGGAGGATGGGGTTTATAAGTTCAAAACTTACGCGGCCGGCGAGTGGATCGAGGGCAAGGCGTTTACGGAGGTTAAGAGCCCGATCGACTTGAGCGTAATCGCCAAAGTCCCGAGGTTGAGCTGGGAGGAGGTCGATAGGATCCTGGAAACCGTGTACAAGGCGGGCCGCTGGAGGATCAGGGACACGCCCGGCTACAGGAGGCTGGAGATACTGGAGAGGGTTGCTGACCTCATGGAGGAGCATAAGGACGCGCTCGCGGACTCGCTTGTGGTGAACAGCGGGAAGACTAGGGGCCAGGCGTTGAGCGAGGTGAGCGCGAGCATCGACAGGCTGAGGAGGGCGGACTTAGACGCTAGGAAGATTTTCGGGGAGTACACACCCGGCGACTGGGATCCAACGACGGCGGAGACGGAGGCCATCGTCCGGAGGGAGCCCTACGGGCTGGTCCTGGCGATAATCCCCTTCAACTACCCGCTGTTCGACACAGTATCCAAGTTCGCCTACAGCGTTGTGCCCGGCAACGCGGTCGTGGTGAAGCCGCCCTCCGCGGACCCCCTACCGGTGCTCATGTTCGCCAAGCTTGTGGAGGAAGCCGGTTTCCCGAGGGAGGCTTTCGCCGTTTTAACCGTCCCGGGGAGGGAGAGCGACCGGCTGGTGGCGGATGAGAGGGTAAGCGTCATCAGCCTCACGGGCAGCAGCTCGACCGGGAAGAAGGTGCTGGCCACGGCCGGCATAAAGCAGTTCGTCATGGAGCTGGGCGGCGGAGACCCCGCCCTAGTGCTGGCGGACTCCGACCTCGACTTTGCTGCGGAGAGGGTTGCGGCCGGCATCTACAGCTACGCGGGCCAGCGGTGCGACGCCATCAAGCTAGTCCTCGTGGAGGGCCCCATCTACGAGGAGTTCGTCAGAAGGCTCGTGGACGAGCTTTCGAAGGTGAGGGTAGGCGACCCCCGCGACCCCCACACCGCAATGGGGCCGGTGATAGACCCAGCCACCGTAGACGAGATGCTGTCGGCGGTTGAGGAGGCTGTAAAGCTCGGTGGCAAGGTTCTCCACGGCGGGAAGCGGCTCGGAGCGACGTACGTTGAGCCCACGTTAGTTGAAGTGCTCGACAAGGGCGTTCTAAAGGGGCTTAAGCTGTACAGGGAGGAGATCTTCGCCCCGGTTGCCCTGGTAACGGCCTTCGAGAACGATGACGAGGCTATCGAGCTTGCGAACGGCAGGAGGTACGGGCTCGACGCAGCGATTTTCGGACGCGACGTGAACCGCATAAGGAAGTTTGCGAGGTTCCTCGAATTCGGGGCCATATACGTGAACGACATGCCTAGGCACGGGGTCGGCTACTACCCGTTCGGGGGTAGGAAGGAGTCGGGCGTAGGGAGGGAGGGGATCGGCTACTCGATCGAGCACGTCACCGCTTACAAAACGATAGTGTACAACTACAGGGGGGTCGGCATCTGGAAGTACCTGTAGGCCCTCACCCACTCTCCTTAAGCTCCTCAGCCCTCCGCTTCAGTGTTTCCCTCAGCCTTTTAACGTCCCTCGGGATCACGAGGGCTAGCACCGAGAAAAAGATGAAGCAGAGCATCCACGTCCAAAAGCTGATCCACATTATCGAGTTCCCCAGCCCCCACGCATCCGCTAGAAAGCCCACTACCGCCGGGGCCGCGCTGCTGCCAACGTTCTCGAAGAAAGCCTGGAAAGCCGCTGCGCTTGATCGGAGCTCCGGCTCGACTACGTCGCCCCACATGGAGGAGACCTGGGGGCCGGCCTGGGGTATCACGAACGCGGTGAGTAGCCCGTAGGCGAAGAATTCATCGAATGTCCCAGCCCTAATCGTCAAGTATATCAGCACAGCTGAGAGGAACACGATGACCGCGCCGTAAGCGGCCCTCCCCCTAACGCTCTTCCTGTAAACGTAGTCGCCCGCGTAGCCGGCTACCACGTTACCCGCGCTCATCGCTAGGAGCCAAAGGACCATTACGTACATGATTGTCTCAGGGGGTATCCCGCGCTCAACCTGCATGTAAGTTATGATCCAGTAGTTTATCGCGGCCCACGGGAATACGCCCCAGAAGCCTTGGAGGAATAGGAATGTTAGGGATACGTTCTTCAGCAGCCTCGGGAGGTCCGAGAGCCTCGCCCTGTACACTTCGCGGGTGAGCAGCCCTCTGAGCTCGGGCTCGGAGCTCCCCCTGGGCACGTCCCTGACCAGCAGGTAGGTTAAAACGCCGGAAAGGACCCCGATGGAGCCGGTGATGTAGAAGGCTGCCCTCCAGGAGTGGCCGGCTGCCACTAGGCTCAGCGATAGCACGGAGCCGAGTATGGCTCCCAGGGGGCCCGTAGTGTTTAAGACGCCAATGGCCCTCGCCCTTTTCTCCGGCTCGTAGTAGTCGAGCACGAGGCTGGACATGCCGGGCGGCGCCGCGTCGTCTACGGCCGTGGAAATCCTTGTGGCGAAGAACTCGCTGAAGGTTCTGGACAGGGCGTTGACGAGGGAGGTAACCCCCCAGATCACAGCCGCTAAGCTGACTAGAAGCCTTCTCGAGTAGCGGTCGTAGAGGTAGCCCCACACAGGGTAAAGCGCAGCGGCGACGAAGCCCGTTAGGGAGAACACGAGCCCGAGTTCGCCGTAACCCACCCTGAAATCCTCCATAACCTGCGGGGCTACGGCCGATATGACGAACCGATCGGCGTTGTGAAACAGCAGGAAGCTGAAGAATACGAGCAGTACCACCAGCCTAGCTCTCTCCATACCCGGCGATCCTCCAGGCAGTTTAAATAAGTAACCTTCAAGGGAGAGTTTCCGTACTACCTACAGTTCTCAGCTGCGTTGTAAAAAGGGATATATTTTTAAAGAGCCTAGGCTAGCCGCCGGGAGCTCCGTGCCACGGGCTATCTCTCCAGACCGCGTTCCAGAACTCTTCCTCCGTGAGCGTCTGGATTTTCGCGATCTTATCCTTGATATCCGTGAGGAGCTTGTGGTGCTTCACCTCGTCCTCGTAGATAGCCGCTAGCAGCAACCTGACGCGGGAATCCTCGATCTTATCGAGAAGCTTCCTGCTCTCCTCGATCATCCTCCTCTCGGTTTCGATATGCCTGTCGATGGCCTCGCCTACGAGTTTCAGGTCCTCGTTGAAGATTCGCGGCTGAGCGGTTTCACCCACGATTTTAAGCAGGGATTCGTACAGCTCCGCGTGCTTCTCCGAGTCCTTCGATAGGGCGGCGAAGATGGCGGATAACGCGGCGGTGTACCGTATCGAAGACGCGAGCTTCCTCAGCTCCTCGGCGTACTTGCTCTCGGCTTCGGCTAACCTGCTCAGAATAACAGGGACTTCGCTCACGCGTTTCACCTACGCTGCCGCTCAGGTTATGAAAGGCAATCATATAAACCCATCGACCGTAGCAGAGTATCACAAAGTCTAACCAAAATTAGGTTAAAAATAACCTTTGCCGGAAGCTGCGGCAACCTTGTTCGCAAATCGGGGGCCGGCAGCGAGGCGTAAGTAATATAGCGGCACCGGCGCAGGCATTTCCGTGGAAGGACTCAGGGAAGCCCTAGAGCTGCTGCCCAAGCCCCCCGGCTTCTCCCTTGCTGTTGAGGAAAAACCCGGCAGATTTAAAGAGGAAGTTAACCTTGAGCTGCACCTTCAACGCTGCGGCGACCGAGCAAGGCTGCTCGTCGTAAAGTACTTTCGGGGAAGGCCTCCGTACTACGGGCGCTGGGCTGAGGTATTCGCCGTCGTGGGGCGTGCAGAGCTGTGCGGGCACTACTTCCGCTTCGCCGGTTCAAACCTAGAGCGGGAACTGCTGAGAAGCCTGGCCGAGACCCTGAGCGGCGGGGACCTGCTGTACGTCGAGTACCTGTACGACCCCGAGACGGCTAGGGCTTTAAGGCTGGGGATCCCCCCGGCTTTAACTAGGCTGGGGTTCGAGCTGCTTCAACTGGGTTTCACGCGCTTGAAGGATTGGTACTACCCGGAGGGGTTTATGGAGGGCGGGCCGAAGCTCCAGGGCGAGAGGATAGTCGATGAGGTGTTAAGGGAGAGGCACCTATCCAGCATCTGCGAAGAAGCTGCCAGCTCTAAAGCCCTTCTTGAAAGGCTTTCCAAGGAACCCGAGCTGCGGGAGCTGGCTGAGGCTTGCACGAGGAGGGCTGAAGCCATCAGGGAAAGCTGCCGGAGGTTAAGCGCGCTTAACCTCCGGCGCGTTACCGGGCATTCGAGGGGCTAAGGCGGCTGTGCCGCCCTCACTCGACATCGTAGAAAACCACGTACCCCCTGAATTTCTCAACCCTTAAGATGCGCACTCTACCCACTTCCCTCGTGTTCGAGACGTGCGTCCCTGTGCAGGGCATCGCATTGACGCCGGGGATTTCGACTATCCTGTACCTATCGGCCCCGGGTAGCCTCGAAAGGTTGGGGGCGTTGTACACATGCTTCCCCAGCTCCCCCGCGGGGACGATGCGCACTGCGACGGGGAGGGCTCGCAACACGATCTCGTTGGCTAGCCGCTCGAGTTCCCCGGCATCCGGCTTCGCTTCAACGTTGTACTCGAGGTACGGCTCCGGTGGGCCGTGGTACGCGTCGAGCGTCTCTACGAGCCTGCCGTAAAGCTGGAGCATAGCGTAGTCGAGTACGTGCCCAGCCGTGTGCAAGCGCATGACCTTGTACCTCCT
The DNA here is from genome assembly GCA_938036345.1 of uncultured Thermofilaceae archaeon. Classification (GTDB taxonomy): domain Archaea; phylum Thermoproteota; class Thermoprotei; order Thermofilales; family Thermofilaceae; genus CALHPJ01. The sequence goes on along the minus strand of CALHPJ010000012.1, from coordinate 5,482 downwards.
CCCCCAGTCGATTTCGCAGGTCACTTCGTCGCCCACGCTTAGGGTGCCGCTGGCGAAGGAGCCCCAGTGTTTAATCGCCGAGCCGACCCTGATCACCTTCCTCACCTCGAAAACGCCTGAGCTGCCGGAGATCACACCCTCGTCCGAGGGCTGGCCTCCGCCGAGCGGGTGGAAGATGGTTCTATCCAGCGTGATGTACGCGCGCCTACCCTTCACCCTTTCTATGTCGGTGACGCGGGATTCGCACCTCCTGGCGTACGGGTCGGCGAGGTAAAGCTCCCCTGTAAGCACGCCCGAGGGGCGGGGCCGTGCTAATAAACTTCGCCTCGGCGTGGGCAGCGGCCTGTGCGCAGGGATAAATACCTTCCCCAGTCGGGAGGGGGAAGGGAAATGGACGTTTTCGAGCTGAATAGGAGGTTGGGGAGGGGGGTGAACATCCTAGGCTACGACCCCGTTTGGAGGTCTAGGGATGAGGCCCGGATGAGGGACGAGCACTTTGCGTTGATAAAGAGGGCGGGTTTCAGCAGCGTGAGGATATGCCTGCACCCTCTCCGGGACGGAGGGATTGACAGCAGCGGAAACCTCACAAGCTACTGGCTCGGCGTGCTGGACTGGGCTGTCGAGCAGGCTCTCGAGAACCGGCTGCTGGCGGTCCTAGACTTTCACGAGTTCGTTGCGATGGGTAAAGCCCCGTTGGAGCTTAAGGGCAAGTTCCTCTCCTTCTGGAGGCAGGTGAGCGATAGGTACAGCGGCTACCCGGAGGAGGTTTTGTTCGAGCTTCTAAACGAGCCAAACAGCCAGCTGACACCGGAGCTCTGGAACTCCCTCCTCAAGGAGGCTCTGCAAATAGTTAGGGAGACCAACCCGGATAGGGGCGTGATCATAGGGCCGGCCTTCTGGAACAGCATCAAATACCTCGAGAGGCTCGAGCTGCCTGAGGAGGACCGGGGGATAATCGTAACCGTGCACTACTACGAGCCTTTCCAGTTCACCCACCAGGGCGCTAAGTGGGCCGGGCTGGAGGGTAAAGTCGGCGTCGAGTGGGGTGGGACTGAGGGGGAGAAGGAGGCGATAAGGAGGGACTTCAGCAAAGCCCAGTCGTGGGCGGAGTCCCGCGGCAGGCCGATTTTCCTGGGGGAGTTCGGGGTCTATGATAAAGCCTCGATGGTCTCGCGGGTCCGCTACCTGAGCTTCGTAGCTAGGCTGGCGGAGAGCCTGGGGTGGAGCTGGGCCTACTGGCAGTTCGACAGCGACTTCATACTCTACGATATACCGAGCAACCGGTGGGTGGAACCCGTGCTGAGGGCCTTGATACCCTCCAACCTACCCTAAGCCTGCAGCCCGCGTACCGACCCCGCAGCGGGCCGCCGCTAGGACGAATTGCTCAGCTCCTTGAGCATCCTGGAGACCAGCTTCACCCTTCCCAGGTCGGCCGGGGGTGGGAGCTCGTCGGAGATGCCCAGGATCAGCCGGCCCCTAAACAGCTCCACGGTCCTGTGCACAAACTTCTTCAGCAGCTCCAGGTCGAGGTGGGGCAGGAAGAGGAGGTAAGGTATCCCGTCGAGGACCACCATGTCGCCGATCCCCTCCCTAGCCTCCTCCAGCGTGAAGTCGCCGACCGGCTTCGGCGTTAAGGCCTCCACGCCGTCGAGCCCCGACTCCCTCAGCAGCGGGAGCAGCTGCTTAGCGTAGCCGTCGACGTGTATGTGGACGTACTTGTTGTAGCCGTGCAGGTAGTCCGCAACCTCTGCGTAAACGGGCAGGCAGTACCTCCTGAAAAGCTCGGGGGAGGTTATCCTCACGTCGATGTTCTCCCCCAAGTTGAGGACCCTGATGGGCGAGCGTGCCAGCTCCCTGTAGAACACCCAGTTGTACTCGTGGATGGTCTCCATAAGCCCCTCAACCCTCTCCCTCTCCAGCCTAAGCAGCCTCACGGTTGTTGGGATACCGGCCCAGTCGAGGAACAGCGCCTGCAGGGGGCTGTGCGGGAAGAAGTAGGTGACAAAACCCTGCGGGCCCGCCCGCAGCTTGAGCCTCTCGTACGCCGCGTGGTCGAACTCGACCTTAACGCCCTCCAGCAGGTGCTCGAGTGCTCTGAAGTCGCCGACGCCCTTCACGGGGAACTCCAGGGTTTGAGCCGATAACCCGTACCGGTCGTGCGCGACCACCCTCCTCAGCTCGCCGTAGGGGGTTTGGACGGAGACGAGGGTCCTGCCGCCGACCGCCTCGGTTTTGAAAACCACGTTCTCGTACTCCACTTTCACGCAGCTTTCGACGTAGTAGCCGCTGTAGCACCTCCAGGTGGCGCCCCACAGCCTGCAGATGTCCGGCAGGTCGAGCCCCTCGCATTCGCGCGGCAGGGTCTTCGCCGCCCTGTTTACGTGGTACCAGTACTCGTGGCGGATGTTGAAGGGTACGGCCTCCGTCACCCCCTCAAACACGTCCACTATGAGCTTCTCGACGGGGTTTTCCACGGTTGCGGCACCCGCGGTGGCTAAAAATACCTGCGCCCGGCCCCGCCGCATAGAGCCATCGCCCACCCGCGGGGGAGCCCTACCCTCCCGGTTGCGGCGGCTCGTTTTCCTTTTAAGCATACCGCTGAATGAGCGCCCTGTGGGGCCCTACGGTAGCGTGGTAGAGCTCATCGGCAACACACCCTTGGTGAGGCTGCGGAGGATCCCGCCCCCGGGGGCTCAGATCTACGTGAAGCTCGAGTACATGAATCCCACCGGGAGCCACAAGGATAGGATCGCCCTCTACATGGTAAGGGAGGCCGAGAGGAGGGGGCTGCTGAGGCCCGGGGGTGTAGTGGTCGAGGCCTCGAGCGGGAACACAGCCATCTCGGTAGCCTGGCTCGCGTCGCAGCTGGGCTACAAGGCTGTGATAGTCGTCGAGGAGGGGGCTTCCCCAGCCAAGGTTTCGGTGATTAAAGCCCTCGGAGCCGAGGTGGTTTTCGCGCCCAGGGTCCCCTTCGACCACCCGGAGCACCCGGTGAGGGTCGCGGAGAGGCTAGCCGAGGAGCGGGGCGGCGTCTTCCTCAACCAGTTCGAGAACGAGGCTAACGCGAGGGCCCACTGCGAGACAACGGCCGCCGAACTCTACTCGCAGCTGGGGGGCTGGCCCGACGTCTTCGTGATGGGGATCGGCACAGCGGGGACGATAGCCGGCGTCTCCAAATTTTTTAAGGAAAGGGGGGCAAAGACGAGGATCGTGGGGGTCGTGCCCAGAGGGTCCCCCATAGCCACTGGCCGCCCAACCCTCGGCGAAGCGATCGAGGGCCTCGCTACAAGCACGGTATCCCCCATTTATGAAAGGTACTCGGGGCTCATCGACGCGCTGGTGGAGGTGGATTACCGGAGGGCCTACGAAACGATGCTAAGGCTGGCTAAGGAGGAGGGGGTTCTGGGCGGCCTATCAACTGGCGCCAACGTTGCAGCCGCCCTCGAGGTCGCGGGGGAGTCCGGGAGCGGGGTTGCAGCGACGCTCGCGCCCGATTCGATGTTCCGCTACACCCACTTGCTGGGTGGACTGGCCTAAGAGTGCCCAAAGCTTTTATCGCCCCCTCCCGGGTAGGGAGCTCCGCCTCGAGCGGCAAGCATAGTCGGGGGGGACGCCGGCTCCCAGCCGCCCCCGGGCGGCGGACCGCTCCGTGCGGGGGCGTTAAGTATTTCCCACCGGCTTTGAGAGATCGGTATGGGCTCCCGGCCGCTGCCCGTGCCGCCGATAGACTTCCACGCGCACCTCGGCGAAGTCCGCTCCTTCCACCCGAAGCTGAAGGGGTGGGTTAGGTCCGGCATCGACGACCTGCTGAGCTACATGGACGAAGTCGGGGTAGAGCGCGCTGTTGTCCACTCGCTCCCGCCGCGGTCGGACCCTTACGCGACCTTCCTCTCGAGCGAGCAGCTGCTCGAAGCCGTTAAAGGTCTGGGCGGCCGCTTGATCCCGTTCTGCTGCCCTGACCCGCTCCTGGATTGCGCGGCGTCCGGGCTTGGGAAACTCGTTTGCGAGGGTTGCCGCGGCCTCGGCGAGCTTAAGGTTCAGCTGAGGATCGACGACCCGCGCGTTGTCAGGCTGCTCAAGGAGGCGGAGGAGTTGGGCGTGCCAGCCCTGGTGCACGTGGAGGAGGGGCCGCTCTTCCACTATTGCTACGGCATCGAGTCGCTCCCCTCGGTCCTAAGAGAGCTGCCCGACTTGAAGCTGGTAGTGCACGGCCCTGGCTGGTGGTCCCACATATCCGCTGAGCGCGGCCCGGAGCTGTACCCGAGCGGGCCAATTAAGGGGGAGGGCTTAGTCCACAGGCTGCTCAGGCGCTTCGACAACCTCTACGCCGACATCTCCGCAACCTCCGGGCTCAACGCGCTGAAGAGGGATCTCGAGCACGCAGCTACATTCCTCGGGGAGTTCCAAGATAAACTCGTCTTCGGAACGGATTTCCCATGTCTGTCGGAGGAGGGGCAGTACGGCCCCGATCGCTCACACCTCAATTTCCTCCTAAGCTTGGATTTGCCCGCCCGCGCGCTGAGGAGGATCCTGAGGGAGAACGCTGAAGACCTGCTGAGGGAAGCATAGGGGCAAAGCCCCCTTGAGGTGCTACGGTTGCATCGGCCCTCGGTTGCTGCTGCGCTAGCAGTAGTTAGTGCCACGTTAGCTGTTCTTGGCTCACCATCCAGAGAGCAATCGTTTGAGCGCAAGAGGTTATACCGTGAATTAATTGACGCACGGGGATTAGCGTTAAAATGTGCCAAACTTGTATAGCTTGGAACCGGCTTCGCTAGCCCTCTTTCACTCACCCCAGCCGCGCAACCAGGTTCTCATCTCAAATAACTTGTCTCTAAGCAATTACTGATAGAATTCACCAGGGTTTAACCCACGTAGCCTTAGACAGCAGCATCAGGGCAACACCTATGCTGAGTATGATGCCCTGGCCCGTTACCAAGCCCGCTGCGATTACGGCTTTTCGGCTCTCCCAATCTTTAATGAACCTTCCCAGTACAAATCTGCTCAGCGCCGATCCCACGAATACCGGTATCGTATACGGTGGAATACCCATACAACCGGTAATTATGCCCATCGATGAGAACGGTATGTGGAGGTATCTAGCAAGAGCCTCCCCCACGAGCAGCACACCTAACATGCCGCTGAACGAGTCTTAACTCCTACACCTCCGGTGATCCACACCATACCGCTTATCAGCGCGGCTGGCCACGCAGCAATAGATAACAATGAGGTTTCTACGTTGCTAGGGCCAGGTGGCCTTGGTTCATCATAAACCCCGCCGCTTTAAGTATCAGCTTATGGCTCAACGAATACATGTGGCTCAACGCGGTCGTGGCATTAATCCTCAAGTACGTAATCACGAGAATAGGTGGGATTGAAGCGTTAGAAAAGAAAGTGCTCCCGGCAGTCGTTGGCTTCTGCACCGGTTACGGATGCCTATTCCTATTCGTTGCCCTCAGGGAAATATTCCTGAAAGTCCTGCCAA
>CALHPJ010000011.1 GCA_938036345.1 uncultured Thermofilaceae archaeon | reverse complement strand
GTAATGAGGGTATTCCCCCCGGCGATGTAGACTACCAAGGGATCCTTAAAGCCGGTTGAAAGCCTGGCTACCTCCACGTGGGCTACTGCGTGGTTCACCGGCACCAGGGGCTTGGAGAACCTGGCGGCGAGATAACGCGCGAGAGTGGCCCCCACTCTTAGGCACGGCCCCATCCCGGGGCCGAGGGCCACGGCAATGGCGTCAATATCGGTTATCCTTAGCCCTGCTTCCCTTAAAGCCTCCGCTAAAACCCTCCCGGCGCTCCTGCTGTGATGTTCTGCCGCTTCCCTCGGGTGGATACCCCCCGCCCTAGGCTGGTAAATTGAGTCCGCGGATACGAGAATTCCCCTGGGTGTTGCTATGCCGACTCCAAATGTGTGGGCTGTGCTCTCAATCCCTAGCACTAGAGGTTCATCCTTTCCCACGGCTACCCTTCCTCCGCGCGCGGACGAACTCCGTGTAGCCGCACTTCCCGCAGTGGTAACGCTCCTCAGGCTGCTTGTGGTGAGCCATTACGGAGCCGCAGCGCGGACACTTCCTGTTCTTCAGCTTTATTGTTCCTGAAGAGTAATCGAATTCGTAGAGCTTGTGGACGCTAGCCACCTTTCTCACCTCCTTTGCTTTCGCCCCGGTTCTTCTTAACTACATGCTCAGGCTCGAACTTCAACGCCCTCTCCACCGTGTCATAGACGTGAACTCTAGCCAGGCTTTCGCAGGAGCCGTACTCCGTTGTTATTTTCCTAACGTACACTGTGTCAGGGTTTACGCCCAGGATTTTAGCTATATGCTCCCGGATAAGCTGCCTCGGCGGAGTACCTTCCGGCCAATGGACGATTCTTACAGTCAGTTCCCTCCGCTCGACCAGCCGGTTGTCCCTAGACTCCAAGATCTCCAGATTTACCCCCTTTGCCACGTAGAGCCCAGTTACCTAACCCTATAAAAAGCGCGCGCTCAGAGGACTGGCTCGAAGGCGATTCGAATGAACCTTTCAACAGCATCGGCGATGCGGGGGTGGCTTATTACAGCTACCGCTGCTCCGAGCCATAGACCATATATTATGAAGGACCCCGTAGGAGCCGCGGCAATCGCCGGGAGCGCCAGCAGGTCCTCCTCACCTTCGGCGATGATCACCACGTTTCGCCCCCTGACGGCCTCCTTTACGGCCCCCTCGACCACTCCGATGGCTTCCTGCGAAAGAGTGCCGGGTTCGTTTTTACACCTAAGGACAGTGTAACCTCTAAATAGCTCTGCGCAGTCCACATTGTACTCGCGCCTCCTGCTTTTGAGATCGACGATCGCGACAGCCGGTCTCAGCCCGCTAAATAAGAGGTTGGTTGTCACAAAGTCGCCGACGCTGACTACAAGCTGCGGCTTCAACGCCTCAACCATTTCCCTAATTGTCTCAGCGGCCTCCCGAGGGGGTTTGTACAGCGCTAAGCCTATGGGCAGCCGCAGGGCATTCCTGTACTCGCTCTTGAGCCTTAACCGGTTCACGCCCTCACTTTAATCGCGTAACGCCCGGGCTGCGATATGTTAAGCTTCTTCGCGACCTCCGACTTCTCTATGTCGAATATTATCACCATGCCCTCCCACTCCTCGCTGAAATCCCTGGACCCGCAGTTCGGACATACTTGTGTATAGGGAGGGGAGAGAGCCTTGCACCGTATACACGCTTTAAGCGGGGCCCTTCTCCTCCTCAACGTTCCCCACCTTTAGCTTCCGCCTTAGCTAGCTTCTTGCTAACCTCCTCCCTTATCCACTCTATCTTACCTAAGCAGTGCTGCCTCATCGTAAGCTGAACTCTCAAAGCCTGCTTTCGGCTACCGTAGCTCACACCAACGATTCTGGCTCTTACCACGTCGCCTTTCCTGAGAACTCTCCCGCTTTTCTCACCTATCACCACGTTCTGCTCCCTGCTGTACGAAACCGCGTCGTCCATTATCTGGCTTTTGTGAATGTAGCCTTCGATAGGCCCGAGCCTAACGAGCAGGCCGGTGGACTCGACCACCGCCACCTCGCCTTCAACGACTTCTTGAAGCATCGGCTGGTACACTAGGAAGGTAAAGCGTGCTTTATGGTAAAGGGCGCCGTCGCCTGGCACTATTACTCCGTACTCGGAGGCATCGGCGTCCAGGACGCCGATGATTATCCCCAGGTCTTTTACCACTTGGCTCCCATACTCGCTCCTGAGAACTTGGAGAACCGCTTCCTTGAGAGGAAGGGTCATGAGAGAGGGTGGTACTCTTACAACGCCCTCGCATTCTACAAGTTTAAACATTGCGTCCACCTAAAGTACGCGCGTGTAATACCTTCCCTTTAAAAAGTTTTGTTTCTAATAAAGGTTAAAATGAGAGGTTTCAATGTTCGGAGGCGTGGAAAATCTGCCAAGACCCGTCGCCTCTACCTGGAAGCTCCTGGCGGAGCTGGGCGCCGAACCTCTTAAGCTGCTGGGTATAGGTGCCGAGGCCGTAGTCCTAAGGTGTAAGTGGATGCACTTTGATGCTGTTGCTAAGCATAGGCTCCCGAAACCGTACAGGGATCAAAGGCTGGATAAAGCCCTAAGGGAAAGCAGAACAGTCCTCGAGGCAAGGCTCGTAGGCGAAGCCAAGAAGCTCGGCGTACCTGCGCCTTCCCTGCTCTTCGTCGACCCAGAGCTGTGCCTGATCTTGTTCGACTACATCCCCGGCGTAAAGCTAAAAGACGTTCTCTCCAAACTGGAGTGCCCCGACGCCGTATTCAACAGGTTGGGTTACTACGCGGCTCTGCTGCACAGCAGGGGGATTGTGCACGGGGATCTCACTACGTCCAACGTTATAGCCTCGTCGGGTAAAGTGTACTTGATCGACTTCGGGCTTGGATCGTTTAGCAACGAGCTCGAAGAGCAAGGCGTGGACGTCCACTTGATGTTGCGCTCGCTCGAAAGCACCCATCCTTCACTCTCCCCCACCCTCTACTCGGCTTTCCTGCGCGGGTACGAGGAGGTGAGAGGCGTAGCAGCTAGAAAAGCCATTGAACTCAAGGTGGCAGAGATAAGGAGGCGGGGGAGGTACGTGTCCGAGCGGAGGAAAACGCAAGTTTTTTAGCAGCAACGGTTAGCAACCCCCGTGAATAAACGTCACGAGAAGGGTAGGTCCCACTCGACCCGGCCTGCGAAGCTAACAAAGCCCGAGTGGGTTACAGCTAGGCCTGAGGAAGTCGAGGAGCTGGTGGCAACGCTGTACAGGAAAGGTTACCCCCCATCGATGATAGGGATAATGCTCAGAGATCAGTATGGGATACCGCTGGCCAAAGCAGTTGCTGGAAAGAAAATTACAAGGATTCTCAGGGAGAGAGGGTTGGAGCCCGAGATACCCGAAGACTTGATGAACCTGATGAGGAGAGCTGTCAGAGTGAGGAGACACTTAGAGGAGCACCCGAAGGATTATCACTCGAAAAGGGGATTGCAGCTAATAGAATCTAAGATACGGAGACTAGCCAAGTACTATAAAAGAGTGGGCAGATTGCCGCCGGATTGGGAGTATAGGCCGGAGAGAATCAGCATCTTCGCCTAAGGCAAACCGTTAAAGAGTACCCTGCTCTACCTCACTGTGGGTGATTACGAAAATCTCAAAAGCGCGCTAGCTACAGCAGCTAACGCCATAGATGACGCGAAGGGGCAACGCGCCCTAGTAATTTCCCATTACGATGCAGATGGCCTTTCGGCAGCCTCGATAACTATCTCCGCGTTAATTGCTAGGAGCTTTATTGTTCACGTGCTTATTCTCGAGCAGCTGACTCAGGCGGCTCTATCGCGCTTAGAGGGGGTGGCTCAAGGGTACCCTCTCATCCTAGCCTTAGATATGGGCAGCTCTGCTCTCCCAGCTTTCTCAAGGCTCGAAGGCAGGGTCATCGTGCTCGATCACCACCAGCCTGGGGAGAAAAGCGGGGAGGTTATCGAAGTAAACCCGCACAGGTTCGAGATAAACGGGTCATCCGAAATTAGCAGCTCAGGGCTCGCTTACCTCTTGGCTAAAGAGCTGGAGGGGGAAACCGCAGTGAAATACGCGCCGCTAGCGGTGGTTGGCGCTCTCGGGGATCGCCAGGACGTGGGTAGGCGATTCAAATTAGTTGGTTTAAACGAGGAAATCGCTAGGGAGGGGGTTAACGCTAGACTCCTTGAGGAACGCATGGAACTCAGAATCCCCGGCGCGAAAAGGCCGCTGGTTAAGTCCCTAGCCTCCATGCTCGACCCATTCCTCCCGGGAATCACAGGGGATGAGGGAGGGGCGCTCTCGTTCCTTAAAAGCATCGGCATCGAGCCCGCAGTTGGAGAAAATTTCAGAACTTTAAGCGATTTGAAAACTGACGAGCGTAAAAGGCTGGCCTCGGAGCTCGTGAAGCGACTCATCAGCATGGGTTACTCAGTCACCGAAGCTGAGCGGATATATGGAGCTACCTACGTCATCCTTTCGGAACCCGAGGACAGCCCGCTACACGACGCTAGGGAGTACGCGCAGCTTTTGAACGCGAACGGTAGGTTGGGGTTCCACGACTTGGCTTTGGCTATTGGGCTGGGTGCAAGGGGAGAGGTGCTGCTGCGAGCGGTCGATATAGTGGGGCAGTATAGAACCATATTGGCTAAAGCTTTCAAAAGCGTTAGAGAAGAGAACCTAACTAAAGATGTCGCTGGTTGTGTAATCGTCGACCTGAGGGGTAAAAGTTTCCTCAACGAGAGAATGAGCGGAGCTATAGCGTCCATCTTATCCCTCTCGATAAAAGGCAATAAATTGCTGCTAGTCCTTGTTGACTCGCCAGAGGGGGTTAAAGTTTCTGCGAGGAAATGTGGGCATGCGAAGCTAAACGTTGGCAAGCTCCTCTCAAGGCTCGCAAGCGAGGTGGGAGGTGTAGGGGGCGGTCACGAGAATGCGGGGGGTGCTACGATACCGGCGAACAGCGTAGACCAGTTCGTAAAGCTGCTTGCTAGAGAGGTGGAGGAAGGATGATATCCTCAGTCAGTATCGTCCTCCGCCTCCGCGTCAATGACAGAGAGGGGGGGTTTATAACCGCCGCTTTACTTCCTGATAATGAGACGAGACCCTGCTCAAGGGTGTCCACAACTTACGAGTCGAATACAATCGCTGCCGAAGTGTCTTGCTGGTGTAGTGACCCGGTAGCTAAAGCTAGAGCGTTGATTGACGACGTGCTGAGGGTTTTAAGGGCAGTGGAAAGCATCGCCTCAGCGATTGAAAAATCTTAAATTCGGATGCGGTCCACGTCGGAAAATAAGTATAGGAAAGTTTAAATAGGGGTCATTAAAGCCCTTTTAAAAGGATTTCGGGTGGAAACCATGGGTTCCAACAGTAACAATTTTAGTGAGGAGCTTATAAAAAAGCTTTACCTTATAGAGGAGGTAAGGCGCTGCCCCCACTGCGGAAGTGACAGGCTCATTTACGATCCAGTTAGGGGAGAGATCATCTGCGCAGTTTGCGGCTACGTTGTAAGTGAAAGGGAGATAGACAAGGGCCCTGAGTGGAGAGCCTTCGACAGCGAAGAGAGGGAGAAACGCAGCAGGACCGGCGCTCCTCTCTCAAGGTTCACCCCTGACGCGCTAGCGACGGATATTGACTGGAGAAGCAAGGACTCGGCGGGTCGTGAGTTGGGCCTGAGGAAGAAGGTCGAGATGTTCAGGTTGCGCCGATGGCACATGAGAGCCCGCGCCCAGTCGAGCCTCGAGAGAAACCTGGGGCAGGCTCAGCAGGAGCTAGACAGGTTAGGCGCTCAGCTAGGCCTTCCGAAAAGGGTACTTGATAGAGCCAGGGATATCTACAGGCGGGCGCTAGAAAGCGGCTTGGTCCGCGGTAGATCGATCGAATCCGTGGTAGCCGCGGCTGTATATGCCGCTTGCAGGGAGATGAAGGTACCTAGGACACTTGACGAAATCGCACGGTATACCAGGTCCGGGAGGAAGGACGTTGCCAGGTGCTACAGGCTACTGCTAAGGGAGACCATGCTTAGAGTGCCTCTCCCCACCCCAGTGGACTTTGCCCCTAGGATAGGCAGCGTGCTTAAGCTGAGCGCGGCTACTGTGAGAGATGCAATAGAAATCTTGAAACAGGCCCAGCAGGTCGGAATAACCGCCGGGAAGGACCCGGCCGGCTTAGCTGCTGCTGCCATCTACATTGCAGCTCTACGCAGAGGTGAAGTGAGAACCCAAAAGGAGGTGGCTAGAGCTGCTCAGGTCACAGAGGTTACCGTGAGGAACAGGTATAAGGAACTCGCTAAGAAGCTGAAGATCGATATACCGGTTAAGAAGCTGTAGCTTTATCGAGGAGCGAAACCTCCTCGACGATCAGGGAGGCGTCGTAGTCGTCTCCCTCGATCCTCCACCTTAGTGGTTGGATGCGCTTTCTGAAGAGTGGCATGTCCAGGACGAATGTCTCGTACTCTCCGCCCTCGCCTGAGGGGTTAACGTACGACTTTAGCGAAGCCAGGAGCTCGACAGCCCTTTCATCAATCCGCTTCCCCAGCAGGGACTTGCCTAGCGGGTAACCGGCAACTCTTGTGAAAATAGCCACAATTCCGCTCCTTACAACCTCGCGAAGGAGCGATACCTCGTCCTCCATCCACAGAGGGTTTAAGCATACGAGACCTAAGCGCTCGCAAACGGCTTTAAAGCTCTTTAATTGGTACACCGACTTCACAGCTCCGGTCACCACTCCTTCTACACCGTAGGCTTTTACTGCGGCTCTAATCGCGTTCTCCAGTGCCAGGAGGCTGGCCTCCCTGTCGTCCGGGCAAGGCTGCTTAACCAATGGTAAGCCAAGTGCTTCGGCTTGGAAACTCGTTAAGTGGGCGTTAGGGTAATGAAACAGCCAATTTTCCACTGAAAAGGGGATCAGCGTAACCAAGCAGGCTATCTCGTACTGCCTGCTCGCTCTAAGCAGAGCTAGGTTAGAGTCCTTTCCGCCCGAGTAGAGGACGCAAACCTTCACACGATAGCTGACGTTCAGCCGGGTTAAGCTTAACGGCTCCGCGCTCCGCTGAGCAAAGGTTTTTGGGTAGCGAAGCACGTGTTACGTATGAGCATCGAAGAGATAATAGAGGGGTTGAAGCCGGACGAGGCGTGGGACTTCGCTTTAAGGTTTTTCGCCTCCGACGTCAAAGGCGCGTTCGACTCTGTCCAGAGAGTGATGTGCATTCAACCCCACCCGGATGATACCGACATTGCTGCCGGCGGCACAATAGCCAAGCTGACTAATAAAGGCGTAACAGTTGTCTACGTTACGTTAACTGACGGGAGGCTTGGTACGACCGACCCCCAAATGTGGCCCGAGAAGCTGGCCGCCTTAAGGAGGAAGGAGCAGGAGGAGGCAGCCAGAGCTCTAGGGGTGAAGGAGCTGGTGTGGCTAAACTGCAGGGACTCTGAGCTTCTGCCAACCTTAGAGCTCCGCTGGGCGCTGATACGGCTCATAAGGAAGTATAAGCCTGACATGATTATGACGCCGGACCCCTGGTTGACCTACGAAGCCCACCCAGATCACCGCGCTACCGGTCTTCTAGCAGCGGAGGCCACGTTCTTTTCGCCCTTTCCCCACTCCCTGCCGGGGGGTTTGGAGGAGGGGTTAAGCCCGCACGCCCCCCGCTACATAGCTTTCTACTGGACTAGGAAGCCGAACACGTTCGTAGATGTAACCGACTATGTCGATGTCAAGCTGGAGGCTGTTAAGTCCCATAAAACTCAGATGGGCGATTCGCCAGCTTTCGAGCAACTGCTTAGGGCTTACATGAGAATAATGGGTAAGCTGGCAAACTGCAGGTACGCTGAAGCGTTTAAAGTGCTGACACCTCTGCACCTCCACAGCAACGAATTCGCCGAGGAGATTTAGTTAGGCGCTTCAGAACTGCACAGGGCCAGGAACCTCTCCACGTATTCCTGGACATACCGGTCCTCCACCTCAAGTGGCCGCACCACTTCGCCGCTTATCATTGGTAAATCTAGGTTCAGCTTCCGGGGGTCCGTGCTGCCTTCCAGCGCGCAAAGGGCGGTTATGGCAGCGCCCAAGCCTGTGGCCTCAGGGTACTCGGCCGCGATAACTTTCCCCCTCCAGAGTGTTGCCAGGTAGGCCAGGTATACGTCGTTCCTGGCAAAGCCGCCCTGGACGAACACCGGCGGCCTCCCCCTGCCCGCCAGCAGGTTCAGCCCGTACCAGGTTTGAACCGCGAGGGAAAGGTTGAGGTAGTAGTATGCGCTCTCTGCGTCTTCCATCCGCCCGACTACGCGGGGTTTCGAGAAGGGGAATTGCCCAGTCCCCGGGGTTAGCGTGGGGACAAAGAACATGCCACTTTTCTTAAGCAGGTCTGACGCCTTCTCCCGGTTGAGCCTGAAGCTTAGAGGGTCTACGCGGAAGTGCTCTTTGATAACGGTAACGTAGTGGTCGAATTCATAACCCCCCTTAAACCGCGCAGCCTTAACCGGCCTCCTCAGCGCGTCAACGTAGTAAAGCACGTCCCGGTAGAGGTCGTCGCGGGAGGGGGCAAATTTGGCCCCCGGATACATTAGCACGCACCATGTGCCCGTCGAGGCCAGGATAAAGTCGCCGTTGTACGCTAGGATGTAGGGAAGCAGCGCTGCGTTGGAGTCGTGAATACCCGGGGTGAAGACTACTCCCTCGGCTTTGCCGAGCGCCTCCCACACGTCCATCGGTTCGGGCATGTGCTCTGGAAGGCTGAGGTCCTCAGCCACGTTGCTCCACCTTATACCGGGTAGCTCGAGGAGGTACGTGTGGCAGCCCAAGGACGTGAACTCTGCTGAGTCGAGGCCGGATAAAACCTTCGTCAGATACCCTGGGTAGAAGAGCACTCTTGCCCGCTTGTAGGTCTCCGGGAACCTCCTAGACACCCAGAAGATTTGAACGCCGGCGTTGAGCAGCTGGCCGAGCGGGGGCGTGCCGGTTTTCATGTAAAGCTCCTCCGGCGATCCGTACCTTTCGTAGAACTCCTTTTTCACCTCTTCGCCGGGGTCGAAGTTGTACGAAACTATGGGTAATAGCAACTCTCCCCCATCCCCGACAAAGGCTAGAGTAGCCCCGTGAGTTGAAATAGCTATGGCGGACATCTTTCTAGCCCACTTGGAGAGAGCGGAGTTGGCCCAGCGCACCACCGATTCCACGTCATCGCATAGAAGACCGCTAATTTCGACCTCGCCTATTCTAGTGGCCTCAGCCTCTAGGGGACGTAAATCCCTAGTGAACAACATGAACTTTTTATTGGTTTTCCCTATGTCGAAAACGCCGAGCAACTCATCCTTTAACCAGCCCACGTGGTTGCCATGCCCTAGCTCGGATATTAACTTTGGTTTGGGTTTAGTGAAGAGGTAACAAAGGGAAACTAAAGTTCCTTAAATTCTCTTACTTCCTTTTGCCCTGTCCTCTCCATAACGAGCACGGGTTCATCCTTGGAGAATAAAACGCACAGGTCGTCGTGGCACATCACTATGTCGGTTTCGAGAGCTACTTCCTCCCCGACTTCACCTATGTACTCGCCATCCTCAAAATAGTAGTACCTTTCGAAAGGAACCTTGGCTACAGCGACCTTCCTCACGGAGTACCCTCTCTTCCTGGCTTCCTCTAGAAATCTCTTCACGTCCTCGGGGAGTTTAGGAGCACTCATACGCGTACCTGTACCAAGCCGTTTTAAGTATATCGTCAGGGACGCGAAGCCCATTTAGAGGCTCCAGCGGCAAGGGGATGCTGCTTTACCCTTTGCCGGGAGTGCTTTAGGCTGAGCAGCTCCAGCTTGCGCTCGTTCGCTCAAAGCTGAGGGCTACCACGGCCAAGCTGCACTCCTTCCTTAACCTAAATGACGGCGAAGAGCTTGCTCAAGGCGAGGAGTGTGCAGCTACCGGTGACCAAAGCTCCGAGGATTTTTTAGAAGCTAGCTGTGCATAGGCTCGACATGGATGACTATATCGACTTTACCGTCGAACCTGTCTTTCAGCCTCCTCTCTATTGTGTCGCAGATTTCGTGGGCTTTCTCTACGCTAACGTCCCCCTCGACTACCAGGTGAACGTCCGCATAAACCCGCCCGGCAGATACCCTGGCTCGCAGATCGTGGAAACCTGCGACTCCCGGTGTACTGTTTAAAATCTCTTCGATATCTTGAATAAGGCTTCTCGGCGGGCTTGTATCCACTACCTCCTTCCTAAGCCCGCGAAGGGTTTCCGAAACAAAAAACGCCACCAAAAGCAGTATTACAAACGTGGCAATCGCGTCGTACACGGAGGAAAGCGCGGCTCCCAGCGACACGCCCGCCAGCGTAACAGCTCCCTCTGCTACATCCAGGGCCATGTGGCGGGACTCGGTTACAGCTACCGAACTTTCCCGCCCCCACAGCCTCAGTAAACTGGAAAACACCAGATTAATGGTTAGTGATGCAGCTGCAAATGCTATCCCGATTGGGTCGACGGTCTCAGAAAGCCCGCGCAAAAGCCTGTCGACGGCAATGAAGCCCACGAATGAGAAGGTGGCGACCATTAAGACGAGTATTAGCATGGAGCCGTAAACCTCGAATTTTAGGTGGCCATAGGGGTGTTCCTCGTCCGGAGGCTTCTCAGCTTCGCTGAGCGACTTGTAGGCTACCACACTGCTCACCACGTTGAGTAGGGAGTCGCTGCCGTCGGCGAGCAAAGCCGTGCTACCGGAAATTAGTCCCCCGAGAATTTTCACACTGCACACCGCTGCGTTCCCGATTACCGATGTCAGTAGGAGTTTCTTGACCCTGTAGCGGGCGTTCATCGCCGTGGAGGGGTCGGCACCGGTTTAAACCTTAGCGTTGTGAATCATCTTCTCTACTTCTACAACGAGATCCCGAAGCAAGTGAGTTGCACCGACTCCCAAGCTTAGGCTCAAAGGCGTCAAGGATACACCCCCCTCCACGAAAAGTGTGTAGGAGTCTGTACCTTGCTCGGGTACTGCGGCTTCGCCGTAAAGCCAAAAGTACGGCCTCCCCCGCGGATCGACTCGCCTCTCTAGCCGCTCAATGTACCTCAGCTTTGCGGGAGGTACCACCTTTACCGAACCCCTGAATACTCGGGGAAGGTTTATGTTAATCAGATCGACCCCAGCCGGCAGCTTCCTCGAAGCCATATATGTGGCAACCGCCCTTATCACTCTAGTGACAAAATCGGCGTACCTTTCATCGAGGAAAGCTAAGGGATCATCCACGTCGGCTGAAAACGCGGCCGCAGGTATGCCGAATAGCGCGGCTTCCGCGGCTGCGCCCACCGTGCCCGAGACAAGAATGTTTTGGATGCTTGTGTTCTCCCCAACATTGACACCCGCTACCAGCATATCTAAGCCGCCGAGAACTTCCCTCGCGACGTGAACGACGTCCCGAGGGGAGCCTGTGATACCGTACGCCGAAACGCCACGAATCTTCATTTCGTAAACCCGTATCGGTGCCTCCAGTGTGAGCACGCCGCCGCTCGCCGATCTAGCCTCCACCGGAGCTACCACTATTGCCTCTCCAAGCGGTGCAACTGCCTCGTAGAGCACCCAGAGCCCAGGACACCTGATCCCGTCGTCGTTTGTGACTACTATCCTCACACCACTACCCCAACGGCTGGAGCTAAAAAATACCACGCGACTAGGGAAAGGGTTTAGGCTGCAGAGTCGGATCCCTTCTCGTAAAGCTCAATCTTCTTGATATTACTGACCTCGCTGGGATCCGGTTCATTGACCGAGAGCCAGGCGTCAATTATCTCCTTGGCTAGCTCCTCGCTCGTCAACCTCGCGCTGAGCGCGAGTATATTAGCATCATTCCACAGCCTAGCCCCCCGAGCGGTTTGCGCGTCGACGCAAAGCGCCGCCCGGCATCCCTTGACCTTGTTGGCTGCTATCGAAACCCCTGTACCCGTATAACATATTAGCACCCCGAAGGCGGCTGCGCCGCTCGCTACAGTTTCGGCGACCTCTAAGGCGACGTCTGGCCACGGCACGGGCTTGCCCTCCCTCAAAGCTCCGGTTTCAACGACCTCGAAGCCTTTTGATCGAAGATAGTTGACTACGAAGCGGGCAACGTAGTAAGCTTCATCAGAACCAACGTAGACCTTAGTTGGCACAAGAAAGGTAAGGCTGGCTTAGGAGAAAAGGCTAGCGGTTAGCCGCGCGCAGGCTTATAAGGTAGCCTTGACATTTCTCCCTGAAAACGCATGATGCTGGGCTTCTTAACTAGCGGGCAGCTCGGAGACTTGAAAAAGACCATGGAGTGGGCTCGCGCCCACGGTTTCCAATCGATAAGTGTGGCCTTACCGCCCGACTCCAGGTTCATCGAGCTGGACGAGATCCTCAACAACCCCCGCCTGCTTCTAGATCTCGAGGAGGGAAAAGGGGTGTACATAAGCGCCTTGGGCTTTTATGGGAACCCCATCCACCCCGACGCATCCATCCGGAAGCTGCATACTGAGCATTTCATCAGGCTGCTTGAAGCTACGTACAAGCTGGAGAAAACCGTGGTCACCGGCTGGCTCGGTATCCACCCTGAAGGCGTTGATAAGAGCATAGAGGAGGCGAAGAAGGTTTGGCCTCCGATACTGAAGAAAGCCGAAGACTACGGAGTGAAAATTGCTATCGAGAACTGCCCTGGCAACATCATGTACAGGCCGGACATCTGGCGCGCAGTCTTCGAGGAGCTTAGATCGCCCAACCTCGGGCTGGAGTTTGACCCCAGCCACCTCATCTGCCAGATGATCGACCCCATCAAGGCGGCAGATGAGTTCGGTCGGCGCATATACCACATCCACGCTAAGGACGCGGAAGTGAATTGGGAGCGCATCCGCGAAGTGGGGATTACAGCCGGAGGCTGGTGCCCGCATAGGCTGCCGGGCTTCGGGCAACTGGATTGGAGCAAGTTCTTCTCAGTGCTGAGGAAGAACGGTTACAATTACGCGATAAGTATCGAGCATGAAGATCCGTTCTTCAAGTATGAGGAAGGCTTGGTTTTAGCAAGGAAATTCTTGGAAAGGTTTACCTATTGATTGTATTAAAAAATTTTAATTAAACGCAATTTTTTTAAAGGGGATTTGAAGAGGCCTGGCCAGGGTCTTGTTTAGCGGTGAAACGGTAAAACGCCGACAGCTGGTAGCGATCCTTCGCCGTTTCCTCGCCTTTGGTGTCCGCCTATGCCGAGGCTTAGTGTAAGGAAGGCGCTCATACTGGGATCCGGCGCCATTAAAATTGCCGAAGCTGCCGAGTTCGACTACAGCGGCTCCCAAGCCATCAAGGCGCTCAAAGAGGAGGGGATCGAAGTAGTTTTGGTAAACCCAAACGTAGCCACGATCCAGACCTCGAAAGAAATGGCCGAGAGAGTCTACCTGTTGCCAGTCCAGCCTGAGTTTGTCGAGAAAGTCATCGAGAGGGAGAGGCCCGACTGTATCCTGCTGGGATTTGGGGGGCAGGCCGCCCTAAACTGTGGCGTCGAGCTCGCGAAAAATGGAGTCCTCGAGAGGTACGGTGTCAGGGTGCTTGGCACGCCGATAGAGAGCATAGTTAGGGCCAGCGATCGGGACCTCTTCCGAGCAACAATGCTCGCGCACGGGATACCGGTGCCTCCTTCCGAGGCTGTGGGCTCGAAAGAGGAGGCGCTGGAGGCCGCCGAAAGGATCGGCTACCCCGTAATGGTGAGGGTCGCGTTCAACTTAGGCGGTGCTGGCTCATTTGTCGCCCGCAGCGGAGCCGAGCTAGCTGAGCGCGTGGATAAAGCGCTGGCCCAATCGCCCGTGAAACAGGTCCTCGTGGAGCGCTACCTGGAGAAGTGGAAAGAGATAGAGTTTGAGGTGGTTAGAGACGCCGCCGATAACGCCGTTGCAGTTGCCTGCTTGGAGAACGTAGACCCGATGGGGATCCACACGGGAGATTCCATAGTTGTGGCACCTTCCCAAACGCTCACGAACATGGAATACCAGGCACTGAGGGACGCGTCGCTCGCAGTTGCAAGGGCTGTTGGCGTCGTCGGCGAGTGCAACGTGCAGCTGGCGCTGAATCCGAGATCCGAAGAGTTCTACGTCATAGAGACGAACCCCAGGATGTCCAGGAGCAGCGCCCTCGCTAGCAAAGCGACGGGCTACCCGCTAGCCTACATTGCGGCGAAGATCGCGCTCGGCTACACGCTCCCCGAGCTCGTCAACAGCGTGACCGGGGTAACAGTCGCACACTTCGAGCCAGCGCTCGACTACGTTGTGGTGAAGATACCGCGCTGGGACTTCTCCAAATTCCCAAGGGCTTGGGAGTCGATAGGGACTGAGATGCGCAGCATCGGCGAAGTTATGGCCATAGGCAGGTGCTTCGAGGAGGCGTTACAGAAAGCTGTTAGGATGCTTGACATCGGACTGGAGGGGGTCGTCGCGAATCCCGTGACCCGGAGAGGGCGATCGCTGGAGGAGCTGAGGGATGCGCTTTCAGAGCCGAAGCCCTACAGGATTTTCGACATCGTCGAGGCCGTAAAAGCCGGGATGGCGGTCGAGGAGATCTACGAACTCACAGGCATAGATCCCTGGTACCTGCGCAAAATCGAGAACCTGGTTGAGATGGAAAGAAAGCTGAGGTCTCTGGACCGCCTGGCTGACAACGAGGAGGTCGTCCAGCTAGTCAGGGAGGCTAAGCGCCTCGGCTTCTCAGACAGGCAAATCGCCATTTGCTTGAACATAGAGGAAGAGGAAGTGAGGGCTTTCAGGAAAAAGCACCGCATCCTCCCCGCTGTCAAGTGCGTCGACACGCTTGCCGCCGAGTGGCCAGCGAGAACCAAGTACCTCTACCTCACGTACGGTGGCTCTGAGCATGATGTGAAGCCTTCTAACGGAGGAATCGCGGTACTCGGCGCCGGCGTTTTTCGCATTGGGGTATCCGTTGAGTTCGACTGGTGCGTGGTCCAGCTGGTTCAGTCGCTTAAAAGGAGGTGGAGGGGAGACGTGATAATAGTCAACTACAACCCAGAAACGGTATCCACAGACTGGGATATAGCTGACCGCCTCTACTTCGAAGAGCTAACGCTTGAGCGAGTCCTGGATATATGCGAGTTCGAAAATCTCGCCGGGGTTGTGACCTGCGTCGGGGGTCAAATAGCCAACAACCTGGCCTTGCCCCTAGAAAAGCGGGGCGTTAGGATCCTTGGGCCTAGCGGCGTGGCCGTTGACACAGCAGAGGACAGGAAGAAGTTCAGCTCGCTGCTCGACAGCTTAGGTATACCGCAACCCCCTTGGAGGGAAACTGAGGACCCCGAGGAAGTGGTATCGTTCTGCCGAGAAGTGGGGTTCCCAGTCATAATCAGGCCCTCGTACGTGCTCTCAGGATTGGGCATGCGCGTCCTCCGCGGCGAGGAAGACCTTCTGCACTACCTAAGCGAGGCAAAGCGTAACCCGCTCGTTAGGGGCCTTGTAGTCAGCAAATTCTTCCGAGGAGCGAAAGAGGCGGAAGTGGACTGCGTCTCTGACGGGGAGAAGGTTCTGATCGGCGCCGTTATCGAGCACGTCGAGCCGGCAGGGATCCACTCGGGAGACGCCACTATGGTTATACCGCCCTTCTCTCTATCGCCGGCTGCTGCAGAGAAGATTAAAAGCTACGCGCTAGCGATTTGCAGAGCCCTATCCGCAAGGGGTCCTGTGAACATCCAGTTCCTGGTTAAAGGCGAGGAGGTGTACGTGATAGAGTGCAACCTGAGGGCTTCCAGGTCTATGCCGTTCACATCCAAGGTGAAAGGTGTGAATTTGATGGAGCACGTGGCCGAGGTTATCCTGGGCGGGAAGCTCGACCTTCCATACGAGTTTTACGAACCTCCGGCTCAGCGCTGGGGGGTAAAAACCCCCCAGTTCTCATGGACTCGTATCCGGGGGGCTTACCCGCTGCTGGGCGTTGAAATGAGATCGACAGGCGAAGTGGCTGCCGTGGGTCACTCGCTTTACGACGCTTTCTTGAAGTCGTGGCTAGCGGCGCAGCCCAACAGGTTGCCAAGGGGGAACTCGAAGGTAGTGGTATTGTCCGATGGGGATTTTCAAAAGCTCTTAAACGGTCTGCTGGGGGACTTAGCCGCGCTGGGGTACGAGCCCGTGGTGGCCGCTCACCCGCCGAGCTTCGATGGCGCCTCAGCCGACGGCATAATCACACTCATAAAAAGCGGCCACGTAGACCTGGTTGTAGCTCTAGGCGAGGGGGAGTGGGATTACGACATCAGAAGGGCGTGCGCTGATTTCGGAGTGCCGCTTGTGCTCGACGCACAGCTAGCGCTTATGCTGGCAAGGTCTTTAAGGGAATACCTCAATTGTGGTGAGCTCAGCATTGAACCGCTGTGAGGCGATGCTATGAAGGCCGTCCTGGTGCTAAAAGACGGAACGGTTATACGGGGTCGGGGGATCGGAGCCCCCCGTGTAGCGGTCGGGGAAGTGGTTTTCACCACGAGCATGGTTGGCTATACGGAGTCACTGACAGACCCCTCTTACGCTGGCCAAATCTTAGTCTTCACGTACCCGTTAATCGGCAACTACGGGGTTCCCCCCTACGAGCTCTCGGATAAGTACGGGTTGCCCTTGCACTTTGAGTCGAGAAGCATCAAAGTCGAGGGAGTAGTTGTGCACGAGCCTTGCTTTAAGCCGAGCCACTGGGCCTCGAGCAGGAGCCTGCCGGAGTGGCTCAAGCAAGAAGGGGTACCGGGAGTATGGGGGGTGGATACTCGCTGGTTGGCGGCGAAGCTTAGGGAGGAGGGGGTGACCACGGGGGTTCTAGCCGTTTACGAGGAGGACGGGGATTTGGATTTAGCCAGCCTTCTCGAAAAGGTTAGAAAAGCGAACTACGACGAGGTGAACTTCGTCGAGAGAGTCTCCGTGAAGAAGCCCGTTTTCTACGGCGAGGGTGGCAGGAGCCTCGTAGCGGTTCTCGACTGCGGTGTAAAGTATGGGATCCTGCGCTCATTGCTGGCTAAGGGTTTTGACGTCGTGCTTCTCCCCTACAATGCTCCGGCTGAAAAGGTAGATGAGTTAGCCCCTGCCGGCGTTGTAATCAGCAATGGACCTGGCAACCCTGAGCTGCTAAACAATCTAGTAGAGACCGTGAAAGCGCTCATTGAATACCGGTACCCTCTCCTAGGAATATGCTTAGGACACCAAGTACTTTCCCTAGCGCTGGGGGCCTTTACGTACAAGCTACGCTACGGCCACAGGGGTTCTAATAAACCCTGCATCGACTTGAAAACTGGGCGCTGCTTTGTTACATCCCAGAACCACGGCTACGCGGTTGACGCTAATAGCCTCAAAGGCAGCGGTGTCGAGCTGTGGTTTATTAACGCCGATGACAAAACAGTCGAAGGTATAATTGACCTCGATCGGAAAATCTTGGGTGTGCAATTCCACCCCGAAGCGTCCCCTGGACCCAACGACACTGCCTGGGTTTTCGACTTCTTCGCGCGCGCACTTCGGTGAAGTCCTCTAAGAGAACCTTGGCAACCCCCGGAAAACCTGGTGGCTAAAACCGTGCGTTGAACACGTAATCATCGAAGAATCTCTACGAAGCTCATTGAACCTTCACTTGCGATAGTGCATAAGGGGGCGAGCGGTCAAAAAGTGTGCGACGATTAAAAGGTATGCGGTGAAAGAGAGGGCGCTAGCGCTCAAAAGTGGCTATCTACGCCTGGAAGCTAGGAATTCGTTGATTTCCTCGATAGTCCTAATCCTATCCCTGTATTCTTCAAGCTGAGCCTTGAACGGTTCAACAACCTCCCTGTATTCTTCCTCTTTCATCTCTCCTAGTTCGTAGGCCACTCTATGCTTCTCGATTTCGGCTTCCAACCTCTTAATCTCATTCCTTAACTGGCTAACGAAGGGCTCAAGCCTGAGGGACAGAGTTAGCAGCTCCCTTATAAGCAAATTGTGCTGCCTCCTGTACTTCTTCTCGTAGTCGGCATACAAGCTAGCCGAGATTGTGGCTTTCATTTCGTCGAGCCTCCTCAGCTTTAACTCTACCTCGCGTGCTCTGACCATAACTTCCCTGCCCCTTTCGAGCAAGGAGTCGAGAGTCGGAGCCTCTCTCCTAGGCGCATACCTCAGTATCTGGTACCTGAACTGACTGTCCCTCCACTTGGAGTAGTCTAAGAGCTTGCTCTCCAGGGCGTAAATTACATCGCTGAGGTACATATAGCTCCTGAATTCCTCTGGAACCTCTAGCAAAAGCGTTAGAACATCGCCTTTCTTAGTGGTTCTTAGCCTGCAGGTAACCATGGACCCTCTCATGTGCGGCGGAAGGATAGCGAACGTGAAAGCGAATGTCCCGTCAAGGTAAAGCTCTTCGCTCAGTATATCTTTTTTAGGTAGTATTTCCTTTAGGTACCTGTATAGGGCCTCGCTTTCGAAAATGGATACCCTTACCGGGAGCTCGTATACCGCCATTCCACCAACCAACTTCAGCTCGCTCGACGATATAACTTTCCTCTCCTCTCTACCCATCCGGGAGAGCCCGCCAATCCTTCGAGAAGGCACGTATGCCGAGATCACGGCGACGGCTAAACCCACCGCGGTCGCGTAGAATAAGCTTTCCACGGGTAGCGGTGTAAAACTTATCGGGGCAGCGCCTGTCAGCGCAGTTAAGAAGCCGGAGGCATAGCTGACTAATGGGGCCGCTGCCCAGCCTATGTAGGATGAGATTACACCGATTATGGCTGCCTCCGTCATCATGGCATAGAACAGGTTTTTGGGATTAGCCCCTAGGGTAGCTATCGTGTACATATCTTTGCGTCTATCTTCCACGTGGCCTAGCATGGCGACGGCATTCATCAAGGCAGCGATAATTAACAGCAAGGTAGCCTCCATACCTTTAAAGGAAAACTGTGTGGTACGCTCATAGGTGACCACCGTCTTCCCCCGTAAGATGTGCACCGTGACGGGCAAGGAAGCCAGCGCCAACCTGGCAGTAACGTCCACGGCTGTGGAATTTTCCGAGATAAACCAAACTCTGCTCGTAGAGAGGCGAGTTGCCAGCGGGTTATACGGTGCTATTAGCATGAGGGTTACTCTGGAGTAATCGCCGAAAAGTGGTCTAAGCTCCGGATCTAAAGTTGAGTTGAGAGACAAGGGGTCGAAGAACCCCACTACCTTTACCGGTGCATCCCATACAGGTCCCGCCGGTACAGGCGGGCCTTGGAGGCTCGGCTGGGCGAAGAAAACCCAAACGGAGTCGCCAGCCTTCAGGATGTTAGATAGAGCCTTGGAAACTACTACCTCTGGCTCGCCGTCGCGCGGCAACCTCCCCTCTACAATATGGGCTGATAGGTTGAAGTTTTTCACAGCGAATTTTACGTCGATAGCCACCAAGTTAACTATAGCCGAAGGCCCTGCAGCACCTTCGCGCGTAGCCAGTAGAACGCCTATGTAGCGCTCCGGTACAACCGCCATGCGCCCTACGTCTACAGCGTTCGTCGAGAAAGTAAGCCACTCAATTTCTGAGCTATTTAAACCATAGGGTCTTCGTATTAAATTCGCTTCGACGTCTAACCCTTTAAACCCGCTCCCTGGACCTTCCCTCCTAACCACTGCGGACCCGAGCGTGAAACCGGAAACCGCTAAAGTCGAAGCTATAACCAGTACCATCGCAGTCAAAATTAGCATCGATCTCAATCGCTTCGCTTTAATATACCGGACAGCTAAATAGAGCCAAAAACCCCTCACTGGACCGGCGGCGAAAGAGAGCAGTAGAAATATCGCGTAGGCTAAGAAGCCCATGACAACCGTCGCAGCTACTAGGGTAGGCACGTCAAGAGCGGCTAGCGGCACGCCTAAAGCTCCCAGTAAACCAGCGGCCGCTAACCTAATGGTAGGTGATGTAGCGGTGAAGAATAGGAGGGGAATCAGCAACAGTGTAAACCTTAAGGCGTGCAGCTTCCGCCCGCGCTCAAATATTAGGAGCGAGAATGTGTGAGCGAACGCTAGCGTGAGCATGATTATCCCTAAGGCCGCAAAATGGGAGTAGCTGAAAAGGCTGTTAACGCGGTTTTTCAGCGAAGACGCCCCCTGGACGAGGCTCAGAGTTGCGCCGATTGCCGAAGTGTAATTGCCTTGCTTGAAAAGGAAGAGTGTCTGCTGAGCGACAGCTTTAAGGGCGTCTACGTCCAGTTTCATGTCCTCAGTGGAGTATCCTATCGATTCAAGCTGCCTCAGTGAATCCATCACTTCCCTCAGCTGACTCTCCACGAGGGCCTCGGCCGCGTAGTACGTCCAAGGAATAGCTTCTGTGTAGTTAGTTATCCAAAGCCTCATCTCCCTAGCCCCAGCTATTGGAGTGGTGGCGGTGAGTAGAACGGGGTATCCGATGGGTAGGAGGTAAGTGCTCCAGAAAAGCCTCGCGCTAACTGGCACACCAGGTTTTATAGTTAGCGTTGCCTGCCTACGCGTCATAGGGTCCAGCGTGCTAACGTTAACCAGCTTTCCGGGAGTTAGCCATATAGTGCAGCGTATAATTGTTAGGTTCCCCTCTTGGGTTAGCTGTAACGGGATCCTCAGTTCAGCGAAGGAGGTGACATTCGTACTCCGATCAAACATAGCCCTGTAGTTGAGCTCCTCGATCAGAGACTCCGCTACCCGGATCGGAATGGAGGGGTGGGGGAGCGAGTAACCTGTGTAGTTGGCAGGAGAAAACGATAGATCTGTCAGGTATATCTCGCGCGGTGCGCCTGCCAGCTGAGCACTCCACGTCCCAACTTCGTTTGTAACTACGCCGAACCTGTAGGTTTTCGCATCGGCTCGGATAGTCAAGTTAAGTGCGATCCCCTTAACCGGTTCGTTTTTCGGATACTCCTTCACCACCACCAGGAATCGGGTTTGAGGCTCAGCTACAACTGCAGCCGCGAAAGCCAGCGTTGCCAGCAACAAGAGGACGAAACCCCTCATATGAAATCAGCCCGGCTCAACCTGTTTAACTTTTCCTCGTACTCCTGTTTAAGCTTCAAGTAGTACTTCTCTTCGACTTCCCCTCTACTGTAGAGGTCCTCCAACCTTTGGAGGAGACGCCTATACCTTTCTTTTTCCCTGTAAACATAGCTAGTCCTCCTATGCCATATGTACGCTGTTAGGGCCCATAGAACTGCAGTAACAGCTATAAGCAACCACAAGTTTAACGCCACCTCTAATTTCAGTTCAACAAAGCCCTCGGCTCTGACATCCGTAGTCCTGCTCGCAGTGTACTGACCTTTTTTAGCCACGAATCTGTAGGGTCCAGGTAGCAAGTAGAATGTCGCTAAGCCGTTTTCGTCTACGGTTGCGGCACTTACTGGGGCTCCGCCGACTGTGTAGACTTCAACTACAGCGCCGGTTGCCGGCTTCCCGGCCAACGACACCATAACCGTTACTCGTCTAACGGCCCCCCTCACGGTAACGGAGGTATCGTTACGTAGCATGATGCTCGTGTAGCCAGCGATCCCACCGCGCCAGCGAACTGAAACCGTGTAATCCCCGAGCGGTAGAGCTCTACACACCAGGACACCGCTGCTATTCGTAAACCCAACGCACGCCAAGCTTCCGTTAGCATCTCTAATGTAGACCGGAATTTGAGCCAGGGGGGTCCCGTCCTCGAGTTCGATGGAGACCTTTAGGTCGGCTCGGGCGACGGTAACAGTTACGTTCCTGTTAGACAAAATGTACAGTTCTTTCACTAAGCTGTACATGCCGTCTGTCACTTCCAGGACGTACACTCCACCGCTTATGTTTAGAAAGCTCGCGCGCCCGCTCTCATTTACGAACCTACTAGAAACTAGCTTCTTTGTCGCGTTATCGTAGAGGTTCAAAGCGTAGCCGCCCAGGGGTCTACCCCTAAGATCTACACATGTGACAGTTAAATTGAAGCTCCTTGGAGCCAACTGACGACCGGGAACGAGCGAGGGGAGGGATACATTGATCTCCCCGCGGGTAAGCAGCGATCCGCCTCCCCCTGTGATGTTTACGCCGATCGTCCACACACCCTCGTAGACCGCCTGCAGGACCCATTCGTACGACCTGGGCGCCGAAATAATTGATACGTTAATCCTCTCGGCACCTTTGAGAAGCTTGAAGGCTTTTCTCGGGTAAATTAACTCAACTGTAACGTTCCTCAAAGTAAGGGCTGGGACAATATCGGCCCTAACAAGTACTACATCGTCCACAGTGGCTGTAGCTGGAGCTGTAAGGCGCGACGCTATCGGTGTGTAGAAGGCGGCTACGCCGATAGCGTCGCTGTATAAGAGCGAGCGGACCCACGAACTCGGGTCTTCGGAGACACCCAACACTATCGACGATTTGATCTCGAGAGGGGTTCGGTTGACGTGGTAGATCACGTTCAAGGAGTCGCCCCCAGGTATCAGGATCAACCTGCGGGAAACACCTTCGGGCTCCTCCATGAGTGAGGTTAAGTTCGATAACAAGACGTGGAAGTCCATCGAGCTTCCCATTCGCTCGGCCTCGAGGAGCAGAGCCGTTAGGTTTGCCTCGGGCGTCTTCTCGCGCGCTAGGAGAAGTCTCGACATGTTGGATAGCATCTTAATCTGCGCCAGGTACTTTGACTTGAGGGCCAGCCTCGTTTCGTTGACATACAACCTTCTAAGCGTAGAGTTGAGTTTTTCAAAGCACTGACTGAGACGCACTGGAGTGTAGTTAACCAGGACCGTCAGCCACTTCTCACCGACTCTGAGCGCCGACCATCTAGGAGCTGGGACAAAGCTCCGCGCGTACTCCAGGTCGTATAAGGTTCCATTGATCTGAACTCCACTTACCCCAAGCGCCAGGATTCTAAGGTATGGGTAGTATAACGTCCCGTTGCTCATCAATCTGAGTAGCGAGTTCACCTTAACGGCAGGGGCAGCGCTGGTGAACGTGAAGTTCTGCCTGAGCTCGAAGCCTTCGCCGCGGCAAAGCTGCCTTACAACCGAGATTAGCGACCCGTTTACCGCAAGCGAAACACTGCAGTTTTTCAGATCATAACCGCTCGCTACGATTTTTCCATCGGATACCAGCACGAAGCCGGTAAACGGCCAGTCGAGGTACACCAAGTTTTCCGCGACGCCGTCAAACTTTAGCTGTGCGAGCGACGAGTTGCTGAATACAGCCGCGTAGCCAGGACCTCTTATCACAATCGCGTTTGTCAAGTTAACGGAGTAGGACCCTGTAGCGTTGAACAGCGTCAGCGTCAGGTTGCTCAAAGTGACAGTCAAACCCTTCACGCTAACGTTAAGCGGGGTTTGTGATGAAAGGTACGTTACTGTGTACTTAGAAGCCCCCATCCCTGGGACAGTCGCCAAAAGCGCGAGCTTGCAGCCGCGGTAGTAGCCTGAAGCGTAGAAGCTGCAATCCACCAGTTGAAACGGCACCCCCCCGCCCGACTCATCGAGCACTCTAACAGTACCGTTATACGCTTCTCCCTCTGCGAAGCTGAGATCCAAGGTAACTATGCCCGTATAGGTACCCGGTAAGGGGTTGAAGAACACAACCTCCCTAACACCTACACTGCCCTCGCATCTGGCAGCAACGCTCAGCAACGCTAACCCCACCAGTGCTCCAATGAGCAGCTTCAGAGTCTTCAGGTTAACCACCTTCGAGAAACCTCCTACATCTGGCCGCTATAAGGTCGAGATCTTCCAGCCTCTCCTGCAAACCCTCCAATTGGGACTGCAGCTCGCCTATTTCTCTCTCCAAAGCCGATCGCCGGGTCTCGTACTCGGCTCTATCGAACTCCCCCACCAGAAACCGCACCTCCAGCTCCCTCAGTGAATCGTTGAGCTGCTCGATTTGGCGCTCCATCTCCTCAGACTTGCTTGCGTACGTTAGACGGATGCGCGACCAAGCGTCAAGAACCTCCTTAATAGCCGGTTTCCACACACCCCTTTCATCCTTCCCAACAAGTTCGTCGAGTATAACGTCGAAAAGCCGCAGCTCGTTCTCTGGGTTCGCCCCCTTTAAAGCCGCTCTTATGTTCTCAAGCGTTCCTCCGAGCCTGTTTAAGGCTTGCCTTATCCTCTGCTCCCTTTCGATCTCAAAGCTACCCCTATAGGGTTCGCCAGCGGCTTTGGTCTCAACGCTGAGCCTGGTTACAGCAAGCTGTAATTGGCCCTCCAAATCCTTGAGCTTGCCCTTTAGCTCGAAGTAACTCTTAACTAAAGGGAACAGCTTCGCCCGCAAATCTAACATAAGGTTATCGAACACCTCCCTGGAAACCTGACCTGTAGAGTACATTCGGAGTATCTCGTTGCGCCTTCTTTCGTAATCCCTCAGCTCGAACTGCAGGTCCTCGAACTTCCTGAGCGTGGACCTAGCCTCGTCTATGAACTTCTCCCACTGCTCACCCATACCATTCAGCTCAAACCGGTGTTCCTCTTAGGTTTATCGATTTTTAGCTTTATCGGTGTACTTTTATTAGAGGCTTGGATAGGCTCCTGTGCCAACGGTAGTGGTTAGTGTCGAGAATTCTCCCCACAAGCTGCTAAACCCTGTTCCGATAGAGAACGTAAGGCTTAATGATGCATTCTGGGCGCCAAGGCTGCGCATGCTAGTTAGGGTCACGCTCCCGTCTCAGTACAAGCTGCTAGAGGAAACAGGCAGGCTCGATAACTTCAAGCGGGCCGCGGGTAAAATACGCGGTCCCTTTAAGGGGCTCGTCTTCAACGACTCCGACGTGTACAAGTGGGTAGAGGCGGCGTCCTTCGCGTTAGCTTACGAGCGGGACGAGGAGGTAGAGCGGCTAGCTGATGCTGCGGTAAAGGATGTAGTAGAGGCGCAGGACGCCGACGGGTACCTCAACACTTATTTCACATTTGAACAGAAGAAAGAAAGGTGGAGTAACTTGCGCGACCTTCACGAAATGTACTGCGCCGGGCACCTCTTCCAAGCCGCGGTGGCTCGGCACCGCGCAACCGGGAAACGGGACCTTTTGGAGGCCGCGGTGAAGTTTGCCGACCATATTTACGGGGTTTTTGGGCCGGATCGGAGGGAGGGCGTAGACGGGCACCCAGAAGTTGAAATGGCTTTGGTTGAACTGTACAGGGAGACCGGCAAGCGGGAGTACCTAGAGCTGGCGCAGATCTTTGTCGAAAGGAGGGGACGGGGGCTTATCGGGGGTAGCCCGTACCACCTCGACCACACCCCCTTCAAGCAGATGCAAGAGTTAGTCGGCCATGCCGTTCGCGCTCTGTACCTCTGCTGCGGAGCTGCAGATGTCTATATGGAAAACGGAGACCCGGAGCTGCGGGTAGCGCTTGAGAGGCTGTGGCAGGATCTAGTTGAGAGGAAAATGTATGTGACAGGCGGTGTCGGCTCCCGCCACGAGGGGGAGGCCATCGGGGAAGCCTACGAGTTGCCCAACGAGAGAGCCTACGCGGAAACGTGCGCGGCCGTCGCCAACGTTATGTGGAACTGGAGGATGCTGTTGATGACCGGGGAAGCCAGGTTCGCGGACGTTATGGAGCTTGCCCTCTACAATGGCGCTTTGGCTGGCATCTCGCTGAGCGGGGACCTCTACTTCTACGTGAACCCCCTCGCAGACAGAGGTAAGCATAGGAGGCAGCCGTGGTTCGAGTGCGCCTGCTGCCCGCCCAACATCGCTAGGCTCATTGCGTACGTCCCCGGCATGATCTATACAACCTCTGAGCGGGGTGTCTGGATTCACCTCTACGCGGCCAGCACCGCCCGCATCAACGTGCACGGGGGGTCGGTGGAACTTACCCAGCGCACAAAGTACCCCTGGAGCGGGTTCGTGGAGATAGAGGTGAAACCCCAGGGTATTGACGAGTTCTCGATTTTCGTGAGAATACCTGGCTGGACCCGCGACTCGAAAGTAGAGGTGAATGGGGAAAGAGTTGAGGGAGTCCATCCAGGCTCCTACGCGGAAGTACGAAGAAGGTGGAGAGAGGGGGATCTGCTAAGAATCGGATTCGACATGGGACCCATGCTACTGGAATCCCACCCGCACGTCACGTGCAACACTGGCCGGGTTGCGCTGCGATATGGCCCCCTGATTTACTGCCTGGAGCAGGTTGACAACCCCGATCACGATGTTTGGAATTTGGCGGTAGTACCCGGTACCCTCAAAGCCGAGTACAGGGTTGATCTACTCGGAGGAGTGACTGTCGTGAAGGGGAAAGCCTGGGCGATGGACACAGGCGCGTGGAAAGGCAAGCTCTACGCGCGCCTGGGCGAAGTGGAAGCCAAGTATTGCAAAACGGATTTCACGGCGATACCCTACTACGCGTGGGCTAACAGGGAGCCTGGACCGATGATAGTCTGGGTCCGCAAAGCCGGCTCAGAAAAGTAAATCTCTTCACCGAATCCGATTTGGTACCCTTCAGCATCCCCTTTATTTTTCCCTCGGAGGTTACTAATTAATGTTCCGGACTGCGCGCTTCAGGCTCGACCACGACCGCTGTGCCCGTAACGGTTATCATTATGAAGCCCTCTAGAACCTCGCTTGTTTCGAAATCTATGCCGATGACAGCATTCGCGCCCAACCTGCTCGCAGCCGCTACCATATCCTGGAGAGCCTCCTCTCTCGCTCTCTTAAGCTCGGCTATGTAGGATTCAGCTCGCCCCCCAACTATAGACTCGATGCCGGCGATGAAGCGCCCGAGCATTCCCCTAGTCCGAATGCTTATACCGGTCACTATGCCGAGGTTCCTGACCACCCTGTAGCCGGGTAGCGTGTGAATCGTGGAAAGCAGCATACGTGCATTTCCCGGCTGCGCTTAAAATTTTTATCTACACGGTGGAAATTCGACCGTGAATTGCGCAGGTACCTCGGGCAGCGATCGGGCATACGAGTTCTTTGAAAAGTTTGACGTTGTATGCCAAACCAGCGGGACGTACTTGGCGCTTATTAAACCCGGCAAGGAGGAGGAAGTTCTAGCTACTCTTAGGAGAAAGGCTAAGGTTAAGCTAAAGCTTGGCGATGCTTTAGTGAAGTTTGATTACAGGGAAAACTCGCTGACGTACGTAGCGCCGAACAGGCTGATTATCAGGCTCAAGGATGTGGGTACGCTCAGGGAAGCGGAAAGCCTGATGTCGGAGATAATGGACCCTGCTTAGGCCCTGCGCACTATGAAGAAGCCAATGCTCCCCCTCAAGCTTTTCGCCAACCGAGCTTCCAGTTCCCTCCTCTGCTCGATAGATTCGACGGTGAACGCTATTTCAATTATGTCTAAATCCCTTCGTTCAGCAAAAAGGACGTCCACGTTAGTGTGGAGAGAGCTCGCCATCCCGCTCCTTACGACGTCCTCGAGCCACTCGATGCGCTTGTAGTCCCGCCTGGGCACTACAACCCTGAAGCGATAACTCACGCCTCCGGTTTTCATTGCAACTCCGTCCCTAGTTATAATTTGAGGAGGTTAAATTAGCTGCGCAGCGCTCGCATCGTACAGGCCCTAAGTGCAGCTAACGCAAGGGTGTTGCGTTCAGAGGTTCGCTTATTTATATCCCGCTTCTGCATGCCCCGTGGATCCAACCACTTCAAAGCCTCTGCTGAGAAGGGAACTCGGCTTAATCGACTCGGTGTCCATCGGTTTAGGGGCAATAATCGGCGCCGGCATTTTCGTCCTTGTAGGTATAGCGGCCGGAATGGCCGGTCCCAGCGTAGTGCTGTCAGTTATTCTATCGGCTCTAAGCGCCTCCTTTACGGCGCTCAGCTTCTCCGAGCTGGGCGCCGCTTTGCCGAGAGCCGGCGGTGTGTACGAGTACGGGCACACACTGCTGCATCCCTTAGCCGGCTTCGTCATGGGATGGATGTGGGTTTTCGGCAACATCGTACTGGGTGCCACCGGGAGCTTGGGCTTCGGTTACTACCTTTCGCTTTTCGCCCCCTGGCTGGACTATAGAGCATCGGCTATGCTCCTGATACTTACCGTTGTGGCGCTAAACATAGCCGGCTCGAAGCTATCGGCTTCGCTAAATAATGCCATCGTGGCAGGGAAAGTGCTGACTCTAGTGCTGTTCTCCATCGTAGGGCTTCCAAGAATTAAGGTGGATAATTTTTCACCGTTTCTACCCAAGGGTCCCGCAGCTGTGGTGAGTGCCGCTGCCCTGTTTTACTTCGCTTACATAGGCTTTCCGAGGGTAAGCACAATGGCCGAGGAGGTGAAGGAACCGGAGAGAACTATCCCGATGGCCATACTCATCGCTTTGGGCACGTCCACGCTCATCTACTTGCTTGTGACCGTAACGGCGGTGGGCGTAGCCGGGTGGGAAAGGCTTAGCAGGAGTACAGCTCCTCTGGGGGAGGTAGCGAAAGATTTGGGAATCGGCTGGATCGTCGGTGTAGGCGGTTTGCTCGCCACATTCAGCGTTGTGCTAACGTCTGCCATGGGGCAGTCCAGGGTCTTCTTCGCGATGGCCAGGAACAGGGAGATACCGGAGATTCTCTCCAAGTTGCACCCGAAGCTGGGAACCCCCATTTATTCTATCCTCTTTTCGGGATGCGTGATGACGACCTTGGCGTTAACCGTGGATGTTTCGGGACTTGCGACGCTCACCAGTTTCCTGGTCCTGGCCTCCCACGTTCTCACCAACCTAGCCGACATCAGGCTCTACGCGGAGAGGATCGAAGCCCCGTTTAAGGCTCCTTTTAGACCTCTGCATGCTTTAATTGGGTTAACCACCAGCGCCGTCCTAATGCTTAGCACTGGGGCTTGGGCTGTAACCGCTGGCTCACTGGTGGTTTTATTCGGCGTAGTTTGGTACACGCTTTACACAAAGCTTCGACCTCAGGCCCATGGTATGCTCGTTTTTCCACGCTCGTGATCTCGCAATCGCAACGCTTCTACCGTATCGAGGGGGGACAAAAGACGCCTTAAGGCACTGGGATCCACCACGTATACGAGGGCGCCGCTTTACGCTTGTAGCGCCCGCTGGTGTATGTACACTTTGGAACCCAGCAGCATGTTGTTTGGTACTAAGGCAATAGTTCCGTCCTCCTTCCTGATTGTAGTAAATAGCGTCGCTACATCTTCGACGATGCCGGTTTCCCCCGCTACGGTTACCTTGTCGCCGATTCTTATCGGCCTAACCAGCAGCACAAAGAGCCCCGCGATAGCTTGGCTGAGAACCTGCTGGGTTGCGAAGCCGACAACCATCCCTATGAAGCCGCCCAGGGCTACGCCAGCCGCGCCGCCTGCCGTCCCCCCGGCAATGCCGGCGGCGAGCGCGCCGACGCCGAGTATTTGTATTAAACTCCTAACAGCTGCCGCTGTGCTGTGGGGGTACCTCATCCTCAGGGACCAGTAGGCTATAGAGGCAATGGATTTCACGATCATGTAACCGAAGAAGAGGGCTAAGCCGATCCCCAAGTAGGTTGAGTACTCTGAGATAAACGCGCCAACTTGGGGGATGAAAGCTGGGATCGTTGTGAAAACTACCGCTGAAGCCAGAGTGTAAGCTGCAACCCACGTTACAAGCGAAATTATGCTTCGGCTCACCTGCTTTGCAGGACTTACCTCCACTTGACGGATAGCCAAGCATTTTCTTAAAAAAATAACGGAAAACTTCGCAAATTAGGCGTACGTGCTTTGAAGCAGCTATCGCGGGGGATTTAGGGAAAACCTAAAACGTCGGCGAAGCCAGGCTACATATGCCCTTAACCCTGGAAGATTTCTGGTATTCCTTTATAATGTTGTTCGTAGTGCTCGACTCGATAGGGAATATCCCCCTATTCTACAGCATTACTGAGAAAATGTCGAGCGAGGAGAGGGCAAAAGCCTTCACGAAATCCATAGTCGTTGCATCTATGCTTTTGACCATTTTCGCCGTAGCTGGTCACAATCTTTTCTCCTGGTACGGTTCATCCTTCGTCGACTTTAAAGTAGCTGGGGGCTTACTGCTCTTGCTGATCGCGCTGGGGGAGATCCTGGGCCGCATCGAGGCCGAACAGCTTAGAAGCGAGGAGATCGCCGTAGTTCCCATGGCCACCCCTCTTCTGGCGGGTCCAGGCAGCATTTACACGGTTATCTACCTTAACTCCACGTACGGCCTAATACCGACTCTCGTCAGCATCGCCTTGAACACCGGAGTCGCCTACGTGATACTCTCGAAAAGCAGCTTAATTTTGAGAAAAGCCGGGCGTAACACCCTGCTCGCGTTAGCCAGGATCCTAGCCTTCCTGCTAGCAGTTTTCGCCGTCACCATGATTCGGTCGGGCATTGAGGAGATCGCTGCGAGCCTTCTGAAGGGCTGACTCGGAAACCCCGGGCAAGCAGGCTGTACAGCGGGGTATGTTTTTAGCTGTGGCCAAGCAAGGGGGTTATGCCGCTCGTGTCATTCGATGTCTGGGGGACGCTTCTAGACGTGAACGCGTTCTACTCGTCGGCGGCGAATGCCCTTAGCGAGATCACGCGCATTCCGCACCGCAGGGCGGAGGAGCTCCTAGAGAGGGCTTACCGGGAGGTTAAAGCGGCTCGGCTGAGGAAGCTGATCGACGAACAGGACGTAGTGGGGAGCTCAATCAGGGTAGCGGTGGAGGAGGCGCGGCTGCCGTTCACCGCGCACGACCTCAAATGGGCCTTCGCGCGCGCGGCGAACAGCGTGGACCCCAGCCTGCTCCCCCTAGACGGGGTTTTCGACGTTTTGCAAACTTTAACCGAAATAGGGTTAAAGCTTGCGGTAACAAGTAACGTGGTTTTCTGGCCCGGAGCCCTGACGAGGGCTGTGATGGACCGGGTGGGTTTATCAAGATTTTTCAGGATCCAGGTGTACGCCGACGAGGTACGCTCCCTGAAGCCCGACCCCAGGATCTTCGCCGAGGTTTTGAGGGCTGCAAACGCCAGCCCCGAGGAGGCCGCTCACGTCGGAGATAGCCCTCAGGAGGATTTAGCCGGCGCCTTGGCGTCCAACATGGCCGGCATACTTATCAGCAGGGTCGCTTCGGGAACCTACCTCGACAAGCATTTGCGCATTGCGGTCGTCAAATCGCTTGCCGAGGTGCCCAACGCGGTATCCAGGCTGATAGCCCTGTAGGCACCCTCTCATGTAACGCGTAATGTTTCCCAGAGATGCTTGAGACCGGCCTTAGCCGCGCCCACCGGGTCATCTATGGGTGCCAGTATCTCAACCGATAGCCAACCCCCGTACCCTATAGTTTTGAGAGCTAGCAGTATCTCCCGGTAGTTGGCCGACCCCATCCCCGGGGCGAGGCCGTTCGTGTCGTTCGCGTGGAAGTGGGCTAGGTGGGGACCGGCATCCCTGATTATGTCGGCGTAAGGTCGCCCTTCATCGGTCATGCTATAGACGTCTAGGTTGATCCTGAGAGCCGGCGAGCCGACCTCTTCAAGCATCCTCAAGGCCTCTTTCACGGAGTTAACGGTGTCAGTGAGGCTGCGCGCCAGCGGCTCGAGCGCGATTACAACGCTGTGGTCTTCAGCCAACGCGGAGGCTCGGCGCA
This sequence comes from uncultured Thermofilaceae archaeon, assembly GCA_938036345.1. Taxonomy (GTDB): domain Archaea; phylum Thermoproteota; class Thermoprotei; order Thermofilales; family Thermofilaceae; genus CALHPJ01. Next base: position 55,811 of record CALHPJ010000011.1, on the reverse strand, counting down.
GGCTTTCCCTGAGCAGCGCCCACGCTTCATCCCTGCTCTGCCCCGACAGCGTGCTGCGCTGCTTCGGCGAGCCGAGCACCATAACGCTCCCGCCCAACTCGCTGCAGAGGCGGGCGAGCTCGCCCAGGTACACGACAGCCCGCTCCCTGATGTGGGAATCCGGGTGCGCTAAATGCAGGCCCGGCGGGGAAACCAGCAGCCAGTGCAAGCCGCATATCCCCAACCCGTAGCTTTCGGCCTCCTCCCTGATCCTCCTCCTATCGGACTGGCTAAGCCCCCTTACGTCGTTGGCCAAGGTGTACGGTGCCACCTCGATTCCATCGTAGCCCAGCTCGGAGATCGTAGCCACAGTACGCGGCCAAGGTTCTTTGAGGACCTCGTTGCACAGCGCGATCCTCATTCTACCAGCCGTCGTAGTGAACTATCTCCTCTAATGGCTTCCTGTCGGTGACTGGGCCCTTCTCCTCAGCCGGGTAGCCGAGGGGCGTCATGGCGACAACGCGTATATGCTCCGGGATCCCCAGGACCTCCTTCACGGCTTTCTCATCGAAAGCCCCAATCCAGCAGGCTCCGAGGCCCTCGTTTGCCGCAGCCAGCACTATATGCTCCATCGCAATTGCGGCGTCGACTTTCCAATACTCTTCTCCATCCCTTCGCCTCCAAGCCTCCGAGGGGTCAGCGCAAACTACAATGATCACAGGGGCTTTCACGAACCAGTCTCGATTGTACCCCCTCCTAAGGAGCTCCTTTTTCGTCGGATCTCTTACAACTATGAAATGCCAGGGCTGGCGGTTGGCGGCCGAGGGGGCTAGCCTGCCGGCTTCCAGGATTCTCAGCAGCTTATCCTCTTCAAAGGGGTCCGGCCTGTAAGCCCGTATACTTCTCCTCCGTTTAACCAGCTCGTAGAACTCCATACGAAGATACTTAGCCTTAGGGTAAAAATAAATAGCGAGTTAAATCAGTCCGGTGAGAGGTGCCTAGCGCCAGAGCGCAAAGCGGAAAAGTATCGAGCAAAACACCTTTAACGAAAGTCACCAAAAACTCACCGTGGCGCAGGAGGACGTTAAGGCCAAAGACATGCTGATAGAATCCATACTTAAAGTTTTAAGAAAGAACCCAAAGTTTTCTAAAATAGAGGAAAGGAACATCAAAAGGATAATGAGAAAGTTAGAGCAGAGCGATCTGGTGTACCTGGCAAACATATTCGACGCTTACATGGAGTGGCTCGACACAAAGCTAAGCGGTGGCGGCACCGAGACATAAGCGAAGTACGGAAAATTCGGGAACCTGCCTGAGAAAAGGTTATATCCCCTCTAGGAAAAGCTTCAATGCTCGTAGGGCGCGGCCGGAGAATCCACCCCCCGCTACCACGGAGCAGCGGGGTGGGGAAGCCAGGTATCCCGCGGGGCTCATAACTCGAGGACAACCCGGGGGAGCCACCCCGAGGACGGTGGTTCAAAAGGCCGCGGCCCTACTCATCGATAAGGTTACTCTCTCCACCAACCTCAAAGACCTTCGCTACTCAGCTATGCTCTCCCACTCTAGCCTGCTTATAAGGGAAAGCCCTAACTCCTCGCAGGTTCCGGAAAATAGAGCCCGTTTCCTTTTCGTTCTAGCTACTAGCCAGCCCTAAGTAGGCATACTCCTCAAAACATTTTAGCGAGACAGGCAACAAGCCTGAGCGATGAGGAAGCTCAAGCTGGGGATCATAGGGGCTGGAGGTATTGGCCGGCACCATGCGGAGGTGGTTAGCAAACTGGAGGAGTACCAGCTTGTGGCTGTGGCAGACGCTGTGGAGGAAAGGGCCAAGAGCGTAGCCTCCCTTTACGGCGTGCGTGCCTACGGGAGCTTCGCGGAGCTGCTGGATAGGGAGGAGCTTGACGCTGTAGCCATTTGCACCCCACACCCGACCCACTCCGAAATCGCGATTGAGACGATGAAGCGGGGGGTCAGCGTTTTGACCGAGAAGCCGATGGCTGCCACGGTGAGCCAGTGCCTCGCTATGATCGCTGAAGCGCGGAAGCGGGGGGTTAAGCTAGGCGTTGTGTTCCAGTACAGGTTCGACCCAAGGCTTCGGCGCGCCAAGAGCCTAATAGCCTCGGGAGCGCTAGGCGAGCCATATAGGGCATACTTGAGATACGTGACCTACAGGGATATGGCTTACTTCTACAGCGCCCAGTGGAGGGGGAGGTGGGCGACCGAGGGAGGAGGCGTGCTGATAAACCAGGGTGTGCACTTTATCGACATTTTCATCTGGTTGATGGGTAGAATGCCGCTCGAAGTCTTTGCGTACGGGGATACAGTGGGCCACGACATCGAAGTTGAGGACTTGGTCAGTGCGGTAGCGGCTTACGAGAACGGTTGTCAAGCGATGCTTCAGCTCTCCACACTGGACTACCCGGACATGTTTAATCTAGAGATAAGGGGGGATAAGGGCATGCTACTTGTGGAGACCAGCCCCAAGCCCAGTGAGCGGGGATTGGCGAACCTGCAGGGTGCGTACGTGTACAGGAATGAGCCGCCCGTTAGAAGGGCCATCTACGCCTCCCTAAAGCCCGGCGCGCCGAGGCCCGCCTTCTCGATCGAGGAAATAAAGGCTGATGGACCTTTCACTGGCCACGAGGCCGTATACAAGGACTTCGCTCGAGCACTCATAGAGGACCGCGAGCCGGAGGTACCCGGCGAAGAGGGGTTGAAATCCGTGGAGCTTATAAACGCAATAATAATGTCAGCGGTCGAGCATAGGCCGGTGAGCATTCCTATAAACCCCGCCGAGTACGATAAACTCTTAGATAGGTTAAGTAAATCCGGGAGGCCGCCGTGGCCTCAGCCGGCGCGTAAAGCAAAATAACGGGGCCGCGGCAAATCCGCTGTGGGGAAACTACCGGTCCGATTCGGGTACGTGCTGGAAGGGGACCTGGGTAAGCTATTTTACTGCTGGATTAGGGAAAGTCTAGCGAGTGGGCGCGAGCGATTTAAATCCGACGATCCTAGGAAATACTGGAGAGCATCGTGGGAGGAGAAAACCTACACGGAGTTTGAGGAGGCGAGCCTTGTCAGACCTCCCGGCTTAACCACCCTATCACTCCGCTCCCGCTCGGTGTTTAAGTACGGGGTGTTCCAGCTAGCGGCCAGGCTACCTCCCTGGGGGGATGACAGCCCAATGATCTGGTTCGGGTTCGAGGCGGAAGATCTCTTCGGAGGTGGGGTGGTTCACTTCCTCTACCACAGGGGGAAGCTGAAAGCATTCGCTGGCGCCTGGCCCGCACCCCTCAGCTTCGAGCTCCCTGGCTTACCCGGAGACTACCACTCGCGGAGGCATATTTACACAGTGAAGGTGCACAGCGCGCTAGCGCTGTGGTTCATCGACGACAAGCTCCGGGGAGTTAGCGCGTTGATGGACTCCGGCGACGGCGCGCTTGTGCACGAAGGCCCTCCCTACTCGTGCGGGGTAACACCGATGCGCCCAGCCCAGTCGATGGGCGTCCTCCTCGACATCGATGGGGGATCCGTAGACCGGGAATGGAGCTGGAACGACCTTCACCCCTGGCAGGTCCGTGTGCTCGAGGGGGATCCTCGGCCCTCTGTGGCGATGAGGCTATACCGGTACGGCTCCGAAAAGACGTTAGAGGGGGGGATCGAGGGCAGCGCAGTATCGCACCCCATCCCGTGCGCCGGTTCCAGAGTAACGCTCGCCTTTAAAGCAGACGTTGGCGGAAGGCTGTGCGCCGAAGCCTACACGCTCAAGGGGGATTGGGACGAGGTCGACTCGCTTGAGGTCCAGGCGGGTAGGACGCTCTACTGGACCCTCGAGGTGGGTCCTCCCTTTCTCAGGCTACACTTTGAGCCGAAATCCTATGGATCCATCACACTGGCGGAAGCTTTCATAACTTAGAGCCCGAGTTCTCCGGCTACTTTTTTCATCGACTCTAGTGAAAGGACCAGGAACTCCTCCAGGCTTAACCCCAGCAGTTCGCACTCCTTTAGCCGGTTTCTATCCACCCCCCTCGCGAAATCCTTCTGCTTAAACTTCTTCATGAGAGACTCGGGCTTTACCTCCGCCAGCTTCTTGCTAGGCATGACTAAAGCGGTTGCTACTATGAGCCCGCTCGCGTGGTCGGCCGCCCTCAGCGCATGCATTAAGCGCTCAGCCTCGAGGCTACCAGGTGCGTGCCCGTTATGCTCGTTGTGGGAAGCTATAGCGTCCACCGCAACCTCGGGAAGCAAGCCCTCCAAAATACGCATTGCCCCCAGCCCGTGTCGAGCCATGTCCCGGTTTGTGACATCGTAGTCTATATCGTGGAGCAAACCTACAAGCTCCCAAAGGTCTTCATCCTCTTTAAGCCTTCCGGCCAAACTCCGCATGATAGCGCCCACCGCTATGCAGTGCTTAACCATCCTTTCGTCCGCAAGGTATTTCGACAGGAGTTTCAGGGCTTCCTGCCGATCCATGGGAATGCCTGCGAAAGGCTCCCTGTAAAGCGTTTCGCGCCCGCGCTACATTGATATCCTACCCCTCCGCGGAAACTGCGTGAAACTCCCGCGGGCTTCGTGGGCTAGGGCGGCTCTCCATACGCACTCAACTTGCTCGGACGGTAGGCTTGACCCTGAGCGTGTCGTCGAGTTCTACGGCTCAGCCGGTTACAGAGTGGTCTCGGTAACCGACCACAACAAGGTGACTTCGGTGTCGCACTCGAGGGTTGCCACGATTACGGGCACCGAAATCGAGGTGGGGTCCGAGAAAGCGGCCTGCCGGTACCACGTGGTTATCCTGGGCTTAAGCGAGGCGCCCCCGCAGGATGCCCGGCAGAGCATCGAAGACCTCCTGTACTGGAGCCGGGAAAACGGTTGCTTTGCGTTCATAGCTCACCCGTACTGGTCCATGCTGAGCGGTCACGACCTTGTAACCGTTAAGGGCTACCACGGCATCGAGGTTTACAACCACGGGTGCGAGGTCGAGATATCGCGGGGCTACAGCGGGCCGCACTGGGACTACGCTCTCTCCAACGGGACATTCAGCTACGGGTTGGCCGTCGACGACGCTCACCGCTATACAGTAGACGCGCTAGGGGGTTGGGTCGAGATCGACGCTGATGAGCTGGATCCGAGCAGCGTGCTTAAAGCGCTAATGGAGGGCAGGTTCTACGCGTCCAGCGGCGTTGCGGTGAAGAGCTTCGAGTTCAGCGAGAGCCTAGCTCGGGTGAAGACTGATGGCATCCTAGCCATGAAAGTGCTCTCCGGCGATACGAGAGGTGCTTACCTGAGTGTGAAAATGCTGAAGCAGCTCGCTTTAAGCGAAAGAAACGTTGAAACAGAGCTGTGGGAGGATGGCTTCCGGGTAACGTTCGGACAGCTGAGGGTCGAGGGGAAACTTGAAAACGGGCGCTTCACGGAGCTGGAGGTTAGAGGGGCGCTACCGGTGAAGAAATTCCTGAGGCTGGAACTGATCGGCGACGCTGATAGAGCTGCGTGGCTGAACCCAGTTAAAGTCTAATCCGCCTCGACCTAGTTCCCCCTGGCGCTATGGCACCCTAAACAACCCAGTCCTCCACGTTGGTTTTTCTAAAAAGCAGGACCCTCAGGAAACCGGCCATAAGGATCGTGAACCAAACTGGCTGGTACACGAGCAAGTAGAGCGGGTACAGGTAGACGTAGGCTTTCACTCTGATTATTCTTGCAGCGGCGCAGTGGAGACAAGCCAGCAGCACAGCCGTAAGCAGCACCGGCACTACGTACGTGAGGTGGAGGCCTACCGTTATCACAGCTGCTGCCGGAACGAGTTTTTCTAGCAGCGAGGACAGCGAAAGGAGAACAACGTACGCCGCTTTACCGTAAAGCTGGTTCCGAAGGAGTGTTACCAGCATCGAGGTTATCAGGGAGGGGAGCGAGAAGAGGAGACCCGGGATAAGTGCCTGCGGCATTTTGGCGAAAGCTCCGCACAGCTCTCTGAAATTCTCCCTCACAAAGAGGGCAACGCCAATTGCCCATCGTTTCCTCTGCTTCAGCCATTTGCTCCAGCTGGTTGGCGCGTAGTTGAGTACGTAGGTCGAATCGATGTAGGTGAACCTATGGCCAGCGCGGAAGGAGCGCAGCATGATGTCGAAGTCCTCGGAAACAACCGGGGAGAAGCTGCCCAATTCTTCTACAGCTTTCTTCCTCATCGCGAATGCAGCTCCGTTAACCGCTATCGACCTCCCAGCAGCCTTAGCCATGAGCTTACTAGCGAAATTGTAAGCGACGTACTCTACGTGGATAAGCTTCGCCAGCAAACCCTGGCCGATCACGACTTTCTTGATATCACCGACGTCGTACCCCTCCATAGCCTCAGCTATTTTCCGAAGGAACTCTGGATCCTCAACCGCAACGTCGTCGTCGAGGAATACTACCAGCTCGCCCCGAGAGAGCTTTAAGGCCGTGTTAAGCGCGCTAACTTTCCCAAGCCTCCACCCCCTAGCGATAATCCTGCAACCCCCTATGGAGGATAGCTCCTCGAGAAGACCGCCGGAGGGCTCGTCCACAACTACCAAAACCTCCGCTCGCCGGTAGCTACCCTCAAGCAGTCTCCTAGCTAACTTAACCAGGTTTGGCCCACCTCTGTAGGACGGGATTATAACCGTAATGGAAGGCTCGGAAGTTCTTTGAAGCAGAGTAAGCTCAGCGGGCCTCTCAAACATGACTCCCCCTTAGTCTTTTAAAAAATAAGCGTTTTCCGCGGTTGCATATTTAACTGCCGGAAAAACGCTTCAGCGCAGCTTAGAGCCGTGAGGAACTATGCAGCTCTCCACATGTGGTTTAAGTGTTACGGTGTTATTTCTCGCTTCTCTCTAAGCATGGCTAAAGGCGCTAATGCCGTTAGGTTGAGAGCAGCGCCGCATACCAGCATCGCGCGGGGGCCTGCAGCATTCCACAGGTAGCCTCCAAGGAGGGGGGAGGGAAGCGTTACCGCTCCCACGACCAAATCCGAAAGCCCATTTACAGTGGCTACGACGCTCTCGTGTGCCAGGAAAGTCAGGATCTTTCGCCTGGCGGGCATGTCGAACGGGAAAGCTATGTTCTGCACAATAACAGCCGCGACTAGGCTTTTGAGGTCGCGGCTAAACCCCATAAGTGCGTAACCTGCGGAGACGCCAGCGTAGTGGAGTGCGAGTGCGGCTTTCGCGCCGATCCTATCGGTGAAATACCCCGCGAGAAGCTGCGATGCAAGGGAAACCGCAGAACCCAGCGACACGAGAGAGCCGACCTCGTACGGTGTAAGCCCCAGCACGTTCAACTGGAAAAGCGTCGTGTAAGACATCACGCTGAAAACCGAAAAATCATGAAGCGCTAGCGAAAACGTTAGCAGCAACAGCTCTGAACTGTGCGCTGTACGCCAGACTACCCTCAGCCTTGAGGTATGCCCCTGTCTCGATTCGCGAAAGCTCACCGTCGCGGCGACGGGCGCCGATGCTAACAGCACAGCTTCGCTGATCGTGAAAAGCTCGTTGAAACCGGCTTGCTGGACGATTAAGCCTGAGAGGTAGGGCCCTATCACATTCGTCAGGCTCGAGAGGAAAAGGAAAGCTGAGTACTTGAGAGCCCATCCTCGGGAGCCGAGCCTTGAAAGAAGTCGCAGAGAGGCCTGTCCCCGGAGGGTGACGAAAAACGTGTAGACCGTTATGGAGGCTGCCAACAGCGATGCGGTGGCGCCTTTAAGCACATGGAGCATCGCGGTCTGAGCTATAGCAGCTAGAACAAGCGAAAACCGGATGGGTATCATATCGACTATAAGCCCCGCGGGCAGTGCGAGTATGAAGGAAAGCGTTGTAATGAGGCTCGAGGCGAAACCTATTTCCCACAGCTGAAACCCCCTGCGCTCCAAGTGGAGTGGGAAAAGCGTGTACCACAGTGAGTGGGATAGGGAGGCTAGTGAGGAAGAGACAATGAAAAGTAGGAAGGTTTTCCTGCTGTCGTTTTTCATGCTTTTCACGCGATTATTTCGAGCTCGTGGGATTTCCTAACGACGTTATCGATTGAAATAGCGCATGTGAGCAGCGACGCTACGGCGAGCAACGTTACCAATGAGGAGAGGGTTTCTGACCTCCTGTGGCTGTAAAGTGGGTTCACTTCGAAAGTATATGTTCCCGTTCCCCCCACCCTGCATATATTGGCTGCGCATACCAACACATCCGTCCGCAGAGCGCCCTTGGCCTGTTCAATGACACCGTATTTATCGTAGACCACGTCCATCTTGACGTCTATTGCAACGTCTATACCCATCACTTTTCTTGCCCCGCTCCACTCTATGACCTTACCTGTTCCAGCGTAAGCCCTGTGATATATGGCGCCAATCGCGCTAAGCCTGTTGTACAGTATCCTTACGCTGCTAGTGGTTATCTGCGTTGCAAGCTGAGGCTCACCGTCCACCCTAAGTATTACGACGTCTTCATCATACCCATCCACGCAGGGAGCGCCGCCCGGCTCACATGTCCTATACTCTACTTTGAAAGCCAGCACCTTGATGGGCACCTCCAGCACATGAGAGTAAAACGCGGAGTACACTCCTCCGGCAGCGGTAGCCGCGATCAAGGCGATGAGGACGAGCTTACCTAAAGGCCCCAATCCTGCGTGGCCAAGGAAAAGGTACTTTAAGGCCCTACGCGAAGCAGTAAGCGATCTCAGCAGCCTATGCCTGTGTTTATCGAGAACGTAAGGTAGAAGCGCCATGCCGCCTAGGAAGCCCCCCGCGTGGGCGAAAACTGCCACACCTGCGCTTGCTCCAGCGTAGCCTTGTAGCACCTGCATCGCGAACCAGAAGACCAGGTAAGCAGCGGCGCTGGTTGTTATGCAGATCGGGAAAAACAGGTAAAAAAAGCACATAGAGAGCCTACTTCCTGGGAAAAGCAGCAGGTACGCGCCTAGTACGCCACTGATGGCTCCAGAAGCGCCAATCGCTGGTGTAACGACTGAAAGCGGCCCTTCAATGGGGATAAAAGCCGTGTGGAAGACCTCGGCCGCCAAGCCGGACCCAAAGTACAGAAGCAGGTAGCGCTTACCCCCTAGGGCCGCTTCCACCTGTCTGCCGAAGTTGTAGAGGAAAAGCATGTTGAAGAAGATGTGGACAATGTTGGCGTGCAAGAACATCGACGTGAGTATCCTGTACGCTTGGCGCCAATTGCTGAGGTACGCCGGTATGAAAGCCCCCCACCATAACCACTGCTCCGATATCTGTAAGAAAGAGTAGTCCAAGCTTGTTAAAGCGTACACTGCGACATTTATTAGGACAAGTGCTATCGTAACTTTGGGTTTAGCCCTCAGGATTACCTCCTCAGCAGGATAGGGGAATGTCAAACCTTCACCGAAACGGCTTCCAACTTCCGTTTTTAAGCATTGTGCCTAGTTAAGCTTAGATGCGCCGAAAACAGGAAGGCGAAGTACTTTAAAATGCTTTCATAAATATTAAGTTTTATAAAGTAACTCAAGAAAGCTGCTTATAGATTTGGAGCTAGGATGTTTAGTTATTACTTGGCGGTGTGAGAGCCCTGTGTGCAAGCTGTTCCAAAGTTGCAAGTATTACCCGTTGCCCGGCCTAAGCTATTATTTATAGCTCGAGGGAAAGCCGCTACTTGCCGCGACGGCTAAGCATTAGCTCGTAGCTCTTCTCGTATTCTCCACTTTCTATGGAGTCGGCGATTCTCTTCAGGTAAGCCCTAATATCGTAAACGTACTCTAGGTCCTCCTCCTCCAACCCTCTTTTCCTAAGTTGCCAGACCCTTTCCCGTAACCTTACTCCAGCTTCAAAGCATATAGCAGCTAGTATAGCCTGCCCGTAAGCAGCTAGTGGAGCGTACGTCTGCTCGCTCGCATCGATGAGCACTGCAGCTGCTCTCAGCAGATTAGAATCCTCCTTCATCTCAATGAAGGCTGTGAGAAAGGTTATAGCTTCGATAAGCTTCAAGCGGTATGCCTCAAGTATCTCGCTAAAGCTCGTAAACAGCCACCGGTAATTGGAAACCCCGCTTGCTAAAAAGGATATGCGTTAAATGTAGAAAACGAGGACCGGAGGCGAGACTCAATAGTGTAATTGCATAGGAGCTGCGGGTAACCGGAAAAGAGGAGGAGAGTGCTTGCTGCTGGGGGTGTGGTAGCTGGACCTAGCATCGGCAGGAAGCAGCTGGAGCCCGGAAGAAGGCGCCGATTTCGGCGCTCTAAGAGGGATTTAGTACACAGTGACGCTTCTAATTGCTTGGTGATGCAGAGCTTTCGGTACGAAATCGCCGGGAACCTCCCCCTCAATAATCACGTAGAGCTTCGGGCTCCGCACTAATAGGGGGTGCTCCGCTACTACCTGCAGGATGTTGATGTTCTTCTCCGCAAGTAGACCCGAGATGTAGGCGAGGATGCCCGGTTGATCCCTAACGGTTTCTACAACTATACACCTGTAACCTAGGAGTTTAGTGACCCCCCTGAGAAAAGGCCCCGCGTTTTCCACCTTCGCAAAAAATTCTCTAAGGAATGTATTCCTCCTAATCGCGTCCACCGCCTCCTTCACAGTCCTCCAATCAACCCCGCACACCTGCGAGACGCTTTTGTAGGGGACAGGTATGTCGCCCAGAAATATACCCGAGACCCTTCTACCTCCGCGCTCCTTCTCCTTTATGCTTAAGCCATGCATTAAAAGAGTTACAACAACCCTCTTCTTAGATTCACTTCTGCCGAATTCCCTCTCGACCTCATCCCACAACCTCATTGTATTAAAATATACAGATTTCCACTTTAAAGGTTTATCTTACAGAATAAAGTGCCTTTTCGGATCGATGAATGTTTAAAATCAGAAAAAGATAACCTAGGCAACTCTCCAGGTGTGTGATGCCGAGATACAAGATCCTGGTAGAGGAAGATGAGCTCCCGCGCTACTGGTACAATATTCTCCCCGACCTCCCCGAACCCCTACCCCCACCTCTGAAGCCTACGGGCGAGCCCGTGTCGCCCAGCGATCTCGAGGCGATTTTCCCCGGAGAATTGATCCGCCAGGAAATGTCCCAGGAGCGGTTTATACCCATTCCAGACGAGGTGCTGGAAGTCTACAGGCTGTGGAGGCCGACGCCATTGTTTAGGGCCTACAGGCTTGAGAGGGCTTTAGGGACTCCCGCCGAAATTTACTATAAGTACGAGGGAATGAGCCCGCCCGGTTCGCACAAGCCAAACACGGCAGTCGCCCAAGCCTACTACAATATGAGGGAGGGTGTGGAGCGCCTTACGACCGAGACCGGAGCGGGGCAGTGGGGTTCTGCTTTAGCCTTCGCGACAAACCTTTTCGGGCTGAAATGTACGATATACATGGTTCGCGTTAGCTACGAGCAGAAGCCCTACCGGCGGGTTCTAATGCAGCTGTGGGGGGCGGAGGTTGTCCCAAGCCCGAGTACGAGAACGAACGCGGGTCGCAGCGTGCTTGAGCGAGAGCCGGATCACCCTGGTAGCCTAGGAGTCGCGATCAGCGAAGCGGTAGAAGATGCGGCAACCCACGATGACGCCAAGTACAGCCTTGGAAGCGTGCTCAACCACGTACTGCTTCACCAAACAATCGTGGGTTTTGAGGCTATGAAGCAGCTAGAAGGCGTCGACAGATTCCCAGACTATGTTGTCGGCTGCGTAGGCGGCGGAAGCAATTTCGCTGGTATCTCCTACCCCTTCTACTACATGAAGGTGTCCGGTAAAGCTCCAACAGACACTCAGTTCGTGGCTGTTGAACCTACGGCGTGCCCCTCAATGACAAAGGGTGTTTACACTTACGACCACGGCGATACTGCTCGGTTGACGCCGTTGCTCAAGATGCATACGTTAGGGCATGACTTCATCCCACCACCCATTCACGCTGGCGGACTAAGATACCACGGCGCTGCCCCAACGTTGTGCCTGCTCGTTAAGCATAATAAGTTCAAGTCGGTTGCCTACAATCAGGTTGAAGTTTTCAATACTGCCCAGCTCTTTGCTCGCACTGAGGGATTCGTGCCAGCTCCCGAAACCGCGCACGCGATAAAGGCCGTCGTGGATCTCGCGCTGGAGGCAAAGAGAAGAGGTGAAAGGAGGGTAATCCTGTTCAACTTTAGCGGGCACGGTCTTCTCGATTTAAAGGCGTACGACGAATTCCTGAGTGGAAAGCTCCAGCCGTACGAGTACCCATCTGAAGCCGTAGCGAAAAGCCTGGAGAGGCTCCACTCCCTTTACCCGTGGCTGAAGCTCTAAAAGCTGAGCTGGCTGGTCTGTAAACGGTTTTACAATACATTTTCGGCTTCGAACTTTAGTGCTGAGGCTTCCCACGCTATTTCTTGCTGCTACGCACCGGCGCGCGGCCGGGCCCTCCCTACTCGTACAATTTCAGCAGTAACCGCCAGGCAGCTTCTACTAACGCCCGAGCAGCCCCTTTCTCCAAAATGCAAGCCGGGGGTGTTACTTCATATCCTCCCTCATCGAAGGCTTCATCGGTGGGCACGTACCCGATTGGGTCGTTCGCGTAACCGGCGATGATCGTCAACGCAGCTGGCGAGAATTGCTTCACTGCCAGCCCGAGCTCAACGAACGGCTCGCCGGGGAAACTCACTATTGCTACATCGCCTATCCTTATCGCCTGGACCTCCGTAGCCAAGAAGCCGTCACACACCCTCCCCTCCAGCCCCTTCCGAACGTTGAGCAGCCACCTCATCAAAGCGACTTTAAGCCTGAGCTGCTCAACCCTAGCTTTATCGCCAGCAGTCTCAGCTCTAACTAGCTCCTCTTTAATGCCCTCCATGTCGCTCGCCTGAACCTCCGGTACGCTGCGCACCTTAAGCCGCACGGCTTCTCTCCCAACTTTAACCACGGCATCCTTTACGCAGCCAGCTCTTAGCAAAGCCTTGGTGGCCTCGCACGCAACCGACATGCCCATTTCCTCTGCATCCCTGAAAGTGCCCATACTGCGGTCGTAGACCCTCTCGATCACTGTGCCCGGCGTCAGTGGGTTTACTTCGCCGCAGGCTCCGTTGAGGAACAGGCATACTCCCCCGAGGAGCTCCTCAACCGTTCGCGAAACGTAACCCGGGTAGTCGGCGCTTATCAACAGGTTATTGTGACCCAGCACAACAGCATGGCACGCGAAGTTGACCACGGTTGCGATAGGGGACCCCCCTCTCCGTTCAAAGCACAGTGCTGCAACCGCATTATCGAGGGGGCCTGAGTACGGTTTCCTCCTGTTAACCGTCCGGCCATCGATTATCCCCTTGCCAAACCTCAGGCTGACCTCCGTCAGACTTTGAGCGGCATCGACGAGGGCGCTGGAGGCGATATCCGGCAAGGAGGCCGCGTACGTTTCGAGGAGGTCCTCCCTACCCTCCGCGTGGAGACCCATAACCGATGGCCCAGAGTGAGTGTGCACCGCCGCTACCGTGACGGCATCCGCTGGGATCCCCGCCTCTTCCTCAGCCGTTTTTCTGACCTCCCTGACCACATCCCGAGTGACATAGAGAAGCTCAAAGGAAAGCACGGCGCAGGCGTCGTCCCCACTCTTCACAACCAAAGCCCTTACATGCAAATCATCGTGCACCCCCACCGCGGGGCCCGGCCTACCAGCGTAACCCCCCATGGGTACGCCTAGAGGGGGTGTAATAACCCTGCGGCTTGAACCGGCCTTGATCACATGCTTCCAATGGGGGGAGGTATTTACGTTAAACGCAAGCGCGCTGCTTGATTCACTGACCAGCAGCTTCCCTTGAACTTCAGCGGCCTCCACCGTAACAGCTGCGGAACCCTTATAGAGTATTTGCCACAAACAATCACGTGCGATTTTGGCTGGCTTGCAGCTCCTGTGGTGCGAAGCAGGCTCCCAGAACATTAGCCTGGAGGTGCGCATGTGGAGCGCCGTTTGATGTGGTGAAGGACCTGAGCTCTGCTCCGCCGCGCTTCACCGAGCTGAAGGATGGGGAGAAGAGCATGTGGCGTTACCGGGAGCTACTACCCTTGATTGAGAGCGGGTGCACCGTTTCGCTCGGCGAAGGCTTTACCCCGGTTTTAACCAGGCGCATCGAGGGTTACGAGGTTATCCTGAAGCTCGATTTCATGAACCCCACGGGCTCGTTTAAGGACCGCGGAGCCAGCGCAATGCTCTCAAACCTAAAGGCGTTAGGGGTAAAGAGCATAGTCATTGATTCCTCGGGCAACGCTGGGGCCGCTGTCGCCGCCTACTCAGCCGTCGCCGGTATCCGGTGCAGGGTTTACGTGCCATCTAACGCCCCTATCTCTAAGAAGCTGCAAATCTCCCTGTACGGCGCCGAGCTTGTGGAGGTCGAGGGGAGCCGCACGCTTGTCAGGGAGAGAGCCCTCGCCGAGCTGGGTGACTCAGTGTATGCTAGCCACATGTGGAACCCATACTTCATCGAGGGGCTGAAGACCCTAGCATACGAATGCTTCGAGCAGACCGGGCCCCCGGACGCTGTGGTTGTCCCAGTGGGCAGTGGCGGGCTGCTCCTCGGCGTGTATAGGGGCTTCTGCGAACTAGAGGAGCTCGGCTTGCTCGATGAAGTCCCGGCCATCATAGCGGTGCAAGCAGCTGGCTACACGCCGGTCTACGATGCGCTGCACGGCCCGTACGGGGCTGAACCCCCCGCCGAACCCTTCGCTGACGGGATAGCGATACCAAACCCGCCCCGCCTCAGGCAGATAGTTGAGGCTGTGCAGGCTTCCGGCGGCGACGCAATTGTAGTCGAGGACTCTAAAACCTTGGAAGCCCTTTCGCTGCTAGCTAGAATAGGCGTCTTCGTGGAGCCAACCTCAGCAACCCCTGTAGCGGCGCTAAAGGATATCAAAGCCGGGGGCCTCCTCGACGCCGGTTCAAGAGTGTATATTCCTCTCACGGGGAGCGGCCTTAAGGCAGTGGATAAAATAGCAAAGAAGACGTTGAAACTATGAAATAGATTTATAATCATGAATAGATTATTCCGAAGCGACAGTTAAGAGCCCTTCCGAACCTTGCCAGCTAATTCATGGTTCAACCGTGTAGTATACCCGCTTCCTCCTAACCCCTTTACTCTCCATTTTCTGCACAATTATCTGGCCGACCTCGCTAGTGTTCCTTACGTGCGGTCCGCCATCCGCTTGCACATCAACCCCGGGTATCTCGACGATCCGCACCTCCGAGGCAGTGGGCGGGAAGCGGTCAGCGAGTTTCACTATGCCGGGAATCTTCAAAGCTTCCTCCCTCGGGAGCCAGTACACCTTAACGTCCAGACCCTTCCTCAGCAGGGTATTGGCCTCCTCAACTGCCGCCGCGATCGCTTCTTTCCAATTTCCAACTCCGGATATGTCGAAATCGTCACGAGCCCCCTCCGGGGCTATATGGCCCCCCGTAACCAGCGCGCCGTACCTTTTGTAGAGAACTGCTAGGAGAACGTGGCTGGCGGTGTGGAGCCTCATCATCCTGTACCGCCGCTCCCAGTCGATAACCCCTCTTACCTCCTCGCCGACGCTCAGCTTTCCCTCTGACACCAAGTGGGCGACATCGCCCTCCTCCTCGAAGGCTTGTAGAACGTCGAGCTTCTCCTCGCCCGGCGTGACCAGGTAGCCTTTATCGGTGTCTAGACCGCCGCTGGGGCCCGGGTGGAAAGCCGTTTGATCCAGGAAGACCCTGTTGTCCTTGACCTTCACAACCGTTGCCTTGAACTCTCGAAGATAGCTATCGTACTGGTAGAGGAGCTTCGCCACATACCCCTGACGGCCCCCTTCTCTTTCAAGCTTGCGGTGAAAGGCTGCTGTCCGCTTTCTCGACAAAGCGCGACGGGGGCTAATGGGTGTCCCCCACAGGGCCGCTCCAGCGGCCGGCTAAACCAATGGAGTGAAAATGTGGAGAGGGGGTTGAGGCCAGGCCGGTTGCTGGGAAGCAGCCAAGTCGCCCCGCGAGCCGAGGGGAACTCAGGTATTGAGCGGGGACCGGAGGAAAAAATACCTACGGCGCCTCAAGCTGTGTAAGTGCCTCCGGGAGCGGCCCACTTATCGCGTAACTAAAGGTAGTCCGCTAACCTAACCTTTGTTCTGCTTTCGTACAGGGTGGCAACGTTGCTTAGGAAGGTCTCCACGTCATCGGGTAAGCTCCTTAGTTCATAAGCAAGTTTATGCACGTACTCTACTTCTCTTCTATCTAGCTTCAATTTCCCACCCCTCCACTCCCGCTCGATTAGCTCTACCGCCTTGAGCCCGGCGCTCAGCACGCGTCTGTAGTCGTCGTCTTCCTCTACAATCGCCTTAGCGATTTCCCAAGCGAATTGCGGCGCCAGAACCAGCGCTTGAGGGTCGCGCCACGCGTTCGAAGCTACCAGCAGTCCCCTGTAGCATTCCTCATTCCCTGCTTCGAGCGCCGTATTCATGAGTTCGCAGTCGTAGTGAAGCATCTCCAAGCAAACCTGAGGAGCTGTGCCGCCGAAGAGCTTCAAGTTTTCAACCTGCTCGTTACTCCACAAATCGCAGGCGGCCGCCGCAATATTACCCACTAAACTGGAATGGGCCGTAGCCGCCGACTTACCCTCCATCGCCATCGGGTAGCCGGTAATCGCCTTCACGATCACGTTCTCGTATGCGCAATCCTTACCTGGACCCCGCGCGCCAGCCTCGAACGCCTTAAGAGTCCTCACAGCGCTCATTGCCCGTACGGCGGCCGCTAGGACGTGGGAGAGCATTCTTCGCCTAAAGCCCCCCGCCAGCTTCATCGCGGTGTTGGCAAAGCCGCACGCCGAGTCCCCGCCGGGCAGCACGCCGTACTTTGACGCGATGCCAGAGACCTCCTTCCACAGCTTTTCCACATCGCGGGGCGCTAGCACGCCTAGGGAGAGGACTATACCCTTGAGGTCACTCCTCACTATTGAGTAGTCCGAAACCTCCTTACCCCCAATTGACTCTATTGATAGAACGTCGGCCCCCGCGGCGGCAGCTTCCTCAAACGCTTCCAGCATCCTAGTTAAAGCCTCCTCCCTGCTCACCTCCCTTGTCCATCGCACATCGGCGACCGTAACTCTCAGCGCAAGCGCAATACCGTGCTCCTCGTGGTAGCTTTCCATTAATCCTTTCTGGGCTTCAACTATCTCCCTCGCCAACCGGGGCTTCAGAGTAGCTATGTGGCTGAGCTCGGTCTCCAGCTGCAGCGCATGGACGCCCAAGTCAACGGCCCTCTCCATCGCGTCGCGCGTTATCGAGGCGAACTCGTCCACTAGCTTGCCCGACTCGTCCGCGGCACGGCTCGGCCAGTACTTCAGCTCGGGAATAACCCGGCCCTCTCCCACGCTTAACCCAAGGCCGTAGCGAAGCGGGTGTAAGGCTCTCCCGAATACAATGCTGCCCGCGTCCTTGTAAGCTAATTGTGTATATTTACCCACGCGCGGTCCTGCAAACGCGCGCTATTTGTAGCTGTCGCTGTTCAACCTGCAGCTTTACTTAAGCAGGCAAGCCCGGGGAAAGAATAATTTTTTTATTATCACTAGCCAAGGGGCCCAGAGGCGAGAAGATGGCTAAAGTTAGGGTGGATAAAACTCTATGTATCGGATGCGGTGCTTGCTGGGCGCTTGCCCCTTCTGTCTTCGAAGAAGACCCGGAGAGCTACAAAAGTAGGATAAAGGAGCCTTACCGAAAAACCGACTCAGATGACGAATCTACCGGGGAAATCCCAGATAACCTTCTGGACGATGCCAAAAAAGCTGCCGAGGGTTGCCCCACCGGCGCCATATCTGTTGAAGAGTAGCGGCATGTATAAATAAAAATTAAGAAATGGTTGTTATTTTAAATTTTATTTTTCAATAATAAAACCAGTTTATAAAATCTGGGATAAATGAGCGATTTGAAAGCACGCTAAGATACCTTTGTGCCGGGCGGTACTTCATGCTCAGGCACTATCAGCACAGGCTTATCGTCCGCTACCGCCGCCAGCAGCATGCCCTCCGATTTAAAGCCAGCGATAAACTTCGGCTCAAGGTTTGCCACCACTACTATGCATTTTCCGACAAGCTCTTCCGGCTTATAGTGCTCGGCCAGCCCAGCTACAAGGTTTCTGATTTCACCACCAACATCCACCTTTAGTAGGAGGAGCTTCCTGGTCTTTTGAACACGCTCGGCGCTAACGACTTTGCCGATACGGAGATCAAGCTTCTTGAACTCCTCGAGAGGTACCGTTTCCACGGTTAACCCGCTACCCCTACCTAGCTTTATATTTACTTTCGTTGGCAGAACCGACGCGCTAAAAAGCTCAGTTTCCACTGGGGAGGTGTGGCAGGAGGAGAGGGGTGCGGGGTAAGTGAGGCTATCAGGGGGGTTTTAAAAGGCGAGCATGTAGAGATCCCGTACAGCGCGGAGCTTGTTGAAAAGGGTTACGGAGAAGTAGAGGGGGAAAACTTACTCCTCAACTTATGCGAGGCCGCCTATCTGCTCGATAGAGGGGATCTAATGGTTGTCGACAGTGGCGGGAAGAGAATATCGTTTGAGGAAATAGTCACGCTCGGGGCTAAAACTGACCCGGATTTTTGGGTGAAATTGCTAGTGTATTCGGATCTGAGAAGTAGAGGTTTGCAGGCGAAAGTCATAAGCGGCTCGCAGCCGATTATAGTAGTGGATAGGAAAACTAGAGAGGGCGAAAAGCGCTACCTTGTGGTCTGCTTGGAGGAGGGAAAGAGAATAGGATTTAGGGAGGTTGAAGTTTTCATAAGGAGGGCGCTGGAGGCCAGGAGGGAGCTTGTAACCGCGATCGTCGACAAAGAGGGGAATATATCGTATTACAAGGTCGATAAAGTGATTGGAGTATGAGCGGCCGTAGCCCCTTCAGCTCGCGCCACCAGCTCAGTAAAAGCGAAAGAAGGAAGCTGGTTGATCTTCTCAAATCCCAGTTTCCCGCAGGCGCGGAGCTTCTCCAAACCGCGGCGACGGTTGAAGTAGCCCGGTTAAGGGATACGGAGCTGGAGCTGGTCATAGTCGACAAGGTGCCTGCGATCGTGCTCTCGGAGAAGATTGCCTACCCCACTTTAATGGCCGCCATTAAGTTGTCTCTCAAGCTGCCTACAGTCGTGGTGGACATGGGCGCTGTTCCGCACATATTGAACGGCGCCGATGTTATGGCGCCGGGAATAGTCGATTTCGATACGTTTGATAGGGATACCATAGTCTACGTCGCCGATGCAAACCAGCGGAGAGTCTTCGCTGTTGGTCAGGCGCTCGTTGGCAGTGAGGAGCTGAGAAGCATGAAAAGGGGTAGGGCCGTCCGCAACCTGCACTATGCAGGGGATAAAATTTGGAAGGTTATATCAGGCATGTAAAACTCTCTGGTAGCGCTAGATCATCATCGTTAGCAGTGCCTTACTTTTGGCATCAAGCTTCTCCGGGTGCTCAACGATGTACGCCCGACTATAAATATCCTTTACGACGAGCCTCCCGTCGGGAAGAACCCTAACGCATCTGCTCCACGTTTCAAACTTTTCCTCGCCTTTGTCTGTGACAACGCGCCACTCGTACCTTCCTTGAACCCAGCGGATACTCAGGACTTTCCTAATCTCCGGCATGAAATACACTATCCTTAAGGCCTTCTCCAGAGTACCCCTCGACTCGCTGTCCAGCATCCTGTAGTCCTTCAAAATACCTATCTCCTCGTTACCTTTATAGAAAATCACAATCTCAGGGTGCGAGTAGGGGAAGGGCTTACGCGGCCTTACCCCCTGTATCAGTTCACCGTTGATCTCCACATCAACCTCGTCTAAGTATGCTGCGGTGACACGCACACTTTTGGGATCCAAAATTCTAAGCTCTCTGTGCAGCGTAGAGCTCACCCGCTTCGGCTTGGCTCATCCTAGTTAAACCTTTGAGCTGGGCTTCCCATAGCTTTTTGTACAGTCCATCGCGCTTCAGCAGCTCCTCGTGTGGGCCTTCTTCAACTGCTGCCCCCTTGTCCATCACGATAATCCTGTCTACAAACCTTAACGTGGATAGCCTGTGCGCTATTATGACCGTGGTTTTCCCTCTCGTGAGCCTCTCAAGCTCCTCCGTAACCTCGTCTTCCGTTAGTGCATCAAGCGCTGCAGTAGGTTCATCCAGTATCAGTACCTTAGGATTCTTTAGCAACGCAGCAGCTAATGCAACCCTTGCCCTCTCTCCTCCCGAAAGCCTTGACCCCTGCATCCCTACCTCAAAGTCATAAGCTTCGGGAAAACGCATGATAAAATCGTGCGCCCGAGCAAGCTTCGCCGCGTAAATTATCTCCTCTGGTTCAGCATTGCTCGCGCCTAGGGAGATATTTTCAGCAATGGTTGCATCCAAGAGAACCGGGTTCTGTAGAACAATGGCTACCTGCCTCTTTAATGAATCCATCTTGATTTCTTTAACATCGATGCCATCGTACGTGAGAGAGCCGAGCTGCGGCTCGTAAAGCCTCAGCAAAAGCTTAGCTAAGGTTGTTTTACCGGATCCGCTCGGCCCTACTAGGCCTACTCTTTCACCTGCTCTAATCTTTACGTTAACTCCCCTGAGCGCGTAGTGGATACCATCGTAGGTAAACCAAACATTGTTGAACGCGATATCTCCTCTTATTTCGACATCCCTAGCTTCTGGAGTAACTACCACGTCTGGCTCGAGATCTAGTATGTCGAAGACCCTGCTAGCCGACATGCTAAGGATCTGAAGATTCTTTATGTTATCTATGAGGCCAAAAACCGGGCTGTAGAACATCCACATGTAGCTTGTGAACGCCGTCAGGGTACCTAAGCTGATGGCTCCTTGAAGCACTTGATTGCCACCTATCCACCAGACGAGGAGGCTGCTGGCGGTGAAAGCTAGACCCGAGGCGGGCCATATTTGCTGCTCAAACTTAAAGACATCCATCTGGGCCTTCTCGAACTCTTCCTGGTACCTTTCGAACGAGTCCTTAAAGGAGCTCTCCTTGCCGTAGCTTCTCACAAGTATTACGGCATTTATCGTGTCTGAGATGATGGAGACTATTCTGGACCACCTCCGCCACATGCGTTGGTAGTACCTGCTGGACAGCCTGCGGTAAATTGTAGTGGCGGTCACCGATACTGGAATTGGCAGTAAGACAATCAGAGTCAACTGCGCATTCAAAGTAACTAGGGTGAAGCCGATGAAGGCCACCGTTGCAGCGTTGATGAAAAGGTCGCGGAAGGACGCTTGCATCGCCCACTGTATACGGCCTACGTCGTCCATTATCCTTGACCAAAGTCCACCGCTACCGAACTGATCGTAGTGTGAAAGCGAAAGCTCATGTAGCTTGGAATAAATTTTGGACCTCAACGTATTAGCTATGGCAACGTTAAATTTCGTATTGAGATACGCGTTGATAGTCCCTAAACCTGTATTTACTAAGTTGACGGCTAGTAAACCCACTATGATGTAAAACAGGCGATCGGCTTGCTTGTTCAAAAGCACCTCGTCGATGAGGGATTTCATAAGGTATGGCGGAAGCATGTTCAGCAAGCGTATGGCAACCGCGACCAGTATGGATGAAATGAGAAGAAGCATTACCGGCCTCAATAGGCCAAGCAGCCTTACTAGAACAGCCCTTCCGCCTCTGCTGACGCTCACCCTTTTTATCCTATCCAAGACTTGCCTCATTAATCGGTACTGTCCCCCTCCAATAACCATGTTATTTGTCAGCGTGACGAATTTCTCAAAGGCTTCAAGCCGCGCCCTCGTGAAAACGGCAAAGCCGCGAGATCCTTCATCTGTATCAACAACTAGAACGCAACTGTTAATGTAACCCCTTATAGAGGCCGCTGTAATTTTAGCTAAAGGTATTGCACGCGTCTCACGACCCTCGGCAACCGCCAACACCCTTCTGTTAGTCAGTACAACCAGTTCCTCGCCGTAATCGCTGCCCACGAGGTCCGTTCGGGCTATTGCTATTACCTCCTCGCCATTCTCAAGCAACCCTCTGACAAGCGGTGGCAGATCTTCGGGGGCAGGGTATATCGTTATGGCGTTATCGCTTTGAGATGACATGCGCCCCCCTACGCCTAACCGCACTCTTTAAAAGGTTTGCCTATACAACCCATTTACTTTTAAAGGTACTCGAATCCGAGAATGGGGTGACCAAGGGCTAAGTTAGATCTCCGCAGGCGCACCAGATCTCGTGAACTAGGTCATAGATGGCTTCGAGCCCTTCCGCTTTAATAGCTGAGACCGCAGGAATCCTTCTCGCAAAGCTAAACCTATCGAGCAGGGAAGCTAGGTGGCTGGCAAGGTCGGAGAATACCCCCGGCTCGTCGAGGAGGTCTCTTTGAAGGCGCTCCGGCTCCTTAAGCCACGCGCTTGCGCGTGAAGCCAAGCTTAGATCGCTTTTATTAAGCGCTATTATGGTTGGCAAGCCTAACCGAAGCTGGGCCGCTAGGCCCATGGTTTTCAGCATAACCACGTGAGACGGTCTGCTCGCGAGAACGGCGTCAAATAGCAGTAACGCGCATGCAGCACCCCGCCTCGCAAACTCCTGCGAGAAACTCGGGCCTACCTCGTGGAAAAGAAAAAGCTCCATTTGGCCGGGTGTATCCACGAGCACGAAGTCGGAGTTCAGGCTATCCAATCCTTTGAGAACTTCGTCTCTCCTTAGTAGCAGCTCCTCCATACTGGCTACCAGAGCTCCGTTTGGCCCGAGCCCCCGCTCCCTCATTAGATCCTCCACCCTCACGAAGCGGCGCACGTCGACATCTGGCCTGTACGGGACATACTCGGCGCCCGGATCAAGATTCACGTAGCTCACGCTAATGCCCTGGTTTCTTTCAAGCCAATCGCCGAAGGATTTTACCAGCGTGCTTTTACCGCTACCCGCTGGGCCGATGACTATCAGGTACAGCGCGCGCCTATGGAACAGGGGGACAGCCACGGTCTCAAGCTTAAGCGGAGGGTTTATCGGCTTGCTCATCTTTTCCGGCAACTCTATGAATGTAAGATTTAACTCTTTCACGCCAGCGGAATAGCAGGGCTCCAGCCAATACCGCAGCGGCTACCAGAACCGCTAGCGTTAGGCTTATGCCTTTAGGCTCCTTAACGAAAATCGTTGTCCTTAGGTACTGAGACAACCCTCTGGTCTCCTGGGTCCAGCTAATCTTTAACTCTGCAGCAAGGGGACCGGCTGGAGCGTTCCGATCCACGTTGACCTCGAATACTACGACCTTTTTTTCGCGAGGAGACAGTGTACCGAGGTAGGTGCTCGTAGAACCTGTGAGCAGGGGGGAGAACAGCTCCACTCGAACGTCCTCAGCGCCCGCCTCGGCCAGGTTCTCAACCTCGTAGATAAGCCTGTAGCCTTTACCCCCTCGCTCGACTTCCACACTAGATACGTTTCTAACCGCAAATCTTGCCTTTTCAAGTACAGTTAAAGTGAACCGCAAGTGGCGGCCTGATGCGTTGATTACTAGCTCGTGGTTACCGGGCTCCGCCCCTTCGTTCACGTCAGCCAGGAAAGTCAGAGTAATTGACTGGCCCACGGGTAAGTACGGGATTAGCGCCTCAGACCCTGCAGCTGAACTCGGCTTCACCCATTCGCTTCCAAGCAGGTGGAGCCTGACGTCCCTGGCCATGTAGTCGCCGGAGTTGACTAAGGTGACCACAAGCCGCACCATCTTATCTCCCGGGAATATTGCCGGCGGTATAGTGACCACTGAGGCAACACTTATTTCCCACTCACCCTTTATCTCAAAGCCTAGGGTAAGCAGGTTCCTACGGGTCTGTCCGTCATCTCCGCCGTATTCGATAACCGCTACGAACTGGGCCGCACCGTAAACTCGCGGTTGAACAAATATCTCAAACTCGACTAGCCTGCGCTCCCCGACCCCGACCTCGCCCAGATGCTTCGACGAGGGGCCTATCACTGCCCCCAGCTCAGGGCTCTGGGAGGTCAGCGCAATGGACACGTTGCGTGCCACTGAGGACCCAGTGTTCTCGACTTGGAGAACTACTCGGCCTACCCTGTTAGGTGTCAACGTCCGGTTGAGCGGGGTTATGGTCACAAGTGGACTGCGCTGGGAGACGTTGATCGAGACTTGAATAATGTCATTGTACTCATAGCCAGCGTCATCGTAGTACTTTAGCCTAAGCGTAAGTGTAACCGCATCCCTTGGTGTGAGTAACCGGACGGTGAAAGTAGCATTCAGCGCCTTGCCCGGTTCAATGCGGCTCAATTTAAGCTTGGAGGCCTTAAGCACGTAGACCTCTGCACTGGAGACCAAATCCAGCGTTGGATCCGCAGCCGCGGCGTCGCCAATGTTCGCAACCTTGAGGGTGAGATTAGACTGGGGACCTACTGGGAGGCTTTCATTCAGAGGGTACACCGCTAAAAGGGGGGCTCCTCCACGTCCAACTTCAAGCCCCAACTCGAGGGTTTGCACCCCTCTGCTTCCCGTCTCATCCATGTAGCTGATAACCAGCTGTAGGGACACCGTACCGGTAACCGTCCTGTCAACACGCATAGCTGCTGCAAAGGATCGAGAGGCACCCGGGGGCATATCCCCAAGCGAGGCGGTAGATCCCGAGACTATGGCTACCCCGGGTGACAGCGAACTTAGCGTTACTCTAGCCTCAAAAGCGTTCGCGGAGCCTATGTTAGTTACCCTTACAGTTACCGTGGACTGGCGGCCTGAGGGGATTTTCGAGGGTACAGCAGCTCCGGCGAAGTGCGGGTAGCCTCGGCCCTTTACTACGCGGAAGCCGAGAGTCACTGTTTGAGAAAGTGGCCTTCGAGCGTAGTCGTAACAGGTTACTGTTACCGTTATGCCGACAGAGTCGCCGGCTGAGCTGTCGACTACAGCTTTCAGCCGTAAGTCTAGCTGTTCGCCAACTCCGATTAGACCACTCCTACTGAGAGAACCGCCGATGACTGTGACAAAGGGGCTCGCTGGCGTTACCCTTACTTCTACGCCCCGAGCCGGTGCCTCTTTAACGGTTAGCGAGACAATTACGTCGTTTACCTCCCCTCTCTTTAGGGAAGTCGGGCTGGCAGATACTTCAAAACCGGGCTCCCCGTAAAAGCCGACCTGTAAATCCATGCTGCTGGAGGCTCCGTCGGCCTCGAGGACAAGGGTCGCAGGGTAGTAGGAGGCCTTGGCACCTTCGGGAATACTAAAGTCGAACTCTAAATCCAAGACTGCGCCCGAGGCAACGTAGCCTGTGTAGCTGCTCTCCGCTTGAAGGTCAACTCCAGCTACACCATGGATCGTCAGCTTGGCGTTAACGGTTAATGCTGAGCCTAAACCAAGGTACCTTACCCTCACGACCAAGGTATTGTCCGAGCCGGCGACCGGCTGATAGAGCCAGTAGGCATCGTACAGCTCGAAAACGGGCTGCGCTGCAGAAACCGCCGCTAAGAGCGGAAGAAAAGCTAAGCCGAAGGCGAAAAGGTACCTTAGCTGCATGCTACTCCACCCTTAACCTCAACATTCGGATAGCAGCCACCAAGAAGAAGAGGGCTTCCCCCGCAAGTATGGCGCAATCTTGCGCCACGTCTGCTAGGGTCCACCCTCTGAGTTGAATGCTTTTGAATGCGCGGATAAAGTAGTACATGGGTAAAAACTTCCCAATCGCATGGGCAAAAGGGGATAGGAGTTCAACCGGCATGAAAAAGCCCGAGAAAAGCATCGAGGGTATGAAGAAAAATATGGAGGCTTGGTACGCTTGGAGCTGGTTTCTTGAAACGGCTGAAATAAGCAGACCGAGGCTTAGGGAGCATACCAATAGCAGGAGGGAAACGAGCGTAAGGTCCATTAGGGGGCCCCGCACGCTGACCCCCAGTAGTAGGACGGACAGGCCGAGCGTGACGAGCATATCTACCACGGTCACTATCGAGTAAGCGAGCAACTTGCCGATAACTATGTGCGCACTCGTGATAGGGGTCATAATGAGCTGCTCGAAAGTTCTACGCTCCCTTTCCCTGCTAATAGAGACTGCGATGAGGCTCATGGGCACTAAGTGCAGCAAGACCCCCATTACTACAGACGTGAAAGTATCCAGGTTGCTAACCTTTGGGCCATACACCGTTTCGCGCATCACATCGATATTGAAGGTTGAATATTGCTCAGCTGCGATTTTCGTAAACTGCTGCACAGCTATTGCCACCGCTTGCCATACGATCTCCGAAACCGTAGCGTAAGAGGCATCGAGCACGACGACAATCCTCGTACTCTTACCTGCGATTATGCTATCGCTGAAACCTTGGGGTATAACTATGGCCGCATAAGCTTCGCTTTTCCTGACCATTTCGATACCAATCTCTTTAGCGGGGGAAAAGCCGACAATTCGGAAATTACCGCTCCCGCGAATGGCTTCGATAAACTGCCACGAAACAACTCCTCCGTCCAAGTTTACAACCGCGACGGGTACAACGCCTCCTCGCTCTTCCCCGTAACCGGCAGCAAACATGAACATCACCAAGATAGGCATCAAGAGCACCATCACTAGAGACCGGGGATCGCGTAGCAGTTGCTTGATGTCCTTCGCGACCAAGGCCATTAGGGCCCCCATTCGCTCTCACCTCTTTAAGCTGTAGGAGGAGGCTGTAAGGCGGATGAAGGCGTCCTCTAAGCTAACTGGGACAGGGTATGCTCTGACGACCTTAACGCCACTTCGCTCAAGCGCCCTCGTCAGAGAGGCTAGCACCAGGGAGGCATCGGGCACAAGTAAAGTTACTTTCTCCACGCCACCTCTGGTTTCAGAGGACAGTACCTTGAAGCCAAATTCCTCAACAATAGGTTGCGGGTTGCCTACTATCTCCAGTTCTAGCAAGTCTCCCCCATACGCTAATCGCTTAATCTCGAGTGGGGAACCCTCAGCTGCTACACTGCCTCTACTCATCAATGCAATCTTATCGCAATTCTCGGCTTCATCCATATAGTGCGTTGTAACCAGCACGGTAACACCCTCATCCCTCAATTTGCGAAACTTTTCCCAGAAATACCTTCGCAAAGGTGGGTCAACACCCGCCGTTGGTTCGTCGACTACGAGGAGCCTCGGCCTATTCACTACGGCGGCAGCCAGAGCCAGCCTTTGCCTCGTTCCCCCGCTCAACTTACCGGCGGGCCTTTTTCTGTACTCAGCTAGCATTAGTTCATCCAATAGCTCCCGAATCCTCTTTTCAGCTTCTAACCCATTAATCCCGTAAAGGGAAGCGTACAGGCGCAGATTCTCCTCGACAGTGAGATCCTCGTACAGGCTAAATTGCTGCGGCATGTAACCTACAAGATTAAGAGCCCGCTTTCTTTCGCGTGTCACGTCGATTCCGAATACTTTGACGTAACCGGAGGTCGGCTTAAGCAGGCCGAGGATCATGCGTATTGTAGTGGTTTTGCCAGCGCCGTTGGGGCCGAGCAAACCGAAAATTACGCCCTCCTCGACCTTTAGTGTGACATTGTTAACTGCCTTGAAGATCCCAAAGACTTTGGTGAGGTTTACCGCCTCGATCGCTAAGCCCATTCCTTGGAGTTTTCGGCGATCGCTTTATATACATTATTCACGGTAAACGGTTAATATGGAAGAGTTTAGGCAAGCCGTCGAGACTTTAAGGGAACTCGGATTGTCGGATTACGAGGCTAGAGCCTACGCGGCTCTGCTCTCTATGGGGGAAATGTCCCCTAGGGAGGTGAGCGAGGCTGCCAACATCCCCTATACAAAAGTTTACGAAGTTTTAAGGAGGCTGGAGGATAGGGGGTGGATTGCGAGGGTTTCAAACACGCCCCTAGTTTATGCGCCCCGCGAGCCGGAAGACGTTATAGCTGGGTTAAAAGCTTCGCTCGAAAACAAGCTGCTAAGGGCCGCCGACGTTCTAAGAGCACTGAAAATAGGAAGTTTAGCGGTTCCGGCTGGCGTTTACATCATACGGAGCTTTGAGTCGCTGAAACAAACCGCAAAGAGGATCGCGGCGGAGGCCGGAGAAGCCCTGCTTGTAATCTCTGACGGGGAATTGCTGAAAGCGCTGCAGCAACCGCTATCTAGGTGCAAAAGCGTTCGGGGAATACTGGGAAGTGAGTTCCAGCCTCCCAAGTTTGGTGAATGGAAACAGGCGCAAGTGATGCTTCCCTTGGACATGTTAATTACAGACAGGAAAAAGCTGGTGCTTTCGTTTGGACCCTTCAGCGTCCAGTGGCGGCTGAGCGGGCTGATAGTGCTAGACGAGGAGGTCGCGAGCATTGCAGCGAGCTACTTCGAGAAACTCTGGATTTTCACTCCTCCCGTGCCGTGCACCGGAGGAGGGGAAGCGTAGGATGCTGGATGGCGCGTGGTTTAAAGGCTCGGGGTTTTCACTTCCCCCGATGTGTAACGCACATACACGTGAACCCAGGCTCGTCATATCCGTAAAGCCTGGGAGTGAAAGAAGGGTTAAGCTAGACTTACTAGACGCGCTGTACCCTTTGGATAGGAATTTGCAAGTTGAAATCATCAGAGGGGGACTAGCTGTTCACAGCCACCTCGACCCAGATACTTTATACGATGCTTTGAAAGGATTTCCAATTAGAGGCATAGCCTCCGTGAAAAAAGTTATCGCATGGGTCGAGTCTGCTGAGACAGGGAATATAGCGGAGGCGATAGCGGCCAAGGCCGTAGCTAAGGGCATTAGGTTCTCGAGAGTGGAGGTTAAGTCCAGGGGCAACGCGGTAACCCGTAAGATCGAGGCTGAATTGAAGAGCATCTTCCGCAGCAAGGGCCTTTTAAGTGGAGAGGGCGTGGCTGTGCATGTCGAATTCTTGCGGGGTATAGTAGCACTGGCTGTAAGAGCGGCTAACTAGCTTCTGCTAGCGAACAATTTTAATACTTAGATCGAGTGGTATAGGATCGGTCATGGACAGCACTATGGGTGGCAGCTCTTGGCTTCCCACTTCGAAGATCTTCAAAGATGAAAGCAAGCTCCAAGCGGATTATATCCCTCGGCATCTTCCTTTCAGGGAGGAGCAGCTGAGCATGCTCCGCGAATACTTTAAACCGTTTTTACTGAAACCCGGTAGTGTCTTCGTAAGGGTTCTACTGCTAGGCTCTGTGGGTACTGGTAAAACTGCGGTAGTGAGGAGGTTCGGAGAGGACATCAACGGAGCGAAACTGGCTAAAGGAGCATCAGCAAGGTTTGCCTACGTCAACTGCCACGCGCATAGAACGCTTTTCTCGATAATGCAGAAAATCGGGAGGGATTTAGGATTAAGCGTTCCTCGAAGAGGGTTTTCTCGTGAAGAGTTGCTAATGATGATTTGGAGTTACCTGAAGAATTCCAACGAGTACTTAATCGCAGCTGTAGATGAAGCGGATTACATAGCACACTCAGAGGAGGAGGCTCTATACGTTCTAACTAGGCTAACAGAGATGGTTGAAGATGAAGTCCATCGAGTAGGGCTAGTATTCGTGTTCCGCGATCTGACATTCATGATGTCGCTGGACCGCTCAATCCAAAGCACGCTCCAGCACAACATAATACGATTTTACCCCTACACCTCTGAGCAGTTGGAGGAAATCCTTCTGAGAAGGGTTGAAGAGGGGGCGCTTTATGAGTCGGCTGTCAGCGATGAAGTAATAGAGATGATAGGAGAACTCGTGGGGTACGATAAAGGTGGGCCGGGTGACGCGCGCTTAGCCCTCGAAATCCTCTACAGAGCTGGGAAATACGCAGAGTCCGAGAATAGGGATAGTATCCTACCGGAAGATGTGCGAAGAGCCCACAGCGATGTCATGCCCTTCCCCAAGGATGCACTTTCCAACTTGAAGCTGGACGAAAAACTGTTATTGCTCGCACTGGCGAGACTTCTCCAGAGAAAAAAGTTTGTCAGCAAGGTCCCAATGGGGCTGCTCGAACTCGAGTACCATGATATTTGCGAGGAGTATAGCCTAGCCCCTAAAAAGCACACCGCCGTATGGGAATGCATCAGGAATCTGAGCCGGATGGGTATCGTATCCACGGGGAAACCCGGAAAAGGCCAAAAAGGTAGGACGACTTTGATCGGCTTACCCGCCATACCTTTAAAAACGCTGGAAAAAGAGCTACTTCTTTCAATCCGCGAAGACCTCAGCTCCGGCGCCGCCGAGAGGGGCGGCTCCGAATCTCCGGCTTAACTTCAATCCTGAAAGCTTTGCAAAAATCTTCCTCGGATACTCCTAGCCCTTCTAGGATTAGCCTTCCCTTTAGCGGATTATTCTCGTAGATGACTTTAATGTAGGGCAGCATTTCGAGTAATGCCTTCCTGGTTGATACGTGGCAAACAGTTGCTACGGCTTTAGCTATCCTATTCCTCTCCTCGCGGACCTCCTTACTTGTGGAAAGCAGCCTAAGCTTTTGGGGGAAGCTATACTTTACAAACTTAAACGGGGGCCTTTCCCGAGCGCCGGCCACGCCTACTGTCATCATATCCAAGGCATACGGGAGCAGAGTCCAGGCTTGCTTCCGCTTTATCCGGGAGAGGGTCACATCCGCTTTGGATAGAGCGTCGTACGCGTCGGCTATGGCCACCGGGCTTGGGGAGTACTGGTATGGAATGTTCTCGTTAAGCCACTGCATTAGCATCTCGTAATCGAGGGAGGGAATGCTGAGCACGAGCCTAGCAGCCTCAGGACGCTTAGCTACCAAAACGTTCCTCACGATCTCAAACATGCTCTCTTGTTTTGCCCTGTACCCTAATACCTCCAAGTCTTCCAGGGTAACCTTGCGCTTTCCCAGCGCGATGGATTGGAGGTCGTTTATAGCAGCTCTAAGATCGCCTTCGCTGTTTGAGGCTAACTCTCTAATCACAGCTGGATCGCACTCTACCCCCTCTTTCCTGCAAATCTCAGATAATGCGCTGGAAACCTCTCGGAGTCCCAGCCTCTTGAACTCTATTAACTCGCATACGTTCCTTAGGTCGCGCAACCTGGGATCCCACGGGTCATTAGCTGTTAAAACAACAGGGTGCCTCGAAGCCTGAATTATCTCGAGAATTGTTTCAAGCCCCCCAGTGTCCTGTGGGCTGATGCCGTCGACCTCGTCCAACAGTATTACTTTACCTCTAACGCCTAGGAGAGAGCCTTCAGTCACAGCCCTGAGAACTCTCCTTTTAAGCGCTTCAGAGGTTCGTACATCGCTTGCATTAGCTTCTATAAGTTCTAAACCGAGCTGGCTCGCTGCTGCGTGAACCAAGCTGGTTTTACCGCACCCCGGAGGACCATAAAGCAGAGCCGCTTTCTTTTCCGGGCGACCCGCTAACCACTTGTTAAGCCAAGCTATGAACGCCTTCTTGGCATCGGGGTTACCTATGACTTCGTCGATTACTCTCGGTCTATATTTCTCTGTCCACGGCTGCACTCTCCTAGAGCTCACACTTTACCCCTCCCTCCAACCAACGCCAGCTTAGCGAGGAGGGCATTGAGTTGTATCTCGTCGTCCGCGCCCTCGACTAGCCTGTAGTTGATTTCCCCGATCAACTCAAGAATTTCGAGCCTCTTCCTCTCGTCGAGTTCGAGACCCTTCGGGGAAGTCACCTCCCTGTATACTAGCTTAATAATGTCTAGGCCGGACAAACCGTAAGAGTAAAGCGCTTCCCTCAACTTCTCGCGTGCCGATAGGAAATCGCCATTGAGAGCTAGCTTGATCATCTCCCTAACCTCAGCGGGAGTGACCTTACCCAAGGCCCTGTAAACCGCGTCGGCGTCAATCACGCTATTAAGCGCAGCGGCGGCTTGGAGGGTGTTTATAGCCTTCCTCATATCGCCGAGGCTCTCCTCCCATATTGCTTCGATAGCCTCGTCGAGGACCTTCACCCCCTCTCGCTCGGCGATGTAGCGCAATCTAGCTGCGAAATCGCCCTTGGGAATTGGTTGAAATCTGAAAATCGCACATCGCGACTGTATAGGTTCAATTATCTTCGAGGCATAGTTTGCAATTAGTATGAAGCGGGTGCTTCTGGAGAAGAGCTCCATGGTTCTTCGAAGAGCTTGCTGAGCATCGCCCGTCATGTTATCAGCCTCGTCTAAAATTATCAGCTTAAATGGCACCTCACCTAGCGGCACAGTCCTAGCGTATTCCTTTATCCTAGACCTGATCACGTCGATGCCCCTTTCGTCAGATGCGTTTAACTCGAGCGTGTTATCACGCCACAACCCACCGTACAGCTCGTAAGCTAAACAGAGGGCTGCAGTGGTCTTACCGGTTCCAGGTGGACCCACGAAGAGCAAGTGCGGTACATTCTTATCCCTGACGAACTCCTTAAGCCGTTCAACTATCTCCCTCTGGTCCACGATTTCATCAAGCCTGCGCGGTCGGTATTTCTCAACCCAGAGTTCTAAATTTTGGCCGCTCATAAACAAGCCTCACCAGATAAGGGCTTAATGGGTTATATAAGTGACTAGCGAAAAATCAAGCAAGGGGAGAGAAGCTTAAAAACTCGGTCAAGTAAAGGGATATGGGCGAGCTTGCAGCAGGGTATACCCCGTGAGAGGAAAAGTGGATCGGTGATAGCTTTTGTACTAGCCACGATAAGAACTGGCTATGAGTACGATGTGGTAGATGAGGTTAAGAAAATCGATGGGGTTAAGGAGGTTTTAATTACATACGGGATATGGGATGCCGTAATTAGGATCGAGGTTAGCACGCTTAGCGAGCTGGACAGAATAATAACAAGCATTAGAAGCATTAAGGGGGTCGAGCACACAGTCACTTTAGTGGGCGTATAGTTATGGACGCCAGTTCGGTTCTAAAAGTCTTACAAGTTTTCGCAAGAAAAGTGTATAAAGTTTCCTTGAGAGCTGCTCAGAGACTATACCAAATATACTTTGAACCCATAGAGCTCTTTGAAGAAGTTAAGAGGGATCCAGATGCTTCCAGCTCGGGCATGTTGATCATACTTTCCTTTTTTATTCAAACGTTGATAGCCGCTGCGCTACTTGCTGGAGTATACATCCGGTCACCCTCAGGCGTTACGACTAACTTGGTAAGCGGTTTTTACTCAAACCTACTACCCTACGTTTCAATTAGAGTTGCAGCGCTTATAGCCACGTGGTTTATCTTCTTCGCTGTGTTCTGGCTCATAATGTACCTCTTAGGAGCTCGCATTGAGGGGTTCGTCGTATTTTCAGCTACTGGCTATACCCTTTCATCCAGATTCATAACGTTTTTAGTAACTTTATTTATCTACATGGTAGCGATTCGCATATCCCCTCAACTCACCCTGGTGTCTATCCAGGGATTTTATCCAAAGTTTCACTCGCTTGCAGCCCACCTTTTTAGAGTGCAGTACGCGGGGCATGCAGTAGGATTACCTACTCAACTTTTAATAGACGCAATAGACTATTTTGGAGGGCTTTGGAGCCTACTTCTCACAATTCTCATGTTTAAGGTAGTGGGGGAGCTCAATTGGAAAAGGTCGATACTAGGCGGCGCTGTTGGGGCTCTTGCAACCTGGTTTATAGCTCTGATATTCAGAGCGGCCGGCATGCTCTAGGATGGGCAGGATCAGCCTTTAATCAACCCGTAGCCGATCAGGCGCCACCTTCCAGCCATCTGCCTACTAATGGCCACCTTCATGCCGGCGCTAGCTGAAATAGGCGCTCTCAGCATCAAGCTGGCCTCGCCACCTCTAACCTCTTGGACGACACCGATCGTGACAGCTGTTCCAACGTTGAGCATAAGGTTCTCGCCTTTTCTTAAGGGTTCGACCCGCATTTCGCTCTCCAGCCCCACAACCCGCTCAAGAAGCGAGTACTCAACCCTAACTTCGTTTAACACGGGTGGTAGAGCTCCAGGGCGGCCTACAACGCAGCCCATCATACCATCACCCTTAGTAAAACTGGGATCCAGCTTTGTCCCGACACCCACAAGCCCCCCGGGGTAAGCCACTTCCAGTTCCTGCTCGCCGGACCTCAAGCTTGTGATCTCAGTTACCACTGGCTCGTAAGTAAAACTGCCCCGTCTGGTCGGAATCTTTACACCTGGCCTAATTTCTACTTCGTCGCCCACTTCGAACTTTCCTTGAACTATCATCCCACCTAGAACCCCTCCTCTCACTTCCTCCACTGGTAGCCCAGGCTTGTTTACATCGAAACTTCGCGCCACCAGCATTAGTGGGTCTTTGTTTGGATCCCTTTTCTCAATCGGGATGAATTTTTCAATGGCCCATATAACGGCATCAATGTTAACCTTGTGGAGAGCGGAAACGGGTATTATCGGCGCATTCTCAGCCCATGTCCCCTCTAAAAAGCGCTTAATCTCCTTGTAGCTTTCTATTGCCCTCTCCTTACTTACGACATCTACCTTGTTTTGGATGATTATCACGTTCCGGACACCGGAGATCGTGAGCGCCATAAAATGCTCCCTAGTTTGCGGTCGAGGACAGGGCTGCATAGAGTCTATTACGAAAAGCACTCCATCCATGAGCGCCGCTCCAGCCAGCATAACCGCCATCAGCATCTCGTGGCCTGGAACATCCACAAAGGATATCTTGCGTTGGGGAACCAGTTGGCTACCGCAGTATTTGCATTTGCCATCGGAGGGGGCTGTAGCTGAAGTGTAATACGCTTGGGGCGGGGGGCAAAATGGACACTTTAAAACCGTTGTATCCGCGTAACCCAGCTTTAAAGTAATACCCCTCTTCAGCTCCTCGGAGTACCTGGACGTCCATATACCGGTTAGAGCTTCGACTAAAGTCGTCTTGCCGTGGTCAACGTGCCCAGCCGTCCCTATGTTTACAAGGGGTTGTAGAAGCCTCTGTTCTTCCAACTATACCCCCTCAACTATCACTGCGTTGACCTGTACTATTTCATCGGTTATTACGCTACCCCTAACGAACTTCCTTCTACGCTCACCTTTTTCACGCGGATGGAACCCGGGGGGTCTTGAAAGTAGGATGTACTTTTTGACTCCACCGGGGACGAAGGGAAGCATCGGCTCGCCAGCTTTACCGCTCCCCCCAGTAATTCTAAGTTTTAAACCTGGTTTACCTAGGATACTACCATCGATAATATCGCCTATTTTGTGGCCTATGAGACGCGCAGCGTTATCGCCTTTTACCTCTACTTGCTCCGCCTTCCCGGTTTTCGGATCCGCGATCACAACTTTAAACTCTGGCACATTGGCAAGTTGCAACAGTGTATAAAAGCCTTTTACTCTACTATTATTGGGGTTGGAGGGTTCTGAGCCACGCAGCCTTTAATGGGCTACGTAGCTCTTGGCCACATTTCTCTCGGCTTCCAGCCGAGAGCTTAACCCCCTCGGACCCCGTGGCCCCTGCATTCAAAGGCTAAGCGCTGCTACGACGCCGCGGTCATGACCGCCTCGCACTTCCCGCACCTCACCAGCCTGCCCATAGGCAGCCGTGCCGCCTGAACAGAGGGGCAGGTTGATGAAAAGTGCATAGAGTTCACGTACTAGCTAGCGGCGGCAACTCGAGGTAGCGCTTACTGCTCGCTCTGGTAGCCGGCCCTAGCTACAACCCGTTTACTACCCCTAAATGGTTGGGCGCGGCTAGGAGCATTGGGTCAGCCTCACTGGACCTCTCACCAGCTTAATTAAGCCCGGCGGCTTCGGGCCGCTGTGGGTGACTTACCCCCCGGCTCTCGCGTGTTGTAGTTTACGCGCAGTTCAGGGCTGGCGGAGAAAGCAGCCTTGAACCGGGGCGGGGAGCCACCGCCCGGGCTCTCCGGGCGACCTCTGAAACTCCGTAGCCGCCTCCCCCAGCGCGCGGAGTTCCCCCTTCGGCGCCACCACCTATGGGCATGTTACTTTTAAACTGCTGTTACCGGCGTCAAAATCCCTTTCAATCAAAGAGGGATAAGTTAAGGGGGGAGGGAATCGATCAAGCCCAGCTTTAAAAGTCTAATTTTCTTTAAAATTTCTATCTCCTCCTCGCTTAACTCGGCCGAATACTTCTCCAGTAGTCTCTCAGCGTGTTCTAGAGGCACGTCAACGTATAAAGTATCTCCCTCCTTAACGTGCCTTCCAACGATGATATCCCCCCTTATGGACATGGCCACCTCCTGCCCCGCGCTCGCTTGGTCGAGAGGCCTCTTATGCTCCTGTAGCTGCAGTATTTCGCCAATCTTTTTACCGTCTCTTGTGAGCAGCGGGTACCCCTTTTTCACCCTTCCGACTAATACCTTCACACCCACGATAGCGGGATCGCTTCTTCTAAAGACGTATCCGGGTAAGAGCTTAATCTTTCCCGGAAGAATTAGTTTGCCCATTTCCATCATTTTCTCCTGCTGCCTTTCGCTCTCGTACCAGTTTACATATTCCTCGACTAAACGATAAATGATGTTGTTTTGAAATATTCTTACCCCGTTAACTTTAGCTTCAAGCTCTGCTTCGTCCGTAACCTTGATATTGAAAGCCAGAACGGCAGCCCTCAAGCGGTCACATGTTTTTACTACGGTCGCTTCCACCACATCCCTTCTTACAACCGGGCCTATGTCCGCGTATCTAACAGGAACTTTCATCCTGTTCAGGTAGTTTACAAGCGCCTCGAGTGTGCCAAGGGTATCGGCTTTTACGACTACTCCGCAGATATCCCTTGAGATTCTTACAGAGGCTAGCTCCTCCTGCACTTCGTGTGTAAGTTTTTCGGCTTCGCTTTCATCGTAGAACACATAAAAAGGTGCTCCCGAGAAAGCCCCTTCTAAGCCCTGAGCTATAACGAGCACTCCAGCGGCGGCTCTCACTTCATCTACAGTCATAAATCTATCTTCAGGTGACCTCATTTCATCCAGCGGTTTAGGCATTAGGATAGCTCTCACCTTGGTCACCACCGGCTTGTCTAGTCCGCCTACAACTACGTTGTCACCTTTTCTAAGGATCCCCTCGTAAAGTATTACAGCAACTGTGGTCCCTAACCCGGCTACTTCTTTGACTTCCAGTACTACACCCCTCCCCGGCCCTGCTTTAACCTTCAACCTGCCGATAAGAAACCTCTGAGCCAGACCGGCAAGAACCAGCATAAGGTCTGGTACACCTTCCCCGGTGAGCGCGCTTATTGGAACAATTGCCACCGTTCTAGTAAAATCTCTTATACGGTCGTAGCGATCCGCCCTAAATCCCGCTTTGTTAAGCTCAAATATTATCGAGGATAGGAGCTCCTCGAGCTTAGCTTGGATATCGACGTCCTGTTCTGCTATGCTATGTACAAAGGGGGCACCGGGTTTGGGCTTCCAGCCGGGTATCCTATCCACCTTGTTTGCGGCAACAATAAAGGGTGTCCGCCTGGTTACTAGCAGATCCAGCGCCTCGTAAGTTTGCTGCTCGAAGCCCCTATTGATGTCTACGACCAGTACCGCTAGATCCGCTATGCTTCCACCACGACTTCTAAGGTTAGAGAATGCCTCGTGGCCGGGGGTGTCTATTACCAGAAAACCAGGAATCTCTATAGCAGCTTTAACCGTTTTACTGAGAGGTGCGCACATTTCCTGAAGAGCCTTCCAGGGAAGGAAGGAAGCCCCGATATGCTGAGTCATTGTACCCGGTTCCCGCTTGGCTACAGCGGTGCCCCTGATCCTATCCAAGAGCGTTGTTTTCCCTACATCA
This sequence comes from uncultured Thermofilaceae archaeon, assembly GCA_938036345.1. Taxonomy (GTDB): domain Archaea; phylum Thermoproteota; class Thermoprotei; order Thermofilales; family Thermofilaceae; genus CALHPJ01. The sequence goes on along the minus strand of CALHPJ010000011.1, from coordinate 18,328 downwards.
ACGTGCCCGAGCACCACTAGGATAGGTGCTCGGATGAACTCCTGCTCGCTCATAATGCACACCTCTGCCTTCACCGAGCTTCTGACTTAAAAATCTATGGACAATGGCGATGGCCAAGCTAATCTGCAACCCCGGAAGCGGAGCGACCTCGCTCAATTCTTCCGTAATATAGATGCGTCGAGAAACACGGCACTCCCGCATCCCCTTTTACTGCAGATGGCTGCAGATCCCTAGTAGCAAAACTTTAATACGCATCAGCCTTATAGAGAATGGATGAGGTAGGAAGAGACGAAGCGAGCGGTGAGCGAACCTGTCTCGACCGATATTTCACCAGTTTTACCGTATTGAACCGAAGAGCTTACCGCTTAGTTTGGCTACCTGCCTCGGGTAGGAGAACATGAGGCTTGAAGATATAACAGTGGCTTTTGTAGAGCCCCTTTACGAAATAAACGTAGGTTACGTTGCCAGGTGCATGAAGAACTTCGGTTTAAGCAAGCTGGTGCTTGTAAAGCCCCGCTGTAAAATTGGAAGCGAAGCTTTCCGCTTCGCTGCCCATGCTCAGGACGTGCTGTCCGAGGCGCGTATAGTTCCAAGCTTGGAAGATCTAAAGAAGTACTACGACTTAATTGCGGGTACTACGGCGATCGTTACAGAGGAGTTGAGTAGTGTAAGGCGGTGGATAACGCCGGCTGAGTTCGCCGGGAGGATTGCCCAACAAGAGGGGAGCATATTAGTAGTCCTGGGGAGGGAAGACATTGGACTCACAAACAGCGAACTATCCCTCTGCGACATAGTAGTATCTATACCGGCGAATCCGGATTACCCGGTAATGAACGTCTCACACGCGTCGGCTATCATATTTTACGAGATTTACAAGCAAACCTGCCCAACACCCTCTCCGCGGAGACTGCCTAGGCGGGAGGAGGTCGAAACCCTCCTCCACTACTGGAGAAACCTAATATTGACTCTAGGCGGCAGCGAGGAGCGGGCTGAGAGAGCTTGCGTAATGATTAGAAGACTTATAGGGGGATCGCCTTTCACAGACGCTGACGTTCGAATGCTTCTGGGAGTCATCAGGAGAGCTTACGATAGAATTGGAAGTGCAACCGATAGACAAGGGCAACGAATATAAATAGAGGGGGAACGACGAGCTGGGTGTAAAATATGCCGCTTAGGCCGGGCCGCTGCTATAGGAGGTTCGACACGCCGCCTTACACTAGGCTAGAGTATATCAAGAGCATACCCCCAGTAACTATACCCAAGTTCGACTTAGGTAATCCCAAGGGCGATTTTTCTCATACGGTTAAGCTAGTCACCCTGCGTTCAGGACAGGTGAGGCAGAACGCCTTAGAGGCTTCTAGGCAAATCGCCAACAAGTATCTTACCGCGAAACTCGGTGAACAGAACTATTACCTCAAGATTTGCGTATTCCCCCACCACATTTTAAGAGAAAATAAAATGATGGCTATGGCCGGTGCCGACCGACTTCAGGATGGTATGAGACTATCATTTGGGGCCCCGGTGGGAAGAGCCGCGAGAGTTGAAAACGGCCAAGTGTTGATGCTGGTACGGGTCAACGCAAACAATGTGGAGCAAGCTAAGGAAGCCCTCCGCAGGGCTTCATCGAAAATCCCGTTTCCGTGTAGGATCATCGTAGAGAGTAAGGGGACGCCCGCGTGAAGCATCTGCACGGGGGGAGGATAGAGGCTAGCCTAACTCTTATTTCTGAGATAGTTAAAGGCTCCATAGTAGATCGGGAAGGCGCTGTGAGAAGGCTAGAAGAGCTTTACAACACCTCTGGCATCGAGCCGATTAGAGGTTGGACTAAGGTAAATATTTTCGACAAAGAAATGTGCACTGTTTACGTAATAGCCAGGTATGGGTTGGGATTAAGTCCCGACGAGTACCCCGACCTCTACAAACGTGTATTCAGCCTAGAAGAAAAGGCTGAAAGAGCGGCTGAAAGACTAAAGAAGGGTGAGGGGCTCGAGTCCATCGAAGAAGAGTTTGGAAGCATTGATGAGAACACCGTGTTTCGAATTGCCAGGCTTGCAGCTACAAGTACCCTTCTCGGATTTCAGCACGAAGACGAGCTTGTTAGGCTGCTAAATAGGTTAGAAGAGTTGTTGCCGAATCTTTCTCACAAGATAAACGGCTTTAAGAGATTCTACATAGCTTTCAGGGTTGCTCAAGCAATCGCCGGCGGGGATGTTAGGAACCGGTTGGAAAAAGAAACTCTAAAGCACGCGTTGAGTATGAAGTTTAACGCAATACGTGTGGTACCCTCAGACGAGTTCATCAGAGAAATACTCGTGAACGTACTTAAGGTCGATGGAGACCGCTACTTGAAAAATATTTTAAGTGCAAAAGAGCAGGAAAGACCCCGTAAAGCGGAGGGGAGAAGTTAGCCATGGAGTTGGTGGAAACTGGTATTGAGGGGTTAGACCCACTCATTGGTGGTGGATTCATTAAAGGTCGAACATATCTAGTAGCGGGGGAGACCGGCACTTGCAAAACGCTATTCGCTCTAAATTATATTTTGCACGGAGCAGTTCGAGGAGAGAGCGGTGTTTACTTGCTAGTGGATGAAGACTATGAAAGTTTTGTCGAGGGTGCTTTAGCGTTCGGTTGGGACCTAAACCCCCTCATAAAGCAGGGCAAGCTAAGCATAATGACTATACTCCCCGATTTCATAGAGAGGGTTAGAAGCAAGTCGGTAGACACTATAGTCGAATCTATAGTAGGAAGCCTCAGAGATGAAGTTAAGCGGATTCATGCAACCCGATTAGTGATAGATCCCATCGCTCCACTCGTTGTTGAGGGAGAAAGCGTAGTAAAGATGCGCGAATATGTTAGGAACCTTGTAGTATCCATAGAACGCGACCTTAAGACAACGGCGCTAGTCACGTCGGAAATTCCTACCGGCACTGCCCAGCTAAGCCGCTTCGGCGTAGAGGAATTCTTAGCTGCGGGGGTGTTTGTTTTAGGTCTTAAGAACGTTGGAGGACGCAACGTTCGAACAATATGGATTAGAAAAATGAGGTGGAGACCCGCTGAGCCAGCTGTTTACCAGTTCGATGTTACGCCTGGAAAAGGCATAGTTGTATATGGTTCAAAAAGGCTAGGATAGAGTACGAAAGAGCGTGCTAGACCTATTTACGCCCCTCAAATCTGGTGTCGCTCATCCTCGATCGAGCTATACCAGCCGTCATCATCGGGGCATGAAATAGTCTTAGATGGGTTATTTAAGTCGCACTACAATGTAAAGTTTGATATAGCGGTTAATGCTAGTTAACGCAATGGAGGGTTGGTGTTACGTAAAAGTTCACAGGCGTGACAAAGATGTTGTCATAGCCGTCTGCGACGAAGAACTTTTGGGCCTATCGCTGTACGCTAACGGCTTCGAGGTAAAGGTCGATGAGGAGTTCTACGGTGGGGAAAGGGTACCTATTTCTGCGCTCTGGGATTACTTAAAGGAGGCGACTATCGTAAATGCTATTGGTAACCACGTAGTGGCAGCGATAGCTGAAAAGATTAGCGTGGCAGCGGAGGCGGCAGTTGAGCTAGGAGGAAAGCTTCATATTCAATTGATTCTGAAGTAGGAAAAGCTTGATGCTTACTATGAATAGGGGGGTGAATCTAAGGGTTTGTCCTGTCTGCGGAAAACAGGCAACCACCTTCATCAACGGGCTATGTGAGGAATGCTATAGGCAGGCTAACCCCCTTCTCAAAATACCTGGCCCAGTCGAGGTTGTTATGTGCAGGCTTTGTGGAGCGTACAGGGTCAAGGGTAAGTGGAACCAGCCGAGGGAGGGAGATCCACTGGCTCAGGCATTGGAAACGGCTCTTTACAACTATGTTGAAAGCGGGGCTCTAGTAAGAGAGCTACGCATCGAGCGTATCGCAGGTAATTCCGCTTTAGCTGTAGCTTACGGCTCTACTGAAAGGGGGTTGGAGGACTACGAGGAAAGGTATGAATTCACGTATAGGGTCCGTTGGAGTCTGTGTGATGCATGCATCAACGCTAAATCGAAAAAAGAGGTAGCGCGAATTCAAGTACGTGCTAAAGGGAGATCATTGACGCTGGATGAAGTTAAGGAGTTGAAGAGAGTTGTTGATAAAGTCCTCAGCTCCATCCAACGTGGACATATCGACTTAATCGACGTTGTAGAATCGAAGGGGGGAATCGACTTCCTCTTCTCCTCTCTTTCAACAGCTAAAACTGTGCTCAAAGGTATCGAGCGTGAGTTCCCAGTAACCATTCTTGAAACAAGGAAAAATGCAGGAATGGATTCGAGAGGTAAGCCAAGAGCCAAGATAACATACAGAGCAATGTTCCCAGAGTTCAGGGTCGGAGATATTATGAGCTACCACGGCAAGGAGTACTACGTGATTGGGTTAAGCAACAAATTGGTGAAAGCTCTCTCCTTGGAGAAAATGGAGAAAGAGAACCTCGCAGTTTCTAGGTCCCTTATAGAGAAAAGCCGAGTAATTTGCAAGAGGGAGGAAGGCGAAGCCGTGCTTGTATCTTCGGTAGGTAGGGAGGAAGTGCAAGTAGTTAGCCTAGTTAATAGTAGGGTTTATTCATTATTTTTTACCGGAAGGAACCCGTGGGTTAAAGAGAATTCGCATGCCATTTTATTCCGTGTTAGCAACCGTCTCCTGCTAGTACCCCTGTTTTAGCCTCCAGAGACTTTGCCAGGAGCGGAAGATACTTATTCATGGGGATCTGCTCAACCCGTGCCTAAAAGAAAGACTCCTGAGGAGAGTAAGGAGGAGACCCCTCTGCCTGACGGCAAAGAAACCATGCTCGGCGTAATTCAACAGTTTCTAGGCTATGATAGGGCTAAGGTTCTCTGCGAAGATGGTAGTGTTAGATTGTGCAGAATACCTGGGAGGATGAAGAAGCGGGTCTGGATGAGAGTCGGGGACGTGGTCCTGGTGGCCCCTTGGGAGTTCCAACGCGATGAGAAGGGGGATATCATACACAGGTACGACAGCGGAGAATTGAACAAGCTTGAAAAAATGGGACTTCTCGGCAATTTAAAGAAAATCCTCGGTTCTGAGTAGGCCAATGCAACCTAAGCGGTTGAAGTCAACTTGAGATAGAGTTCTTCAGGCGAGCCTGCTTCAACACCTAGTTTTTGGAAAAACTTGTACACGTTGTAGATATCTCTCCTTAGAAAATCCGCTGCCAAAGGATGGCGAATATCCACAGCCGAGCCAAAATCGATCAGTACAAGCTCATTACCCCTAACCATAACGTTGTACTCCGAGAGATCGCCGTGCACCAGCCCTGCATCTAAGTACAGTTTCTCAATGAACCCTTTGAGGATGTTGAAGGCTTCCTCAGGGTTCTCCAGGTCAGCCTCCTTAAGAAGCGGGGCCGGCTTCCCCCTTTCTTCGGGATCCCCTATAAACTCCATCACTAGAACATTGTAATTCTTCGCGTACGGGCGAGGTACTCTCACACCCGCTTTATAAGCCCTTTTCAAATTAATGAACTCCTTGGTACACCATAAATCTATAATATTTCTAAATCCTTTCTTGACTTTCCTAAAACGTGGATCTCCTCTAATGTACATTAATCTGTTTCTTCTAAATTCAGCAGTTTGAACCAAGAATATTTTCACTGCTATATCCTCTCCTTCCGGGGTTTGCGCCCAGTAAATCCTTGCCTCTTTCCCTGTTGCAACTACCCCGTACATTCTGCTGATGACTCCCCTATTCAGAAGCGCGTAAAGCGCCATGAGCGTTTTAAAATCAAATACTTCCTCGACGACCTCGAAAAGCTGGCTATCCTTAACTTTCTTCTCCTCCTTTATCCTCGTTACCTTAGCCTCTATATCCTCAACGTCGTGAATCAAGCACTCCCTGCGTATGTTACCCAATGATACCTTAATTACGTTTACTGAGGGTTCTGAGCTACGTAGTTTGATTATGTAGCTCTCGGGGGTTCACTAGTTTTAGGCTCCCGCAGGCTCATGCGAGTCTTCATGAACCTTACCCTCTGTCGGGGTAAACCCCTTCCAACCCCTCACGAGCTCTCTGAAGAGCTTCGGAGCTAGAGAAAGCCCCCATTTCAAGATAAAGGTTGCGGCCGCGTTAAGCTGCCGGTCAATCCTCAACCCGCAGAACCTACACTTATGGGTGGCTCCTTTCAGGGCATTCAACCTCCCACATCTGGAGCACCTTCTAGTCGAGTTGCGCTAGTTGAGGATCTTTACTTGAGACTTATAGCTCATCAAGGAGATTATGATTTCTCAGTCGCTTTTCCCGATACTTCTGTTGCGAGTCCTGGATTTGCCGAATATTCTCCTTTATGATCCCCAAACCACGTACGTACCCTTTAAAAGCCTTGCTAAGTGCGTCGTTAGTTTGTGCATGTAACCTCTAGCCCCGTTCCTTTCACGCTTTAGAATGTTTCTCGAGAACTTTCCTAAGCGATGGCTCTTTGAAGCTCTGCGGCCCCTCTTCAGCTCGTAAACCCTACTGATGTGGAAGAAACTGCTGTTACCTGCATAGGAGGCTCTTGTGGACTTGCATAAGTACCACGCATAAAATCTAAACCTGCTACTTTGCTTGAGAGCGGTAAAACCTAAAAGCCCGGGAATATCTCCCTCCCTGGACCACCAGGTAAGACTACGTATGGTCAGTAAATCGAAAATGCAAGCCGGGGGGCCGTCGTCCAGCTTGGTAGGATGCGTGGCTCGGGCCCACGTGGTCCCGGGTTCAAATCCCGGCGGCCCCACTACACTCGCATTTATTCCATTTGCATAAGCTTTACCGACCAAAAGCGATTCAGTGCGTGGAGTCTAAAACTTATTAGGCTACGTTTACCAAGAAGCCCTGCTATGTCGGATGAACTTGACAAGGCTCTATTGAGGGAGCTTATGGTTAATGCTCGCGCACCACTTACGGAGATTGCCAGGAAGTTAAACGTGGCTAGGACAACGTTATCTGAGAGACTTGAAAAACTAGAGGAGAGCGGAGTAATTAAAGGCTATAGACTGGATCTCGATCCTCGGAAACTCGGCTATAAATACACAGCCTTTGTGCTAGTGAAGGCTAAAAGAGGTGAGCTGAAGGGCGTAAAACCCGGCCAGGAAGCCTTGGCTGAAAAAATTGTAGAGGATTGTCGATCGAGAAGAGGCCTACCTTGGGTAGAGGAAGTGCATATAATAACCGGAGAGTATGACCTCCTTCTTAAACTATGGGCGCGCGAGTGGGATGAGCTGACCAACTTCCTTATCCGCTATATGCCCTCTCACGCGGATGTTACTCAAACACATACCATGCTTGTTCTAAAGACGGTATACGACGACCCTAGGCCTTACAACTTATAGCGCCTTGCTACCATTATGGGGAAAAAGACTACATTCACAATCCTGCTCTCCTTAGGCCCGCTTAGCGTTTTGCCTACTCTTTGACTATTTCTAAAACTAATGAAGGCATCACGTCCTTCACGTTATACTTTTCCTTAAGCTCGTTCACGAAGCTCTCTAGCTCGGTATTATCCCTAGCCCAGTAATCTACTATTACCATGTGGTCGCCCGATGTAATCGCTAAGAACTTTGCGTTTGGATTGCCCGAGAGTGCTCGGACTACCTCCAGTAACCGACCAGCCTCTACGTTAAAGCCAATAATTGCCCTAGCCCTGTACCCCAGCTTCGTGTGATCCAATTTCAATCTATAAGCTTTTATGATCCCGTCGTCTTCGAGCCTTTTCAGCCTTTTCCTTATTGCTACATCACTCATACCGATTTTCTCCGCTATCCTAGTTAAAGGCGTTCGAGCATTTTCTTCAAGCAACTTCATAATCTTTAGATCCTTTTCATCAACTATTGAGCTCATTTCAGCTAATCCTCCGTATAGGACTATTTAAATTTTCTGTCAATTTTATGGGAATACTCTATAAGAAATGTGAGAAAACCACAGGGATAGGGAAACTTGGCGCAACCTAGATAGCTCTGATTCCCTCTAGGTTTTCTGGCACATATACATCAACGCCCGTTAACCTTTGAGCTACGAACCTAGCGAACTCCCGTATTTTGCCCCGCTCCCCATGGTTCAGAATCACTTTCCTGGGTTGAGGTTGAACCCTCCTGAGATATGCTAGTAGCTGCCTTCTATCACTGTGTCCTGAAAAGCCCTCCACCCTGTGTACGGACATCTTCAACTCTCTGAACTCCATTCTTCCTTTGGGGTCGGTGAATGTAAGTTTTTTAACCCCCTCTATGATCTTCCGCCCAAGAGTACCTTCAACTTGGTAATTGACGAATACTAGCGAGCTGCGCTCATCCTCGGCCAGCAGCTTCAGGTACTCCATCACAGGGCCCCCCGTCAGCATGCCGGATGTTGCAATTATTATGCAGGGCCTTGCGGCTAGCACTTCTTCTCGTTCGTCGCCTTTCATAATATGCACGTTCGGAGCACCGAAGGGGTCTTCCCTGCGGAGTATCATCTCGCCAACTCTTTGCTCTAAGTATTCGGGAAAAGCTGTATGGATAGCGTTCACATCGTCTATCATGCCTTCAATGAAAATCGGTACCTGCGGTATCAACCCGCTCTCCGTAGCCAATTTTAAAGCTAGCAGCACCTCCTGGGCTCTGCCAACCGCTAGAACAGGTATTAGTACATTCCCGTTCCTATTCAGCGTTTCCCTCACGATCTCCGCGAGCTGCCTAAAGGCCTCATCCCTACTCGGAAGCACGTCATTGGCTCCACTATAGGTTGCTTCCATTATTAGCACTTCAAGCCTTGGGAACCTATTTTCCGCCGACTCGAATAACAATGTGTGTTCAAACTTAAAGTCGCCGGTGTAAACTATGTTTACTAGGCCTTCACCTATGTGCAAGTGAACAACCGCCCCACCCAGTATGTGCCCAGATTTGTAAAAAGTTAGCTTTATATCAGGTGCTATATCGGTCACTTCGCCGTAGCTCAGAGTATAGGTGTGTAGTACAGACATCGCTACGTCCTTAAGGCTGTATGGGAGAGGGCGCCCCTCCCGCTCAGCTACCCTGAGGTAATCCTCTTGTACCAACTTAGATAAGTAAAGCGTGGGTTCGGTCATGTAGACTGGCCCTCTATACCCATACTTGAAAAGGTACGGGAGAGCCCCGCAGTGGTCCAGGTGCGAATGGGTTATAATAACGGCATCCAGTTTCTCAATATCGAACTCGGGGACCTCCAGTATGGGGTACTCATCCCCATTAGACGTCGGCTTAATACCAGCATCTAGGAGTACTTGGCTTTCCGGGGTCTGAACGAGTATCGCACTTCGGCCAACCTCTTGGAAAGAGCCTAGGCCAATTATCCTGACGTAGTCGCTCTCGAAAAGCTTTGCTCTAAAAATCCTGTTTCCGGTAGCTTTTAACAACTTAGCCCTTTCCTCGCTTCTTGCCCTTAGCAGCTCGCGAACCTCCACTATGGTGTTTGAGTGCAGCGTAGGTGTTCTTAGTATCTTGGGGTACCAACCCGTTATCTCGAAGATAGCTCTTCTCGTTTCACCGCCCTTACCTATAACGTATCCAGGCTTCTCGGCTTCTATCTCAACTTCCCCTAAAGCTTCATTGAAGAACATTCTTTGGATACCTGCCTCAGAGGGCACTAACGTTCTTATCAATTGCTCAGCCCTTTCTGGCTGCTGCCTAACGCTTTCCTCGCTTCGCACTATTATCCTCTTTTTCAAGTTTTTCACTATTTCTTTTACGAGCTTTTCCCCATCCTTAATGAATGCCGAGACGTTCTTTGCATAAATGGCCACTTTTGGCCCTTCAAATTCTATCCGCGTTACTTCGCATTCAGGGGGGAGATATTCGAGTATCTTCCTTCTCAAGTCAACTACCGAACTTGCTAAGAACTCCATAGCTCAGCTCACACCTAAAACGCTCGGGGTAGAATCTCCTCCCCCTTAAGAAAACGTATGCCTTCCTTGCTAATCAGTGCCAGGTCGACGCCTTCCCCGCTTCCGGGATCCCTCATGGTGGCAGCTTTAACGGCTTTAACGGCCAACTTGAACGCCTCTTCCGGTGTAGTATCTTCCCGGTACTCGCTCTCTATAACGCTTATTGCATACGGAGTCCCGGACCCTGTCGCCGCGTACTTCTCCTTAGTTGCTGTCCCTAGCCAATCTAAGCAGAACAGGTTAGCGCCATGTCTATCGACGCCGCCGATAAGCATTTGCACGATTATGAATGGCCTGTTCTGGAAAAGTATAATGGAGGCCAGCGAGGCAAGAGCCTCCAGGGGTATAGGTTCAGCGTTTTCTAGCTTGTAAAGCCGAGCTTCGACGCGTAAACGCTCTACAAGCCACTGAGCATCCCCTACGTACCCAGCTATCGTAACCACAGCGTGGTCGTCTATTTTTTGGATCTTCTCTGCTCTCTTATGAGCTATAAAGGAGCCGCTTGTAGCACGCCTATCCGCGGCTAGCACTACAAAATCCCTGTACGCTATTCCGATGGTGGTAGTGCCTTTAAGCGGCTTCACCGCTATACCCTCAGAAAGATTTTGCATAATTCCCTTGAGATTGAGAAGTAGATCTTTAAAAATTTGTCCCAGAAAGCTTCCACCAAGGCGAATGCACGTATGACAAAAATAACCATGGTAACAGAGGCCCAAGCTAGAGTTGGTGCGGTATTTAAAGCGATAATTAATCCGAAGTGCATTAAATGCCAATTTTACAAGGTCTGCGCGGGGACGCTGAGATCTGGTGGCAGATACGAGGTGAAAGCTATCAGGCGAAAGGCCCACATGTGCCCTCTTTTAAACGAGCAAATGATAGTTGTCGAGGTAGAGGAAATGCCCGTGCTTTTAGCCGTTGAAAGCAAGCTGGCAGTTGAGGGTTTAACCTTCAGGTATAGGATGATGCGCTGTGAACATAGGTCGTGTCCCCAGCGTTCACTATGCGGTAATGCTTACCTTACCGAGGGGGAACGGGTTAAAGTAGTAGCGGTTCATGGAAAGGTCGCCTGCCCCGAAAATCGAACTCTAAGCTTGGCCGAATTACTCCCTTTAAATTTATAAAGAGCCTTCCGACCTCCACTGAATGTGAGTTTAGAAGAAAGAATGTATAAATGCCCGAAGTGCGGTAAAGAATTCTCCAAAACTGAGATGGAAATCCTACCTGGAGTTAAATGCCCTTACTGTGGCTGGCGCATAGTAGTTAAGTTGAGAGCCCCCGTTGTAAGGAAGGTACTTGCAATTTAGCTTACTAGCACTGTTAGCAGCTTGGAGAGAAGCTTAGCAGCGACGTAACTCGTCAAATCGTTGACGTCTAGCAGAGGGTTCACTTCCACTATATCTAGCCCCAGTACATTGAAACCTTGTAAAGCATAGAGGGCTCTGCACAGCTGCGTATAGGTAAGCCCTCCAGGTTCTGGGCAACCGACCCCGGGAGCTATCGAGGGATCCAACACGTCTATGTCTACGCTGATGTAGACGCCCCCGTTAAGGGTGCTAAACGCGTCTTTTATTTCTCCTTCGGTAGCCCATGCATACACTATTTCCGCTTGCCCCTCCCTTTTTAGGGTCTCAACCTCCTCTCTGGAAGGAGCTCTCACGCCTACCAGTATTGCATACTCCACTAAACCCCACTCGCAGGCCCGCCTTAGCATCGTTGCGTGAGTGATTTTTTCCCCTACTGGGTACTCATCCCTATAGTCTAGGTGCGCGTCGAACATTATCAGGGCTTTCCCTTCGCCCAGCCCCTTTAAAGCCCCTAACGTTACTGTGTGATCTCCGCCTAAACTTACAACGAGCTTGTTTTTAGAATAAAATGCTGAAACGACCTTCCCCACGGTGCTGATCATCCTCTCAGGTAGTACGCACTCGATCACGTCACCAGCATCAGCCACCGGTAATGTGGCAGCATCTTTCTTCACCACAGGGTCGTATGTTTCTATATTCTGAGAAACCTCCCTGATTTTCGAGGGGGCTAGCCTACATCCGGGTTTCCAGGTAGACCCCGTATCGAACGGGATACCAATTATGACTGCTTTAGCAGAGCTCCAATCGGTCGGGAAGTTTAGGAAAGTTGGACAACGTATTGTTAAGTAAAAGTCAGTTCGCTCGGACACTAGCACTCGCCTTGCTTAGGAAATCGTCGATCACTTCGGATAGCGAACCATCAAGTTCGTGTATTTCATACTTAACCTTGACTACTGGTTTTTTGATTTTGATGTACCTCGACAAATCCGTGGGGGTACCGAGCACAACGGCGTCAGCTACTGCCCTGTTAATAGTTTCCTCGAGATCTCTGATTTGCTGGGGTCCGTAGCCCATTGCCGGTAGGACTGGACCTATGTGCGGATAGTCTTCGTAGACCTTCTTTATGCTACCTACAGCGTAGGGTCTAGGGTCAACAATCTCCGCTGCCTGGTACTTAAGGGCGGCTGCGTATCCCGCGCCAAAACTTAGGTGACCGTGAGTTACTGAGGGGCCGTCTTCAACAACTAGTACTCGGAAACCGCGCACCAACTCCGGTTTATCTACGGTGACCTCCGATGAAGCGATAATTACACGAGCTCGCGAGTTAACCGACTTCACCCTCTCTAAGGTTTGCCTTATCACATCCTTGTGCACTAAATTGGCTTTGTTTATTAATGCGACATCCGCCATTATTAAATTGACGAGGCCTGGAAATGACCTGAGCTCGTGACCGGGTCTTGTAGGATCGATGACTGTTATGTGGAGATCCGGCTTTAAGAAAGGCCAGTCGTTGTTACCTCCATCCCACACAATGATATCGAAATCCTCCTTGCTTAACTCGTTTAAAACCGCCTCATAATCTACACCGGCATAAACCACGGTCCCCTCCTGAATATGCCATTCAAACTCCTCGCGCTCCTCTATTGTGTACGTATACTTGTCCAAATCCTCAAGGCAGCCTATTCTTTGAACCTTCATTTCCCGCAAGTTACCGTAAGCCATCGGGTGCCTGACTACGACCGGTTTCAGCCCCCTCTCCTTCAATATCCTAACTACTTTGCGTGCAACGCTGCTTTTACCTGCACCAGTTCTTACCGCTGAAACCGCGATAACAGGGATTTGAGCTCGCAGCATAGTTTCTCTGACTCCTAAAACTCTGAAACTAGCGCCAGCTGCCAGAGCTCTGCTCATCTTGAGCAACACATCTTCGCAAACAAGATCACTGTAGGATAGGATAACCTCATCTACTTCGCACTTCTCGATAATCTCTTCGAGCTTTGACTCTGGGAGTATCGGAATACCATTGGGGTATGACGCTCCGCTCAGCTCCGGCGGGTATATCCGGTTTTCGATAAAAGGTATTTGAGAAGCCGTAAAGGCCACTACTTCGTATTCGTGGTTATCCCTAAAGCACACGTTAAAGTTGTGAAAGTCACGCCCACCGGCGCCCATTATCAGGGCTCTCTTTCTCCTTCGGCGAAGCGATGTCAACTGCGGCACCATGGGTCTATCCAGTGCATACCTTTAACTTTCACTATGTAGGAAAATCCCTTCAATGCAATAATTAAGTAAATTTTTCTACAATTATTTAGTGACTTTAATAAAGGAATTTTTAATTTAAGGCTAGTATTCCCTTCGCCTTTACATGGGGTAAAATGCTTTAGCAACTCCAGCTAAGTAGGCTACGTGACGGTGAAGGTGATCGTAGATACAAGTTTGCTGCTCTGCTCTTCCCAAGTAGGCAAACATCTGCGCCAGCTGCTAGAGGACGCGCTCGATGAACCTTTCGAGGTGATCATACCGAGTGTGGTTGTAAATGAACTTAGGGGTTTGGCCACAAGTAGAGGAAGGAGAGGCCTCCTGGCTAGGATTGCGATGAACGAAGTCGATTACATTTTATCCCAGGGTATTGGTAAACTAGTAGAAACTGCTGGAAATCAAACCGACATAGTTCTCCTACGCCTCGCGAAAGACATGAACGCCTGCATCGCTACCGCAGATATGCGCTTGAAGCGCGAGGCTGCAGCAGCGAGGATAACGACAATAGTGTACGTGAAGTCGAAGAAAACTTTAATTAAAAGTTAACCGAGCTCAGGGGGGAATCTTGCTACTTGAAAAGCTTAGAAGCGTGGACTACGAAGCAATTAGGAAAAGCATAGAAAAAAACCTGGTACACTACTTAGCCGAAAACAGGGCCGATTTCTATGTCGTGGGCTTGAGCGGCGGTGTTGATTCATCCGTTGTAGCTGCACTGGCAGCCGAAGCTGTTGGAGGGGAGAAAATCATGGCACTTATCATGCCAGACTCCTCCTCTACGCCGAAGGATGATGTAGAGGACGCCTTGTACCTTGCTGAAAAACTGGGCCTCAAGTCGAGCGTGGTACCGATCGATAAGGCTGTCGAAGCCATAACTACCTCGATTCCCTTTTTCAACCCTCTTGATCGAGTCGCGCTTGGCAACATTAAAGCTAGGATTAGAATGACCATCCTGTACTACGTAGCTAATAGGTTTAACGGGCTGGTCCTCGGTTCGAGTGACCGAAGCGAATTGCTTCTAGGCTACTTCACTAAGTACGGAGATGGCGGAGCAGACCTGCTACCGATAGGCGATCTCTACAAGACGCAGGTGAGATGGCTGGCAAAACACCTGGGCTTGCCTAATAGAATAGCCTTTAAACCCAGCAGTCCTAGATTGTGGCCTGGACAAGAAGCCGAGAGCGAGCTCGGCTTTAAGTACGACGATGTTGACCAAATACTATACGCGGTTTTTGACCTAAATGTTGAGCCATCCAGAGTCCCCGAAATCACTGGTCTTCCACTCGAGCTTGTGGAAAAAGTTTTGAAGAGAGTAAAGTCCACAGCGCATAAACGCCAGCCACCTCCGATAGTATCCTTGAAAGGGATTGCGCACCCTTGAGCACGCGATTGCTCACGCCCTTATCCAGTAGCCTCTAATATCGAAATCTGCAAAGCCTAGTTTTTCGTTGCAAGCTAGTTTCTCACCCGACATTATGTCTAGGAGTAAGGGGTGTAAGTACTCCAGCGTGATTTCCCGGAGACTTTTACCCCTGTAAAATATCTCCTCTATTGGGAGATAGACGTCGATCAAGCTCCTGAGTTTTTCATATGTTTCCCTATTTGCTGTCACCTTTATAACGGGGCTAACTGGGGACCCAACCGGCGTACCAAGCCCAGTCGTAAAAATAACGACGTGGGCTCCACCCGCCACCATGCCGGTTATCGATAAGATGTCCTCGCCCGGGGTATCCATGAAGTATAGGCCGCCGCCTCTAGGTACCTTGCTAGCATAGGGGAGAACGTCGGATAACCTGGTACCGGCATCATGGCCAGCTTTGAGCACGCTGCCGAGGGATTTCTCAGCTAGTGTGGATATACCACTGGCTATGTTGCCAGGAGTTGGGTCGGATTCCTCGGTATACTCTTGCAGCGCCTCCTTGAAAGCCGAAGCCACTTCGAGTAACCTCTTTAGCTTACGCGTCACCTTCTCGTTTGCCGACTTGGCGAAAAGGTAATCTTCAGCTCCCAGCACCTCCGTTGTCTGCGAGAAAACAATGCTGGAACCGCTTTTCACCAGATGATCCACGAGATGGCCGAGTGCAGGGTTAGCGAAAATCCCTGACGTTGGATCAGATGCACCATTCCCCACGCCGATAACGAATCGATTTAACTTAGCCTCCACGCGTTTAGAGCTCATCGCCTCCTCAGCTAGCTTTCTGACAAATTTCGTACCCAGACTTATTGCCTCCTCTAGAGAATCAGAATATTCCCGAGGCAAGACCTTTTCTTGAACATTAACCCAATATACCTTAACTCCCTTTTTCACTAACCTATCATACAGCTTGAAAGCCTCTAAATTGATTCTTTTATCCTCCCCCGGTGTTAGCGGTTTTTTGCAGAATTGGCCGCATCCAAGACTAACCAGAAGTACGCCGTGTACATTAGGGTGGGATGCTATTCCCATGAGAACTTTAAAAGCTATGTCCTTGTCGAAACCTACGTGGCAGCAGCCACTATTGTGCCGCACCAGGATAACCCTGTTTTCGCCGCTTTCCCCCCACTGCTCGTCCTTAAATTCCTCTTTAATGCGTTCAGCCACTCTGTTTACACATAGTGTCGTCGGAAGTATGAGTACGTGGTTTCTAATCCCGTATACCTTCCTTCGCTCCCTGTAGTATGCTTTGACATCGCCCACCTATCCCACCTGAACTCTCGTAAAATCGATGAAGCCAGCCCTCAGCAAACGGTAGAAATCCCTAATTAACCGCTTATACCTTTCATTATGCCACCGCTCAAATCTCAAATCTGTAATATTGCCTAGTCTAACAGTTGCGCCCTCCGCTATCGGCGTAACCGCTATTCCTATTTTACTTAGAGCTGGCTCACTCCTGAGGTCCGGATGTAGTGGTTTGAAATTTCTGGAAATCCTTAAGATTTCCCCCTTACCTATTTTTGCCGTTGCCTCTCCAAGTATGAGGCTCTTTCTCGCAAGGGATTTGAAATCAAAACGCGGGTCCAGTATTATGTTTGTTATGTGAACGATCATTCCAGGCGCAATGTGGGTTACGGCGACGCCTACAGGGTAACCGAATTTTATTACTATCTCGTCTTCGCGGATCTCTTCCAGAGCCACTTTATGCCACTTGGGTATCAGTGTGGCAACCTCAATCGTACCAGTAATCCCCTTACCCTCTTCGAAGATAGGGTACCTCGAATTTTCTTCGAGGTCTCCCAGTGCGGTGCCTACGTTGTCCTCTTGGTGTGCTTTGTAGATGAGCTTGGGTAGATCCACGCCGAAACTGGCGATCCTGGTTCAAAACGTTTACTCAGGTAGATGTAAACCGAGATCTTCAAGCTCCCGCTTCACGCTCAAGTATTTCTCATACCAATGACCCACCGGTTTACGCTCACTAGCATTGTAGAGGTCGCGGAAGGGTAAGCCTGGATTAGGGTTCAATAAAGTATTGCTGTACTTCTTTACAAGCTCTTCAACAATGTCCGCTACCTCCCTTGGCCTTAGGCCGGTAACCGCTCGACCCACCTGAGCCATCAACCTAGCCTCAAGCCCGCACCCATTAGGTTTTTCACCGTTAGCCGGCGCGGGGCCTAGAAGGTTCAAGCCGCTTGCCGCGGCCGCTGCAGAATTGGCTGCGACCTCGTACAGCATCTCGATGACTCCCCCGCCGTTTGCTGGCCATACATCGCCCACGAGCGGCAGGTTAATGTAACGGCCAGCTTGCCCTACCACGCACTCAACCCAAAGGCACTCTCTACTGCTCGTGGCCTTAAACTTAATGTGGTAGGGATGAATTAAGACATATGCCGCGCTGTACGTTGCTATGGAGGCTAGCACCTCCGCCACAGCGCATATTGCCGTGCCGGCCGCTCCACGCGCAAAGCCCCCGATGATTGGATCCACAAGTGCAGCGTTGTAGACTCCGCAAAGCAGCCCAACCTCCGACTTCACTAGCTGAGAGTAACCTACCTTCAATTCGTTGAGCACTGGGACGAGATGCGCGTCGCCCCGCTTCAAAAGGCCTAAGGAGATAGCGGCTAGATTTCCGTTAGCGCTAGCGCTGCTCTCGCACGCTAGCACGTGCATACCGGGCCTCCCAGCCTCGATCAATGCTCTACGGAGCAGCTTGAGCTCCATAATTGTGGCTTCAACCTCGCTTGGGGCTCCACTGGCCGGGTTAACGCCGTGCACCTCCGAGATGCTGCCGTGATCGATGGCGTCCACAAGCGGTTCAAGGGCGTAGGAAAGCGCGCTAGGCTCGTAATCTTCCTCTGAAACCGGCGTTCCCGCGTACCCCCCAAATACGAGCGGAGGAATCTCTGAACCTACCTCCCGAGCTCGAAGCTGCCTTGCTTCCTCCCCCTCACCTATGGTTAGCACCGGTTTACAGCTCCTTAAAGCTTCCCTCAACTCCTCCTCGCTGAACTTAGCAATTCTCTCCTGCTCTACAACGTAGACTCCCGTCTCTAGGAGTAGTTTGAAACCGGCTTCGAAAACCGCCCGCGCGAGTGAGGGGTCCTCGGGAAGAGGCTGGGCGGGGTCGTAGGCTACCCCGAACTCTCCTTCGAGTTCAGCTATGGCTTTGGAGACGTAAAGGTCGAAGCTCCTCGCGCTCAGGTACTTACCCTCACGGCTTCTTACTTCAACCTCTAGCGGCTTTAATGGCATCCCGAGAGCTCCAAAACGCCTCTTTAATTTCCTTTGCTAGTAACGCAAAGTCGTAGTGCCCGAAGGGATTGGGCGGCTCGGCCGAGAGCGCATAGGCGCTGCCAATCGCTCTGCTGTTGGATGACTCTAAATCCGCTATGTACACCCTGGTTGGAGTTACGATCAGCAGGTTTTTGTTAAATGAAAGGAGGC
>CALHPJ010000010.1 GCA_938036345.1 uncultured Thermofilaceae archaeon | reverse complement strand
GGAGATTTGCGACGAGGTGTACAGGAACGGCTTCAAGCGCATACTGATCCTCAACGGGCACGGCGGGAACCGCAGGCCCCTATCCTTCTTCGTGAGGGAGATGCAGGAGAAGGGCAAGCCTTACCTGCTGTACGCGTGGGTAGAGCCCTTGGAAGCTGTGCGGAGTGTGATCGAGAAAGTTAGGGAGACGGAGCCGATCGAGCACGCCTGCGAGATCGAGACCAGCATGGGTTTGTACCTCTTCCCCGAGCTGTGCAAGCTTGAAAGAGTGAGAGGGCCCGCTAAGCTGGGGATCGAGAAGGTGGTTAACGGCGTCCAGACGATGGTCGACTGGGTGGGCTACGCTATCGAGGGCTACGTTGGGGATCCGAGGGCCGCGACAAAGGAGAAGGGTAGGGTAATAATCGAGGAGTGGGTAAGAAAGGTCGCCGACCTTCTGGAGAGGATCAGAAACGACGAGCTTTACGAGAAAATGTTAATGGATTTCTACTCGAAAGCCGGGTACTGATGCCGCTTTACCCGGCGGCTAGTGCGCAGGGGCTCCCCCTTTTGCCAGCGGGCGCCCCTTTCAAGAGTGTGCGCCAGCTTACCCCCTCCCCCACCGCCATCGAGCTCCTCCGCTGTATCCCCCGTAGTACAAATCCAGCGTAAGGGGAAAAGCCGCCAGCGCGGTGAGCCCCAGCGCTGCAGCTACCACTGCAGCTTTCCTCAAACGCCTGTTCCTGATCCTCCTCTCGCACATTATGATTAGGCCCGACAACCCGTGAAGGTACCCCACGACGACTGTGGATACGCGCAGCACTAGGTCAACGTGGAGCCTCCTAGCGGCTGGAATCAGTGCAGCCTCGGGGTACAGCATCTGATACCCGGTTACTATGTACAGGGCCGATAGGAAAAGAAGGATGGGAGACGTTACATCCACCACTAGCAGCGCCAACTTAGCCAGCTTCACCCTCGATATGCCACCCACCCCGGCTACCCGCGTCGATTGGCCTCCAGGTATCTCCCCACCTCCTCAAACGAACCCCTGTAGGGGCGCCTCGGGACCCCCACCGGCATTATGTAGAGCGGCACTTCGTCCCTCGCTGCCGAGATAACCCTAGCCACTTGCTCATCGTAGAAAGCCCCGACTGCGACGGTCCCGTAACCGAGCGCCGTCGACATCAAGTAAATGCTCTGACCCGCGTGCCCGACCTCCATGGGCACATACCTGACTTCGCCCCGCCTCCCGTAAACCCTAGTTGTCCTCTCGAAAACCGCGCAGATGACGATGCTTACGGGCGCCTCCTCTACCCACTCCTGGCCTAAAGCGGCCGATGCCAAATCTCTGCGGAAGTCGCCTTTCTTCACAAATTTGATCGAGTGGGTAAAGGGGTCGTACTTGTAGACGCCCGCCTCCAGGTACGCACCCCCCTTGACTTCCACGCCCCTCTCGCCCACAACCACGTAAACCTCCAGTGGGTAGGTCGCTCCCGCGCTGGGCGAGGCCCTCAGCTCCCGCCTAGGCTCCGTGATGCCGAAAGCCGACCAGAGGATCATCGAGAGGTGCTCAAGCTTTAGCGGGTCCGCTGTAAACTCCCTGATACTCCTCCTGTGGAGAACAGCTTCCTCGACGCTCATCTCCGTGATCTTCCTCGGCAGCGGAAGGTGGACTACTTCCCCGGTAGGCGAGTTGTACGCGCCCGCCGCCCCTTCTTCCCGTGCCATGGAAATCACGTACGCTACGAGGGCTAATAAAGCTACTATTAGCCCAGCGAGCGCCGCCAGTTCGAGTCTACTCATCCTGTAAATGCTGAATCAACGGTACAAATCCTTTGCGCTGGAGCAAACAAATAAGTAAAAAAGGGAAAAAATTTAACCTTCGAACGCCTCCCAGAAGGACTTATAGCGCCCCTCCCCCAGGACGATGAGCTTGACCCCGGTGATCTGGCAGAAGTATCTCAGCTCATCAACGCGGTCGCCAGCTACAGCGTGTATGTGGTTGGCTGGGAAGAACTCCACAAACTCCTCGTAGGAGCAGTTCAGCCTGGCGTGAACGTGAGGCCACGTCGGGTCGGTTTCCGCGTTGATCCTCCTCCTCGTCTCCTCGTCCAGCTCAACGGATTCGCCTTTCACTACCACCATGTAAACTCTGTCCTTGTAGAGCCCCAGCCTGGCGAACGTTAACTCCCCGGGCGCTGCGTCGAAGGACACCGACGCGCCGCCGGCCTTAAAGTACAGCTCGAGCGCGGGGTACAGCGTAACCTTCTTCAAGTTCTCCCTCGGGTTGGAGCTTCTGGAAGCGTACCAGCTCGCGTGGACGCCGGAGTTGCAGAAATCCCAGACGTTCAAGTCCGGGTGGTAGAGCCTTACATCCATGAACAGTACGGGCATGCCACCGCTTACGTACTTCAGGACCTGCATCGTAAGGGCTCCAAAGGCATCCGCCTCCGTAGCGCAAACCGTCGGTTCCTTAAAGCCGTTCCAGTCGTAGGGGTCGTTCAGTAGCATCTCGGCCACGTCCGGTATTACAACGTGCTCGGATAGCTCCCTCTGGCCCTTGATCCCGCAGAAGTCGAAGCCCATCTCCTCGTTTATCTTCCTGACCGCCAGGTAAAGCCTCACCTGCTTGGCCAGGGTCTCCCTCGTGAGCATCCTCCCATCGTACTTTATCTCCCCGATGTTCTCCTCCAGCCACTTCAACCCCTTCTCCACCTCCCGGTCGTCGACCTCCTTCATTTTCTCGACGATGAGCAGCTGGTCGACCTGGTACACAGTGGTCCCGAAGTACCTCTGGATGGGGACGAGGTGGAAGTAGCCGGTCTCCATGCCCATCGAGTGCCCACCATACATGCCGTACACCTCGTTCCTGATGTTAACGGCGGCGATCGCAGCCATAACCCACTTCCTCACCTTTTCCTTGACTTGGGGGTCCCTCGGATCCCCGATGATGCGGTGCGTTCGAACCCCAGCCTGCCTTAAAGCCCCATCGGTTGCGAGCAAGCCGACGTTTCCCGGGTACTTGCCCTCGTTGTTGGAGAGGCAGAGTACAGGCTTATCCTTCCCGATAGTGTTGATAAAGGGCCAAACCAGGTACGGGAAGTCCCAGACGTTGAAGTTCAGGATAACCGCTTTCACCTTTTTCTCGAGGAACTCCTCTCCGACCCTCCTGGCCGAGTTTATGGAGGTTATAAGCTCTGAGGGCGCGATGACCTGAGGGGATGTTCCGTCGAAGAACCTGATCGACTCGATGAAACCCTTCCAGTAGTTCACCGCGTCGAAGCATTTGTCGTAGTAGTGCGGGTAGACGTGTTTGCGCTCGTCAAGAATCATCGTTATACCTATTCTAGGGCTTTTCATCCCGATCGGGGAAAACAGCTCCGGGTCGCCATTAAGCCTTTCTACCGTGCAGCGTTCTCTGCAGCCCTGGGCCAGCCGCCGGGAGCATGTTGGCGGGTTCGATAACCCTGGAAAAAAATAAGTGGCGCTATGTACAGCGTACTCTAGGATGGTTAAAAATCTCCTGGCTGCTTTAATCACCGTTGCTGCCGCCTCGGCTTTGGTGCTGGCTGACCCGTACTTGACAGAGCATTTCGAGCTTTACGATGCAGCTGGCGCTGGGCAGGCGTACTTGGCTGCGCTGGCCGACGTGCTTGAAAGCGCATACAATAGAGTAAAGAGCATCGGGGTTAGCCTCGCTCCCCCCTGCGGGCGGCAAAGGTATACCGTGTACGTGGTTAGCTCGAACATTGAGGGCGGCGTCACGAGCACGCTATATATCTACGATTCCGAAGGCCGTGTCTTAAGCTCCTGCGTTGCCCACATAAACTTCACTAGAAACCTCTCGGGCCCAGCAATGAGGAAGACAGTTTACCATGAATTGATGCACGTAGCTCAAGCAGCGTACTACCGCTACGTGAGCATATTACACTCATGCCCTTGGTACGTTGAGGGCACGGCAGAGGGGTTCGCCTGCTACCTAACCGGGGTTTGCTCGTCCGAACCGCGCTACT
Organism: uncultured Thermofilaceae archaeon; assembly: GCA_938036345.1. Classification (GTDB taxonomy): domain Archaea; phylum Thermoproteota; class Thermoprotei; order Thermofilales; family Thermofilaceae; genus CALHPJ01. The sequence continues at coordinate 23,367 of CALHPJ010000010.1, read as the reverse complement.
ACGATAAGAGGCTCTACTACCTGAATCCATACAGCATTCAGTGCGCGCGGGAGGAATCCTACAGCACCGGCGCGTTCTTCCACTGGCTAGTATCGAGCGGTTACGCCTCGATGCCGACGGCCTTCGAGCGAATATTCTCTTCGTCTAATGTTCAAATCCCGTGGCTGAACGCCGCCTACGCGAGCTTTCTCCTCTCGATCGTGAAGGGGCAAGGCCTCTGCGGGGCAGTGTACCGCCCGTACATGCAGGCAGTCAGACTGACAGGGGATCAGTGGTCTACCAGCGTCACGCTTGAGGGGCTTAGCGCAAGGTACTACATCATAGAGCTCCCAGGTAGCTGTACAGTCGAGGTCAAGGTAACGGGCAGCGCGGTCTTAAGCAACTTGAAGCTGAATGAGCCCTTCAGGGTGGAAAACCAGACACTATACTTAGCCTTGGTCAACCCCTCCCCGAGCGCCGCATCACTCACTTTGACGGTCTCGGCTAGCGGCTACCTCTCGGCGAGGATAGCGGGAGGGAGATACGACGCCGCTACCGGGCAACTCGAAATAGATCTCAGCGTTGCAGTCGGCTCGGCGAAGATCACCGGCCAGGTCTACGTGAACGGGACTCCGTACCGAGCTGATAACGGGCGTGTTGTAGCGCAGCTTGCCGGGCTAAGCTGGGGCTCCTACGCGCTACTGGTCTCCTACGAGGGGCTGGAGGCAACCCTGCGCTTTTCCATTAACCCGCCAGTGTTTACACCCGTTACTAAGTCGCCGATCTACATTTCCATGGGGTGCTACGGGCGGATCGTAGTAAGAGCGGACAATCCCAACCCCTTCAAAGTTTATACAAGCCTGCTCCTCGAGCCCCCCTCTATAGAGGGCAGCGAACCCCTGCTTTTCGAAAGCAAAGTTGTAGATGTCGAACTCCAGCCTGGGCAGGGAACCATCGAACTGCCCTTCGCAGCTAACCGGCCCTCTTCCCAGGGGGAGTTGTTGATTAGAGTAAGGTACGGCTCCAGCAGCCCGGTAGTAGCCAGGTACACCATTGTACCGGCGGATATCAGTGTAATCGAGGTCACCTACAACTCGACTACCGATGTTGCGACGGCGAAGCTGTTCGTACCCCAGCTGGGCGCGCACTTCGTCTCCTCCTTCAGCGGCTTCTCCGGGGAAGCCTCGGCAGTCTACGACACATACGTTATAGGCTCGGTCAACCTGCAGATACCGGCTATAGCTGCAACCCTGCGAGTGGAGCCGGAGGTCGTTGCTCCAAGCTGGCTTCTCACCTCCGTGGAGGCCAGCGTCGCAACGAGCGGGGCGTGTCCGGCGTTCCCCGTTATCTATTGGGTACAGTTGAGGGTTAACTCGACAACCCTAGGCTCAGCCAGCTTGCTTTGTGGCGAAGCCGCCACCCTTAAGGGATTCATCAACTCTACTCGCCCCCGCGGCGCGTGGAGGGTCAAGTTTACGGCCAACGATAGATGGTCAACCGTGGTGGAGCTTACCCCACCCAGAGTTGACGTCACTCCCTCCAGCTGGCTGATTCACGACGAGGGTATAACCCTCAACGTTACAGTAAGCGCCTTCGGCCCCCACAGGTACTACGTCGCGAATATGGTCCTTTCGAACTCGTCCGGAAACCTTGTACTGGACTTCCCAAAGGGCTCAGCTAGCGTGAGCATCGACCTGGGGTTCGCCGAGGCATCTTTGACCGTTCCACCGGTTAGACTATATTTAGAGATCCCCCCGGTAACGTCCAGCCCGCTGGTGAAAGGGAGGCTTAGAGCCGAAACCAGCGCTCTACTTAATTCATCGCTTTCCCTGAAGCTGAACGGTACGGAAGTTCTCCGCGTGAAGCTGAGCAAGACCGGCGAAGCACCGGTCGAGGAGGAGTTCGCGCTGAACCTGAGCACCCTAGGCCTCCACGAAGTTTCGCTTGAAGCGTGGTTTGCCAGGGCCTCCGCCTCAATCTACTACGCCGAGGTCCGGGGGGTGTCCATCAGTGCCCCGCAATTCCTGCTGGTTGGGGGGAAGGCCCTCGTGAACGTGACCCTATACGCCCAGCCGCCGCTACCTTTACCCCTGAACCTAACCCTCGCTCGCCACGATAGGTCGCACACGGTTACGGTTAGGGGGAACTCAACGTTAGAGTTATCCTTCAACGAGCCCGTAGTCGTTGAGGTTACAGCGTCCATCTTAAACTATACAGCGAGTACGCTGATCACGTGGGACTGCTTAAACCTGCACCTGGAGAACGTGCTCGAGTACCTCGGCGAAGCACCTGTGCTGCCCAACACGGCGGTTAAAGCCTACGCGGCTTTCTCCAACGGCACGCGGGTACCGGCGGCGGCTCTTGTGAACGGAAGGGAGTTTTTCCAGCCAGAGAGCCTGGGTGAAAACGTGCTGACGCTGAGCGTGGGCTATCTGGGGCGCGCCAATGAAACCAGAGTTAGAGTCTACGTCGTCCCCGAGAATCTTTACCGCGAAGCCCTCGACTTGCTTGCCTTCTCGGGTGGACCGAAGAGCCTTGCCGAGTCGATCCGAACCGCCGTTACGACTGGGAGGTGGGCAGACGTGGAGAAGCTGGTTACCCCATACCGGGTTGCGAAGTCGAGGGCCGAGTACTACGATCCTTTAGGGATCCTAGCGCTGGAGCTGGTTAAACGCTCGGCCGTGACGGGTGACTTGGCGCTTTCGTTGTACGCGAAAACCCTCCTAGACTACGAAGTGGCCGTGTACCTTTCGGCGGCAGCGCTGGCCGTTGTAGTGATTGCTAGGAGAAGGTTCAGGCAGCAAGGTCCAGAGGAAGGCGGTGCCGCCCCGTGAATGGGCAGTGGCACGCTAACCTTTTTAATAATTGTGGAAGCTTGATGCCGTGAGTAGCCTTCAAAGGCTTATAACTGTGCTCTCGCTGCTGGTTGCCGCGGCATCGCTGCTCGCCGCGGTTCACGTAGCTTTGAAGTCGGCTGAGCTGGTTAGGGAGCTCAAAGAGCTGAAGGAGGCTGCGTTGGAGGTTGAGAAGCTGAGGAGGGAGCTTGAGAGGAAGCTGAAAGAGATCGGGAACCTTACCAAAATTATCGAGGAGCGCGGCTGGCAGGAAGCCGCCGAGGAAGTAAGGGCTATCGTCTACATCCTCCCCTCCAAGGCATCCAGCCCCAAGTGGAGGGAGATGTACGGGGACCGAATCTACTTTTACGCTTACGCGAACCTCAGCGAGTACGCCGGTTACATCGACAGGGACTTTGGGGTCATATCCAGAGTTTACAATACCGTGGTAATCGTTATCCCCGGCGAAGATACTAGCGAGTTCTACGGCAATCTCAGGGTCGTCGATTCCCTAGCGGCGAAGAGGAACCTTAGGGTGATGTGGGCGATCTTCCCGAAGTGGAAGTATGGGGCTGAAAGCGATTACCTCTCCCCCAACACCCGGATGAACGCGGTGGTCCTAAACCTTATGAGCTTCCTATCCACGCTCAACTCAACGTGGAAGATCGCCGTATGGTACGGGTGGAGCGACCGGTGCAACCCCCGCGACATCTACGAGTTCTACGAGTCTCTCCCGGTAGACCTAAAACCGCTTTACGCGGCGTGGATTGACCAACCGTTTGTCGAATGCACGAAAGGTCTAAGCTCCAGAAACCCGCCGTTCCTCGTTGTCACAGAGCTTTACAGCGAAGAGGCTATTAGGGATTTTTCGAACCTGTACGAACACCAGATGGTAATTACGGGGTACAGCGGGGCCGGAAGCCCTGGCGAGTGGCTCAAGGGGGTTTCGCGGAAGCTCTCGTTCGTTAAAGGCGCCGACCGCCTGCTGGGCTTCTGGATATTCTACGACATCAACGACGGGCATGGCGAGCAGTACGCCGCCTTCAGGCCGGAGTGGGGCGCCATGCCCGACCCCTACAGGGGCACTACAGTGGAGCCTTAAGCTCTCGAGAAAAGCGAGCTAAGCTCCCCCTCCAGCTTTTGGAAGACGGAGTGCGGAACCCTGTTCAGGTTCCACTGAGGACTCGAGTACTTCTGCTCGTAGAGCAGCCTAGCCGCGCTCAGCTCCTCGCTGCTGGGCATGTCGAAGTACGCTTCCGCGCCGAGCGCTTCCTCGAAGCCCCTGACTAGCGCCTCAACAACCTCCCTGTAGCCCAGCCCCCTCCCGAGCAGCTCGGAGAGGTTGGCAACCCTGTACTTAACCTCGGAAACCCCCTTGGCGAGGAGCTTCTCCTTGGGCGGTTTCAGCACCCTCGATAGCGTTGCTAGGTCTACGCTCAGAAGCAAGGTCCCGTGGATGAAGCACGCGCCCCACCTGAAGCTCGCCGCGGTGCCGGATACCTTCCTGCCGCCGACAACTATGTCGTTCACGTTTTCAACGCGCGGTTCGCAGCCGAGGAGCCTCAGCGCGCCGAGGACGCCGCGGATGAGGTCGGTGTAGGCGTAGCCGATGGGGTCTGGCACCGCCCTGCCGTCGACCGCCAAAGCGTAGTTCACGTTACCCAGATCGTGGTACACGGCCCCTCCCCCCGAGAACCTCCGGACAACTTTGACCCCCAGCTTCGACGCCTCCTCCATGTCGACCTCGCCCTCAGCCTCCTGGAAGTAGCCGATGATGACGGCTCTGTCGTTCCTCCAGATCCTTAGGGTGTCGTCGACGAGGCCGGCGCCCCTTGCCCGCGCAAAGGCTTCCTCGAAAGCTAGGTTCATGTAGGGGTCGTGCGGCGTCTCGAAGAGGAGGACCCTTAGCAGCCTCGCCATAGGTAACGCCCGCTCCCGGGCTCTAATACTTTACCATCCGCTACCTCACGGTGACGGCAACCTCCGCCACCGCTGCCACCGGTAGCACGGCAAGCGCCAAGGCGAACATTCCGTTGTCGCCCTTGAAGCCGGCGTACGCCGACAGGGAAACGGCTGCGAACTCAAGCCAGAAATGCGGCATGATCATGAGGGTTGGGTTAACCAGCCCGCGGCGCAAGTAGAGGGACGCCGCGAACACCGCGGCAGCGAGCACAACGGAGAGGGCGCCAGCCCTTCGCTCGACGGTTTCCTCCTCCACCAGCCAAACCCACGATAACTTCCTGACGGTGAAGGCCGTCGAGAATACCAGCGCGAGCGCAGCCGAGTTGTTAACCACTAGCGCGAGAAGCGCCAGCGGTAGCGCGCGCGAGTTCAGAAACAGCACAGCGGCCGCCTGAAGGTTCCTCGAGGCAAGTAACGCTGGGAAAACCACGGCCGCCAGAAACAGCAGCAGCAAAGCCTCCTCCCTGTTGAAGCGCCGGAGCCCCCTGCGGCGCCCCTCAGCCTCCGCCGCCAACCGGAGGACCGCCTGGCCGAGCCTGCCCCTCAACCCCACTTCAGCGCACCCCGGCTTTCTCCACCGCCTCCATGAGCGCCTCAATGAAGTCCTCGGCTGTGGACCCCACGAGCTTAGCCTCCTTCAAGGCGTCCCTAACCCTGTCCGCCACCTCAGCTACCGCTGCGCCCCGGAGCGACTCCTCCAGCTTCCACAGCGCATCCTCGGGGTAGAGGAAGAAGTCGCCGGTTATGCGCGCCTCGACTATCCTCAAGGTTTCCGTGTCAACCGTCAGCCTGGCCTTTATGACGCCCTTCTGCGCGCGCTTCACCGCGCTACCCACCGCAAGCACGGCCTTAAGGCGAGGAGGTTGCTAAAAAATGTTGGGATCCGACCGGCTTACACCGCTCACCACACCCGAACACCCTCGAGGTAGGTGGCTAGCACGCGCACCCCCTGCAGGGCGCGCCCCGGGGCCCCGAACGGGTCCCTGTCGACGATGATGAAGTCGGCTGGGCAGCCGACGCTCAGCCTCCCGCCGCCCTCCCCCGCCATCGCGGCGTCGCCGCCGACGTAAACCCGCACAGCCTCTTCAACCGTTAACGCCTCAGCCGCCGTGATGGACGCTATGTCGAGCCCCTCGTAAGCCCCCCTTGTGACGGCCGCGTAAACCCCCTCCCAGGGGTTGCAGGGCTCAACCGGCGCGTCGGAGGAGAAGGCGAGGGGGATGCCATCGGAGAGCAGGCTTTTGAACGGGTACACCCACCGGCACCTGGAGGCCCCGAGCCTGCTCACGATCCACCAGTCGCTGATCACGAAGCGCGGCTGGGCGCACACCGGCAGCTTCAGCTCAGCCAGCTCCTTCCGCAGGTCGGGGGGTGCCAGCGACGCGTGCTCGACCCTGAGGAACCCGCCTCCCAGCTTCGCCGCCTCGATCACCTCCTCAAGGGCGCGGTCGCCGATGGCGTGGGCTGCGAGCTGAAGACCGGCGCCCCTAGCTCTCCCCAGGATCTCTGCGAGCTCTCGCCTAGTCATGAGGAGCACGCCCGAGTTGCCTGGATCGTCATCGTACGGCTCGCTGAGGGCCGCCGTCCTCGCGCCGAAGCTGCCGTCGACGAAGACCTTGACACCGGCTACCTTCACAAGCCTGCCGTCCCCGAGGCCAGGGGGCTCTGGCAGGGCGCCCGGCTCAACATAAGCGCGCACCTTGATGCGCAGCAAGCCCTCGCTCGCGAGTTCGCGGAGCGCCCGCAGCTCCTCCAGGCTCACAGACATCGCGTGCACGCATGTTACCCCCTTCGAAGCCAGCTCCCTCACCGCCCTGGCGATCGACTCCTTCGCGGACCCCCGCTTTGCCGCCGAGACCACGAGCTGAACTGCCCGCTCCTTCAAGACGCCGGTGACCCTGCCCGAAGCCCTCTCGATAACCCCACCCGGCGGATCCGGCGTTGAATCGGAAATGCCCGCCGAGGAGAGAGCTGCAGTGTTGGCCACGGCAGCGTGCCCACAAACCCTGATTAGGAGGACGGGGTTCTCGGGCGCCGCGCTGTCGAGATCCCACCTCGTCGGCCACCTCCCCTCCCGGAACTTCTCCTGGTCCCAGCCCCTACCTAAGATCCACTCGCCCGGGCCGAGCTCGAGGGCCTTAGCCGCAACCGCCCTCCTCAACTCGTCTATCGACTCCACGCCCCTGAGGTCCAACCAGCTTAGCGACTCGCCCAGGGAGTTTACGTGGGCGTGAGCGTCTGTAAACCCTGGTAGCGCCACGCGCTCCCCGAGGTCTACGACCCCGGCTCCCGGGCCCGCCCTCTCAGCGGCGTGCGGCCCCAGGTAAACCACGCGGCCCGCCTCGACCACCATGCCCTCGTGCCAGATGGGGCGCCCATCCTCGTCGAACCCCTCGAGAACCCTTCCGGTAATCGCCAGAGACCGCACGGGGGCTATTGAGGCGCGTGGTTAAAGGTATTTTGCCGCCTGCGCGGAGGCTTGTAAAAGCCCTTCAGAGGGGCGCGCCGGCGGAATCACGCCCATTCACCAGCGGGTCCTGAGCCACCCGTTCGGGTGCCGACCGCGGCCGCCCTCACCGGCTGCATCACATTTATTTCACACCGAGCCTCCAGGTAGCGCGTGCGGCGCGTACGACCGGCGCGGAGGACATCGCTGGTGGAGTACGCCGTGAGGGAGGTCGATGCCCTGGCTCAGGAGCTCGAGAGGGAGGGGCGCAAGGTTATCCGCCTCAACATCGGCGACCCCGTACCCTACGGTTTCCAGCCCCCGGGGGAGTTGAGGGCCGCGCTCGCCGAGGCCGTAGAGGAGGGCTATAACTTCTACTCCCCGTCCGAGGGGCTGTGGCAGCTTCGCGAGGCGATAGCGGAGCGCGAGCGTAGGGTGAACTCGGTTCAAATAGGGGCTGAGGACGTCATAGTTACCCAGGGGGTCAGCGAGGCGATAAACCTCGTGATGACCGCCCTGATCGAGGAAGGCGACGAGGTCCTCCTGCCCAGCCCGTGCTACCCGGTCTACGCCCTCTACGCCAGGCTCTACGGGGGTATCCCCAAGTTCTACAGGCTCGCGGAGTGCCAGGGTGCCTGGAGGCTCGCCGACGAGGTGGAGAAGCTCGTAACCGAGCGCACCAAGCTCGTAGTGGTCATCAACCCCCACAACCCCACCGGCGCAGTGCTCGAGGAGGGCGAGGTGAGGAGGCTTGCCGAGGCGGCCCTCTCGGCTAACGCAGTCGTAGTGTCGGACGAGATCTACGACGCGCTCGTGTTCGAGGGGCAGTTCCGCAGCACAGCGTCCGTCGCCAGAGATGCACCGGTAATCGGCCTCAACGGCTTCTCGAAGAGGTGGCTTGCCACGGGCTGGAGGCTCGGCTACATGTACTTCAGCCCCAGCGGGGAGCTGGCGGAGGTCAAGGACGCCATCACGAGGTTGGCGCGGACTAGGCTGTGCCCCCCGACCCCGCCGCAGAGGGCGGCGGCGCTGGTGCTCAGGCAGGGCGAGGGCTTCGTAGGGAAGCTGAGGGAGGAGATGAGGAAGAGGAGGGACTACTTCCTCAAGCTTGTGGAGCAGGTGGACTGCCTATCGCTCACGCGGCCGGCTGCCGCCTTCTACGCGTACCCCAGGTTAACCGTGAGCGGCGACTGGGGGGACGACCGCGGCTTTGCAAAGGGCCTACTGCTGGAGGAGGGGGTTGCCGTAGTGCACGGCGGGGGCTTTTACGACTACAGGAGCGATAGGTTTAGAGTGGTCTTCCTGCCGCCACCCGACGTGATGGCGGAAGCCGTCGAGAGGATTGCGAGGTTCATTAAACGCCACGCCCGATAAAGCGCTCAGGTGCGATCCAGGCCGCTCCACCGCCGCACTTACGACACCGCACTGAGAATCGGGAAATCTGGCTGGTGCCCCGGCATCTCGCGTTGGCGTTGCGAGGGATGCGGTGAGAGGTGGCCGCGGGCTTAACTCCAGAGCGGCTCCTCCCACAGCTCGAGCCACGTACCAAACCCCCTCCGCAGGGCCTCGCGGTACAGCCTGTATGCGACGATGATGTCCTCGCACGCCATGCCTATTGGGCTGAAGAAGCGGATCCCGCCGCAGCTCACCCGGCCACCGCTGGCCACGATCCCCGCGATCTCCTCGATCCGACTCTCGCTGATCAAACCGCGCTTGACGAGCTTCGTTAAAGTAACCCACTCCCTGCTCTTCACCTGCTCCCAGTAGTCGACCACGATCCTGCTAGCGTTCAGGATAACCGCTTCCTCGAACTCGTTTTTGCCGACTTCGACGCACACGCAATCCCGCTTCAGCATGTCTAACTTGACGAAGTGGTTGTGCGACGAGGTTGCCGTGATGACTACGTCGCTGCCCCTTGCCGCCTCCTCGAGGCTGTACACCGCCCTAGCTTTGGCGATCTCCTGGGCCACCAGCCGGGCCTTCTCCGCCTTGAGGTCGAAGAGGCGGATCTCCTCGAGCCGGGGTAGCGCCTTCTCAAGCGCGTGCGCGGCCGCCCTGCCCACGACCCCGACGCCGATGACCGATGCCACCCTAGCCTCGCCCGCGGAAAGGTACTTGGCTCCCACCGCAGCAGCCGACCCGGTCCTCACCGCGGTGATCAACGTGCCGTCCATTACCGCTAAAGGCCTGCCGCACTCGGGGTCGCTCAGTATGATCACGTCTATCCCGTGGGGCAGCGAGTGGAGCTCAGGGTTTTTGAAGAAGCCCGCAGCCCACTTAACGCCCGCAACGCCCAGCCTCTTCAGGTAGGCGGGCATCGCGAGTATGTGCCCCTTCTGGCTACCATCCGGGAAGAGGAACTCCAACCCGACCTTAGGCGGCATCTCGACCTCGCCCCGGGCGAGCATGCGTAGAACCTCCTCAACATCCTTTAAAGCGGCTTCGAAGTCCAGTACACCAGCTTCCACAACCTCCTCCTGCTTTAAGTAAAGGAATTTTAAGCCCACCCGCCTCCGCGCCAATGGCTGTTTATAAGCCTTGCCGATCACCGGTGGTGGGGCGGCTGGCCCGTGAAACGCGGTACCCCTGTACCTGCTAAGAGGTGTGCGGGGAAATCACCCGGTAGTGAGATCGTCGAGGCTGCCGGATACCTCATTGCTGAAGGCTGCATGTGAGGCGCCAGGATTTTAGCCGAATACAGCTGGCTACGGTAAAGTTGGGGAGGGGGCGCCCGAATCTGAAAGCTAATGATGGTAACTCTCGTAGCAGTGATAATAGTGCTCTTGGGGAGAAAGGCCGAGGGTAAAACTCCCTTCACCCAGCTCGCTTATTAGCTCCCTGCTTCCGATTTTCAGCCAAGCAAAGCCCTGGAGCCCTCTCCGGCAGACCAGCTCCCGCCTTCGCAACCAGAGCGGCAAAGCCTATCCCCCCGTAGCACTCTCCGACGAGCCACACTTCATGGCGGCGCGGCCCGGCGCGCATCAAGCGGGGGTGAACCGAAAAGCGGCAGCTCGAGCGGCCCTTTACGGCGTCGACATCAACCCCTTCCCCCTCCACCTCGCGGCGCTCAACCTAGCGATGCGCTACATCAAGGCGCCCTCAACAGAGGTGAACGCGATCTTAGCAGACTTCCTCGGGGTTCGATCCAAGCAGATCCTCCTCACACCCTACACCGTTAAGACGCCCGCCGGCGAGGAGAAGCGAGAGATCGTCATCCCGATGTTCGACGCCGTCGTCGGCAACCTAACGGCCCAGGTGAAGAGGGGTGTCGAGCCGGGCATCTACATCCACTTCATCATGCACGCCCTCAGCTTCCTCAAAGAGGGCGGGAGGCTCGGGATGATAATCTCAGACAGCTGGCTGCAGACAGACTACGGCGTGAAATTCGGTTGCTTCCTCCTCGACCACTTCAAGGTTAAAGCTCTCATCGACATCTCGGCGAGGGTCTTCCCGGTGCCGCTCGTGGGCACCTGCATCCTCCTCCTCGAAAAGTGCAGCAGCGAGAAGGAGCGCGGCGAGAACCGGGCCGTCTTCATCTACCTCGACCTGAGGGAGGGCGAAGAGTTCAGAGTTGACGAGGCCCTCGACGCCGTCGAGAACCCGGAAAAGCACGCGGGGCGCCTCCCCATCAGGGTGGTGAAGCAGAGCGAAATACCCAGGGATCGGAAGTGGGTAAACATCCTCTTCGACGCCGAAGCCTTACTCGCTGAGATCAGGAAGAGGACTGTGAGGCTGGGTGACCTCTTCGAAGCATCCTACGGCAACGCCACGTACCTCTACCTTGCGTCCAAAGGGAAAGTACGTGGCCCCCGAAATTTAGGTGCCAGCGAGTTCTTCTACCTGGACGAGTGGAGTGCTGAGCAGAGAGGGCTGAAGGGGTACGTCTACCCAGCCTTGATGAGCCCGAGGTATTCGAAGTGGTTTACCTTCACGAGGGATGACTGGGAGGGGCTTCGCAGAGGGGGCACGCGCTGCTACGTCTTCATGTGCCACAAGCCGCGCGGTGAACTCCCGGAGAGCGTGAGAAAGTACATCGAGTGGGGGGAGACCGAGTGCCGCACAATGATACGCGGTACAAGAGGCGGTGGGAAGGTGTGCAGCCAGGCACTAGCATGCAAGGAGCGTGAGAAGAACAAGGAGCTCTTCCGCGGGTGGTACGACCTCGGAGGCGTCGAGGAGGTTGCATTCTTCGCACCGCGTTACACTCAGTACCATCACAGGTTCACGCTGCCGCTGTTCCAGGTTATGCTGAATGACAGCTTAATCGCATTTATGCCGAAGGGGGATTTCTCGCTGAAAGAGCTGAAGGCCCTTCTAGCGTACCTCAACTCGAGCTTCGCTAAGCTGTACATAGAGGCGGCTTGCAGAACAACGGGAGGAGGAGCTATCGCACTGAATGTCGTGCACACTGAGGGGATTCCAGTTCCGAATGTGAAGACCCTGGGGCAGGAGGACCTGGAGAAGCTGGCGTTGCTCTTCGACAGGCTGGAGGCGGAGGCGCGGAGGCTCGGCGGCGCGGACGCCCTGGAGAACTTCGAGAAGCTTTGGAGCGGTGTTATCGCTGAGATAGACGAGGAGGTGGAGCGCATCCTAGAGCTCCCGGCAGGCTCCACAGCCGCTGCGAGGGCTATGGCCGAGGAGATGATGAGGAGGAGGCTTTCGAGAGCAGAGGAGGCTAGGCCGGAGGCTTTGAAAGGAGAGGAGGAGCCGCGAGTGAGGCCGCCGAAGAGGTCTAGAAAGGGAGCCTCCCAGGAGCAGCGCGGCACGCTGGACAAGTTCCTCTGAGCTGGTGAATTCGCTCGACACCCTGAGCTTTACCTGAGGACTTTCTCACCTCGGTCAACGCTGAATGAAGCAATAAACGAAGAATGGAATACACAATAAAAATATATATCATATCCTCGTAAAGGGGGTGGAATCCCAGTGATCAGGCATGCCTAGGTGCCCGTCCTGCGGCTTTGAGGGCGAGCTGGGCTCTTTCAAGCAGCTGAGGGGCAATTGGAAGTACAACTTCTACACGGTGTACAGGCTGCAGTGCCCTGTGTGTGGCAGCGTTTTCAACTACTACGTAGGGATTAGCCCGAGGGGCAAGCCGTCCTCGTTCACCATCGCGTCGAAGCCCCGGCCGCAGGCGCGCAAGTAAGGGCGGCGGCCAGCTGCTCCCAGCGCTGGGCTGCTGGCACCGCAGGCGGAACCGTGCTCAGAGTGCTCGCGGTATTTCTCGCTGTTGTAAAAATTATACAATTTTAAATAATAGTGAGGGAAGCCAGGCTATAAGTTGCAGTGTAGAGGAGGCCAAGTGGGAGTTGAAAGTACAATTCAACAGTGGATGTGGGGCGGGATGAGCGCAAATGGCTTTTTTAGCAGGAAGAAAGTCCCCAGGATGTAGCAGTCGGCGCTTAATTGCCGCCCGCCGAGTTCATCGCCGATTATTTTGCCGAAGCAGTACGCTGAGGATCCAACTACAGCTAGCGACAAAAGCGCCAACGCCGCCGATGCTTTCCAGGGGCTGCACCCAATCCACCACCGGCGCTCGCCTCATTTTCCCGGTGAGCCGTAACCGGCTCGTTCAGCGTCAGCGGTGCTACGGGCGACGCCTTAAATAGGCGTGTGCGGGGAGAGCGAAAGTGCGTGCAGAGGTGCCCGCTCCCGCGTAGCGCCCGGCGCGGCGACCCGCCTCGAGCAGCTTGAGCTAGCCCCTCCGCCCCGGGCTGCGGCAACCCCCGGGGGGTCCTATACGGGAGGGACCAGCCTGTAGTACATCACCGTCAGCCGATCCACGGGGATTCTGTGCACGAGCTCGTCCACGACGCCCTCCAGCTGCTTTAAAGTTAGGCCGGCGTCCCCCTCGCCCCGCACCAGCAGCAGCCGGGTAACTTTGGCGCCGCCGCCCGAGAACAGCGCCTCCAGGCGCCTCAGGTACTCTCCCACGTAGTATGACCGCTCGAGCTCCAGCTCCACCCGGGCCGGGTCCATGCCGATAGCGTCCACCTCGACCTGCTCAACCTCGGTAACCCAGTGCATGCGCTCAACGAGCTCCAGCTCGCACGGCGTGAGCTCCCGGACGAGGGGTAGCGCGGCTTCGAAGAGGAAAAGCTTGATGAATTCCCCGATCCTGCTCAGTTTGCCGAGGGCCTCCTCGGGTGCTAGCCTGTGCAGCGGTGCGCCCTTCTCCAACGCGCTCCGGATAACCTCGGTGTCGACCCCCGCCCCCCTGGCGAGCTCGGCGGAGATCAAATCCTCATCCAGGTAGAACTCGATAAAGGTAAGCCCCCCGTGGGTTGCCGGTATGGGGGTAATACCCTCCACTTCAACCCTCCGCTCCAGCTCCATCGCCTCGCGGGGAGCGAGGAATAGGGGCCATTCGCCTCTAAACGACTGTATCGCGTCGATGTAGTCGAAAGCCCCTGCCACACTCAGCATCTTGACTTTCTCGCTCAGTAAAATCCTGTAATCTCCATACGCCATGCAAAAATACGTACGGCGGGGGTCTAATTAATTAACTTTTGCTAGCTCGCTTCGAGGCCCCGCCATACCGCAGCCCGTACCATGGGGATTAAACCTGGGAAGCCCTCCCTCGAGCGCCGGTCGCCCTCGCCTGCGCGTTGACGTTTATTAAAATCGAGCATTCAAAACTTATGGAAAAAATGATTACCAAAATATTACCGCCGAATATCGACTCCCAAAACGCTGAAAACCCATAGCTATTGCAGCTTTATGATAATCTAAATATTCACATATATGCAAGCATATGGTCGGATAATAAGGGTACGTGTTTACATAGCTCTATCTTCGAGGCTTAAACTGTAATTTATATTGTGACAATAATAAAAATTTTTACTTTTTTAACTAAATATTTTTTAAATATAAACAGCAATCTTTTTATACTTGCTAAGTTAGAACTTAACTTAGTGAGAAAATGGAATCTGTAAGGATACCTTTGCTGGGGGAAAAGGTACCGAGTTTCACAGCAAAAACAACCCACGGTGTTATAAACTTCCCCGACGACTTTAAAGGTAAGTGGATCGTCCTCTTCAGCCACCCGGCGGACTTCACGCCGGTGTGCACAACGGAGTTCGTAGCCTTCCAGAAGAGGTTTGAGGAGTTCGAGAAGCTTAACGTCCAGCTGATAGGCTTGAGCATCGACCAGGTGTTCAGCCACATCAAGTGGGTGGAGTGGATAAAGGAGAAGCTTGGAGTCGAGATCAAGTTCCCCATAATCGCCGACGACTTGGGCGAAATCGCGAAGAAGTTCGGGATGATACACCCAGGCAAGGGTACGAACACCGTCAGGGCCGTGTTCGTAATCGACCCCGAGGGGGTCCTCAGGGCCATACTCTACTACCCGCAGGAGGCCGGTAGGAACATGGATGAAATCCTACGGTTGGTTAAAGCTCTGCAGGTCGCCGATAAGCATAAGGTCGCGCTACCGGCGAACTGGCCCAACAACGAGCTGATCGGGGACAACGTGATCATACCGCCAGCTTCGGACGAGAAAACCGCGAAGGAAAGGTTGGAGAGGGCGGCGAGGAAGGAGATCGGCTGCTACGACTGGTGGTTCTGCTACAAGAAGATAGAGTAAACCAGTAGCTCTTTTTTCCTTTTTCTTTCGGCTGTGCGCTCCACCGCTGCGTAGAGAACTCGCCGTTAGGCTGCCGCGGGTCAACTACTTAAGCTGCCGCCCAAGCTAAGAGCGCGGCGAGGAGGAGGGAGGGTAGCGCATTGCCCACCTTCACTTTCCTTAGCCTAAGCAGGTTAACTCCGACGCCGATGAGGAGTACGCCGCCGCAGGCGGCGATCTCGCTCACCACTGCTTCCGGGAAAACCGCTTTAGTTGCCCAGCCGATGAGCGCCAGCGAGCCCTGGAAAAGCAGCAGCGGGGCTGCGCTAGCGAGCACCCCCACGCCGAGCGAGGCGGCGTAAGCCACCGAGACTATGCCGTCCATCACCGATTTTGTCAGCAGGATGGTCGGGTCCCCCAAACCGTCCTTTATGGAGCCCACTATGGTCATAGGTCCAACGCAGTAGGTTAGGAAAGCCGTCATAAGCCCGTCAACGAACCTGGAGCTTCCGCTGGAGAAGCTCGAAGCCAGCTTCTCCAGCCGCTCCTCTATCTTGAGCGACTCGCCGACAACCGCTCCGGTGATTAGCGAGAAGAGCTGCACCAGGGGGTTTCTAGCCGCCACGGCCATCCCGATGCCGAGCACGAGGGTGAACAGGCCCACAACGTCCCTAGCTAGCTCGAAGAACCGCTCCGGCAGCTTCCTGCCGAGCAGCAAGCCGGCGATCGAGCCGGTGGCTACGGCCGCTGCGTTCGCCAGGGTGCCCAGCATGGGCTTCCTCCGGAAGAAGCAGCCTTAAACTTTGCCTGAATCCCGAGTAGAGTTAACCATTTGTATTGCCGGCGCGCGCTGCACAGGTGGAAACCCGCACGGTGTTCTTCCGGGAGCCGTTTAAAGCCGCGCTCGAGAGGGAGGAGGTAAGGGAGCCGGGGCCGGGGGAGGTGCTAGTCGAATCCCTTTACTCGCTCATCAGCACCGGGACCGAGCTCACCGCCTACACCGGCGACTTCCCGCAGGGTTCCGCTTGGGCGAGCTACGTCAAGTACCCGTTTAAAGCGGGGTACTCCAGCGTCGGGCGGGTGGTTAGGGTGGGGGAGGGTGTGGAGCGCTTGGCGGAGGGGGACGTCGTCGTCTGCGATGCGCCGCACACCGAGCTCTACGTTTGGAAAGCCGATAGGGTGGTCAAAGTGCCTCCCGGGGTCGACCCGATGGAGGCCAGCTTCCACACGCTGGGGGGCGGCGTCATGAACTGTGTACGGGTGTCGGGCGTTAAGCTCGGCGAATCGGTGGTGGTAGTGGGCGCCGGGCTGCTGGGTCAGCTGGCCGTGCAGTTCGCCAGGCTGTCCGGCGGCTTCCCGGTAATTTCAGTGGACTTGGCGGACTTCAGGCTGGAGCTCGCGAGGAAATCTGGCGCCGACTTGACGGTAAACCCGAAGTGCGCGGACGTCTTCGAAGCTGTGCGGAGCGCGACGGGCGGCAGGATGGCCGACGTGGTGTTCGAAGTGACCGGCGACCCCCAGGTGCTGGCCCAAGCTATTAAGCTGGCTAGGAGGATGGGGCGATTCATCGTCCTAAGCTCGCCGAGGGGTCCGAGCACGCTCGACTTCCACGACGAGGTGAACTCGCCGAGCAGAGTAATCATCGGCACGCACTTCTACACGCTGCACCCGGATGCCGAGACGCTGCACTACCCTTGGACGTGGACCAGGGACCGCGAGATATTCCTCGGGATGCTCTCCGCCGGGAGGGTTTCCGTCAGGCACCTGATCTCCCACGTCTACCCCTTCGACGAGGCTCCGGAGGCGTACGCCATGCTGTACGAGAGGAGGCACGAGTGCATGGGCGTTCTGTTCAAGTACGAGTAGGCGGCGCAGCCAAACTTATTACCCGCCCAGCGGCTCTTTACGCGAGCTGGATGGCCCGCTTGCCACTGGTAGCTTTGCTGGCCCTCGCAGTTCTGCAGTGGATTCCGCCGGCTTGGGCCGAGGCGCAGACATGGGGCGGCGGCACAATCCGCATAAGGAGGGACGGCGTAGTTGAGCCCCCCGACGCCCCTGTTGAAAGGGTCGGTAACGTCTATTACTTGACGCGCGACGTGAGGCTGGAGCGCGGCAACGGGGTTATCGTGGAGGCCGATAACGTGGTTCTCGACGGCAACGGCCACAAGCTGAGGGGGAGCAAGGAGCGCGAGTATAAGGGTGTAGTTATCGAAAACCGGAGGAATGTCGAGGTTAGGAACCTTGTCGTAGAGAACTTCTACTACGGGATCTTCTCGAGCGCGTCGGCTTCCATAAAGCTGCTGAACAACACCCTAACCGGGTGCGTCGAGGCCATCCACATAGCTAATTCCTCCGGCAGCGTGGTTTCGGGCAACCGGGTCTCCGGCAGCGTCACAGGCGTGATGGTGTGGCACTCCGGAAACCCCACTGTTTCGGGGAACTTCGTCTACGGCGGTTTATGGGGCATTTACCTTTCCCACTCCCCGGGGGGTGTGCTGGCATCCAACACGGTGGTCAACAGCACCTGGGGGGTGATCCTCTACTTCTCACCCCGCTCCACGGTCACCGGGAACTCCTTCACCGGCTGCGGGCTCTACCTGCAGGAGTCGCTGGGGAACACCGTATCGGGAAACACGGTCAACGGCAGGCCGCTTGTCTACCTCGAGAACGCGTCCGGGCTTGAGGTGCGCGAAGCCGGGCAGGTGGTTCTGGTCCGTAGCAGCAACGTGAGCGTAACTCAAATCGAGATCTCCCGCACCAGCGTCGGCATCCTGATGTGGAGAACCAACGGCTCGGCCGTTAAAGCGTGCAACCTTACCTCGAATAACTGGGGCGTCCTCCTCTACGCCTCGTCGGGCAACGAAATCTCCGGCAACAACTTCATCGGCAATGAAGTGGGGGTGTACCTCTACGAGTCGAGGGGGAACACCATTCACGGGAACAACTTGATCGGGAACGGCTTGGCGCTATGGCTTGCCTGCTCCTCAGCGAACAGCGTAACCCGGAATTGCTTCGTAATCAACAGGGAGCAGGCGAGGGCCGGGTGCGGGGACAACGCCTGGGACAGGGGACCCTCCCTTGGCGGCAACTACTGGAGCGACGGGGCCGACGACGACGCCGACGGGGACGGGGTAGTGGACGTGCCATACTCGGTGGGCTGGGGCAATGTGGACAGGTACCCCCTCGCCTTGTGCCCAAACAGGCTCCCGGTAGGGGCTCCGCAGCCGCAGTGTGAGCTGAAGCTCTTGAGGGAGGGCAGCGAGGTGGCGGAGGTCGAAGTGGGGGTGCACTTCGAGATACTGGTTGAGACCGAGAGCGCGCTCCCCGTGAAGGCTGTCCGCTTCCTCAGCGACAATGCGCAGGACGGGGTCCCGGGGGGCACGTGGGGCAGCTGGTACTGGTGGAGGGTATCCGGGGGGCGGTGGGACGCATTGAGGAAAACTGCTCGGTGGGTGTTCAACACAACGGGGCTTAAGGAGGTCTGGGCTGAGGTGAAGGACATAGGGGGACGCAGCGCGAGGTGCTCGGCCGGCCTACATGTTACCGAGCCGCCCCGAATTGAGGGGGCGGAGGGGGATGGGCGTTCTAACCTTCTCGCGGCGGTTTTCCTAGCGGGGGTGGTGCTGCTCGCGCTTTTAGTAAAGCTGCGCCGGAGAAGGTGAAACTTAGCCTTAAAACCCCGGAGCTAACCTTATTTCGAGGCCTTCCCCCGTTTTCCTATGCGAAAGGTTGCCGTGGGGGCTGTGTTGGCGGCCCTCGCAGTTCTGCTGTGCCTTGTTGCGCTGAGGTTTCAGAGAAGGGCTGCTCTCAGGGACGGCATCGCTATACACGCAAGCCAGAGTTTGGGCCGCTTTAAAGATTCGATAAGGGGGGTTAATAATGGGCCACTGAGCCCCAGCGGCTGGAATAAGGCATTAACCCTCGACCTAAGCGAGCACTACGCTAAGCTGGGTCTCAAAGTGATAAGATTCCACGATCTATGGGTGGTGGATGAGCTCGATACGATATTCCCGGACCCCGAAGCCGATCCCAGCGACCCGAAAAACTACAACTTCACAGGCCTAGACCGGTGCGTGGAGGAAGCTCTAAAGCACGCAGACCTGCTCATCCTGCGAATCGGCTACGATTGGAACGACCCGCCGAAAAATAAGCCGCACTTAAGCTTAGAGAAGCTCGCCGAGGTCGCCAAGCGCATAGCGCTCCACTACACAGCGGGCTGGGCGAACGGCTACAACTATGCCGGCCGCATATGGGTTGAAGTATGGAACGAGCCCGACATCAAGCAGTTCTGGGAGCTGAGCGACGAGGAGTTCTTCCAGCTGTACGAGGCCGTAGCCCGGGCTATCGCTGAGGCAAACCCATGGGTTAAAGTGGGCGGCCCTGGGATAGCTTTCAACCTCACATTCCTGGAGAGGTTCCTAAGCTACGTCAGCAGCAGAGGGGTGCCGCTGGATTTCGTCTCATGGCACATTTACACGACGAAGCCGGAGGACGTGGTCCAAAGGGCTAGAGCCGTGAGGCGGTTGATGGAGAGGTACGGGTACGGCGACCTGCCGAGCGTGCTAACGGAGTGGAACTACTGGCTGGAGCGGGACTGGGACCTCTTCCGCAGCAGGGAAGTCGCGGCTTTTCAGGCTGCGACCCTTATCCTGCTTGAAGACGCTCCGGTGGACGTGGCTACGCTATACCGAGGCGACGCGTGGAAGTGGGGAGGCATCTTCGACGAAGGGGGCGAGCCCGAGTACCCCTACTACGTGTGGGTAGCGTACAGGAGGGTGGTTGAGGACGCTACCAGAGTTGAGGTGGCGGTACGCGGCGGCTATTTGAGAGCCATAGCTGGGTTGGCTGGCAACGGAGCTCTGCGCGCGCTCGTAGTTAACTACTGCGGGGAGAAGGTGGAGTACACCATCGAGGCGGCCGGGTACAAGCTGGCGAAAGTGTACGCCGTGGAGCGCGGCCTCACCGAGGTTGAGGTGTGCAGCGGAGGCTCCTGCTTGATCGGCCCCTACGCGGTGCAGCTCCTGGAGTTTGTAAAAGGCTAGCGGCACGGATGCGTAAAGCTACGTTCACCGCCGATTAATCCCGACGCCCGCCGGATTTCCGACGCACGATGCGCGTAGGCCCCCGTACGGGGGTCGGAGTCGGCAGGCGTGCTTTACGGCTTCCGAGCCCACTCTAGCGCCCCGCATCGTTTTCGAGAACGGGCGGGATCCGCACCAGTAGGAAGCAATATATACAGCGGCTTCACGGGGGCGCTCGGGTGATGGGTTGGAGGGCAAAAACATGTACTCAGAGCTCAGGGAGGGTGTCGACGCCGTTGCCAGGACGCTGCGCCAGGCCGCGGATCAGGCCGTCGAAGCCGCGAGCCGCCTAAGGGATTTAGCCGCGTCCGGCGTGAAAACGGGCTTCGTTATAGGGAGCGGGACGAGCTTCCACGCCAGCCTCTTCCTCCAGAATCTAATGAACAGGCACACAGAGTTTAGCGTCACAGCCATACCGGCCTCGGAGTACGCGGAGTGCCAGCCGCTAGGCTCCAAGAAGTACTTCGTAATCGGCTTCTCGCAGTCGGGTGAGAGCAGCGACATCGTCGTGGCCTTCAACTTGGCGAGGTCCTACAACTCGAAAACCTTGGCTATCACCAACACCCCGGGGAGCACTCTAACCCGCATTGCGGACGCCTGCATAGTTACCAGAGCCGGAGAGGAGAGAGCTGTAACAGCCACCAAGACTTTCGACGCCCAGCTAGCCGCGTCGCTCATGCTTACGTACGCCTTAGTGGGCAGGCCTCAGGCGGACATCGAGAAGGGGGCTCAGGCCGCGGCGGCGGTCTTGAGCGCGGAATCGAAGGCGAAAGAGCTGGGTGCGAAGCTGGCGGAGGCGGACCACGTTTTCTGCCTCGGCAAGGGCTCAGGGTACCCCATAGCCCTTGAAGCCGCTCTGAAGCTTAAGGAAGCTGCTATGATCCACGCCGAGGGGTTCGCTTCGCGCGAGTTCCTCCACGGCCCAATCCAGCTAGTTGACGAAAAAACGCCGGTATTGTTGTTTGCGCCGAGCGGTGAGGCGGTGTGGGGTTCGCAGAAAGCGTTGGAAAAGCTGGCGCAGTACGGCGCACCGGTCTACGTCATAGGGCCTCAAACTGCCGGGTTCGCGAATCGGGTCTCCGGTTGGTTGGAAACCCCGGATGTGGGGTCAGACGCCGCCGCGCTACCCTTGGCGAAGGCTGCCCAGCTGCTCGCCTACTATGCCAGCATTGCCAAGGGGTTGGACCCCGATAAACCTTCAAAGCTCTCGAAGGTTGTCAAGTACTGAGGGCCGGAGCGCGGGCTTCGCCGCTACCCGCGCTTAGTCGCTGGCCTGCGGGATATTAATCCTTTAGATTCATACTTATACTTGCATGATGATATTTTTGCGGTTCACTACAGCCCTTTAAAGTAAAGTTAAACTACAGTGAAGTGATGCAAACTTATTTTCCTCAAGCTCACCCCTACTAAGGCGAAGGGGGTGGAGGGGGAGGACTCCTCGAGTAAACTGCTGTCGCTTTCTACCCCACTCTACAGGCTCGCCTCCCTGGGCAAGCTTTTGCAGCTTGAAAGCCACCCGCTTTTCGCCAAGTGGGAGGGGGCTAACCCAACTGGAACCCACAAGGATAGGGCCGCCATATCGCATGTAGCCGCGGCTAAGAGGGACGGTTTCGGCGCCGTTACTGCGGGGACATGCGGCAACTACGGAGCCGCTCTAGCCTACTACGCGAAACTCTACAGAGTTAAGGCGGTCATATACGTTCCGAGGCTCTACGAGAACAGCCGCGTAGCCGAGATGAAGAGGTACGGGGCCGCTGTAATCCCGGTGGACGGGAAATACGAGGATGCGGTTGCGCTTAGCGCGCAAGCAGCACGCGAAAACGACTGGTACGACGCCAACCCTGGCGGCCCGAACGACCATACCAGCTTAGCGTCGTACAGCAGGATAGCGTACGAAATTGCCGCGCAGCTGGGCGATGCGCCGCACGCGATCTCGATACCCGTCGGCAATGGGACGACTCTGGTGGGTGTTTACCTCGGCTTCCTCCAGCTGTACAAGGAGGGTTGCACGACTCGAATACCCAGGATAGTAGCCGCCACGACCGCGCACGCAAACCAGCTAGCCGCCAGCTGGGCCAAGGGGTCCCTGGAGCCCGTTAAGTTGCCCGCGAGCGAGGTGCGCGAAACGTGGGTTAACGAGCCTCTAGCCGCCGTGGAATCCCTGAACGCCCACGAGGCCCTTAAAGCCCTGCACTGCAGCGGGGGCGAGGTATACGTATTCGAGGACGAGGAGATGGTCGAGGCCGCTCTTGCGCTTAAAGCGGTGGAGGGCATAGCCGCTCTCCCAGCCTCGGCCGCCTCAATCCTGGCGCTAAAGCGCTTCGCCTCCCTTGGGGAGGCGGAGGGGCCCCTCGTGGCCCTGGTGACTGGGAGGTGGAGGGCGAGGCGCTGATACTGGCCGAGGGCCTCTACTCCACCACTTACGCTAAAACAGCGCACGGCCTCGTTAGGAAAAGCGAAAGGTACAAGATAGTTGGAGTGATCGACAGCGAATTCGCCGGCATGGATGCTGGCGAAGTGCTGGACGGTAAGCCCCGGGGTATAAAGATCTACTCCAGTTTGAGCGAGGCCCTCGAAGAGCATCCGGAAACGAAGTTCCTCATCATCGGCGTAGCCACCATAGGGGGGGTGTTCCCCGAGGGCTACCGCAGGGTCGTGAAGGAGGCCCTCAGCAGGGGTATCAGCGTGGTCTCAGGTCTCCACGAGTTCCTGAGCGACGACCCGGAGCTCTCGAGCCTGGCCAGGGAGAGGGGAGCCAGGATAATCGACGTGCGAAAGCTCTTCCGCGACCTCAAGATCCGCTACACCGGGAAGATCAATGAGGTTAAAGCGCTGAAGGTGGTCGTACTTGGCACGGACTCCGCTGTCGGGAAGAGGACGACCGCGATCATGATCGCAGATGAGCTCAACGCGCGCGGGATTAAAGCGGTCTTCATCGGCACGGGTCAGACGGCGTGGATGCAGGGCGCCAAATACGGCTTCGTCCTGGACAGCGTGATAAACGACTTCATCCCGGGAGTTCTCGAGGATGCCGTATGGAGGGCCTACACCGAGGAGAAACCGCGAGTCATAGTGGTCCCCGGGCAGGGATCGCCGCTGCACCCGGTTTTCCCGGGGGGTTACGAGATACTGAACCTCCTCAAGCCCGAGGTGACGATTCTCCAGCACGCACCTGCGCGAAAGTTTTTCGACGGCTTCCCCGAGCATCCGATGCCCCCGCTTGAGAAGTACCTCGAGCTGATCAAGCTGATTACCGACCGTAAAGTCCTCGCGATCACCGTAAACACGGAGAACATGAGCGAGGAGGAGGTGCTTCAGTTTAAAAGGGAGGTAGAGGAAAAACACGGGATTGCCGTAGTGGAACCCCTTAGGGAGGGCGTTGGGAGGATCGTGGATTTAATCCTCTCCAACTACGAGGTTTAGCCCCGCTAGCCGGCCGTTTCGGATCGATAAGCGTCCCGCAGTCCAGCCGAGGCCCTCTCAGCGAGCTTTACTCGCGAGGCT
>CALHPJ010000009.1 GCA_938036345.1 uncultured Thermofilaceae archaeon | reverse complement strand
CCGCGGGGTGCCTGTGGGAAGCGTAGGCTAGCGCAACGACTAGGGTGAAGCTCAGCAGGAGGATGAGCGTCACGCGCAGAGCGCTTACGGGCAGAGCGCTCAGTACAGTGACCGCGTTCGAGGCCAGCCTCTCGGGTGCGGGAGGCTTGGCAGAAGCCGCGTGGGCTAGCAGCACTGCCGCCACGGTGAGAAGAGCAGCAGCCGTGAGGACCTTGGCTACTGTTCTAGGCATCCTAAGGGTTTTCTCGATATTTAGCGTTAAAGTCTCCAGCACTCCCCATAACCAGCTAACCGCACGGATAATAGCCGAGTAAACGGCAAGAGTTCCAGGAAGTCGCTGCCCCGAAGCTGCGGTGTAGGCGGGATTCCAGATGAGAAAGTAAGTCACGCTGATTACGAGCAGCAGCGCTGCTACGCCTGAGTAAAAGCTGGCGTAATCGCCTGCCTCAAACATTTCGATGACGAAAGTCCCTAAACCTTTAAGCCTGTACTCGGCTGCGCCGAGGGATATCACCTCCGAGGATGTGAGGAAGAACCAGCCGTTAGCCCAGGATACGAGGCTGTTGGCTACAAGCGCTTTGCTCGCGGCTGGTACGTACATATGGAAGAACCTTGTGGAAGCGCGGAACCCGAATGCCGCAGCCATGTCGAAAAGAGCCGGCTCCATGGCTTTAACGGAAGTATAGACCCCGAATATCATATTCCAGAGGAGGCTTGTCACGATGAGGAAAATAGCCGCCATCTCAGGCCCGACGCCGCCCGGGAACACGGCGATGAAGAAGGCGAGAGCCGCCGGGAAAAAGCCCAGGATAGGTATCGACTGGAGGATGTCCAGAACTGGCAGCAGAAGGCGCTCGAGCAACCTGTTCCTAGCCATAGCTACGCCGACGAGCAGTGCCAGCACGAGCGATACAACATAGGCGGCAATCATCCTAGCTAAGCTCGCCGCAGCGCACTCCAGAAGGTATAAAGCGGGGACCACCGGAACCACCTATCAGCCCCCTGCTAGAAAACCTTAAGAACGTTGCTAAGTAATACCACAAAATAGGTGAGAGGTAAGTTGGACCAATGCGACGATAGTAGGAAGAAACTCGTCCTCCCACCCGACGTAACGGTCGATCACGTGCTGGGTCTCATAGAGCTGCTAAGCAGCCTCGGCGATAAAACGGACTCGATGTACATTGGCGATGCGATAAACGAGAGCGTAGATATACTGCCCCACGCGATCGACGTGGCGGAGGCGCTCGGCCTCGTTGAGTCGCGTGGAGGCGACTTGACATTGACGGAGCTAGGTAGGCGCGTAGTTAAGGGGAACCCTAAAACTGTGAAAAGCCTTCTGAGGAGAGAGGTCCAGAAACTCGAGCCAATCGCCGAGCTCATGTCCAGGTTAAAGGAAAGGGGTAAAATCAGCGTGGAGGAGTTCGAGGAGTTGATCATGAAGTATTACCCCGGCAGCTTCGAGCAAGCCAAGCATAACGTGCTCCAGTGGGGGGCTTTCCTAAACATCTTTAAAATGAGCGAGGACGACACGGAAATAATCCTTCTACACAGATAACCGGTTAGCTGCGTGCACCGATTAGCCAGCTGGCATCGCGTGCAGCAAACTGGCAGATAACAGCTACAGCTAGTTCGGCAACTGCTCCGGTCCGGCAGATTCTGCCCAGTATAAACAGTATTTTAAAATATTCTAGTTTAGTTTTTAATAGTTTGTAGTTTATTAGTTTTAAGCCTCTTTCTACGCTGATACAGTAAGTTAAGTAGTTAAGAGTATTATTAAAAAAACTTATAGAGGGGTGCCTTATACCAAAGGAGAGTACGATGCCAAGCGACTCGAGTATTGAGGGAAGGTTGGCAGAACTGTTCACATCTCTAGGTTACTCGTTTACAAAGGGCGGGGCCCTGGAAGGTGCGAGCGGGTACAGGCACCACTTCGATTTCCTGGTGCAGAAAGGTAATCAAACAGTGTGCCTCGACTTCGCCTCCGAGGCCCGCTCGCTGATAGCCTCCCTTGCCAAGTCTATCGATGTAAGAGGCGTCAATATTGTAATAGCCGTCACGAAGCATGAGGCCCTTATGGAGCTACTTCTGGCAACCAGGAGAGCCGAACTCTCAGTTTCCCAGCCTAAGATAGGGGAGCCGATAATAATCATGTACGAAAGCGCGGACGAGCTGTTAAGCAAGCTGAAGTTCCTGCTGAGCCAGTTATAGGAAAGCATCAAGTATAAGGAGTAGACCCAAGGCTATGAATACCGCACCTGCCGCACGCCTTACCCTATGGGCCGGCACCCTCCTTTTCAGAAGTGTCCCTAGGGAAGTTGCCATGCCCATCAGTATCGCTGCTGCCAGTATTACACCCATTACCACTTCCAGCAAAGCACCTGTCGAGGTAGCCACAGCTAAAGCTGCCAGGTTAGTCTTATCTCCGAGTTCAAGAAAAAATATCGTTGAGAAGGTGCTCAGGAAGCCGTCCTTGCCACAGCTTTCCTCCACTTCTCCGCGCTTAGCTAGCATGACGGCTCCGGCAACTATGAAAATTACCCCCGCCAGCGGCGTCGCGGCTCGCGGTTGGAAGTACCCATAGATGAAAACTCCCGCGGGGATTACCAGCAGATTCGCGAGCGTGAAGCCCAGCACGCTTCCGAGGAAGCAGCGGGTAGAGCTGCCCCTTGCGGAGAGCGCCAGCGTGGCTACTTGCGTTTTATCTCCAAGTTCTGCAACAAGCAGGGTGACGAAGGTCGTCAGCATCGCCGCGACGTTGAATCCCATCGCAGCAGCTTGCGCGCTAGTCCTTAAATACCTCACCTTTGTAACCAACGGGGGAGTAGATGAAGGTAGGGCTCCAACTGTTCTCGGTTCGCGAGGCGTGTGCGCGCGACCTCCCCGGGACCCTTAAAGCCATAGCCGAGATGGGTTACGAGGGGGTGGAGTTCGCTGGCTACTACGGGAGAGGCGCTTTGGAGCTCGCGGAGCTCCTCGATAAATTCGGGTTAGAGCCTGCCGGCACCCACATCGGCATCGACGCTCTTAAGGACGAGAAGCTGGAGGAAACTCTCGGGTTCCACAGGGAGCTGGGTTTGAAGTACCTTATTGTCCCATGGATACCGGAGGATATGCGTAACAGCAGGGATGCGTGGCTTAGGACTGCGCGCTTCTTCAACCTCCTCTCGGAGCGGGTAAAGAGGGAGGGCTTCCTTATCGGCTACCACAACCACACGGAGGAGTTCAAGCGGTTCGACGGCGAAACCGGGTGGGAGATATTCGCCAGGGCAACTGTACCGGAAGTTGTCCTGCAGCTGGACGTGGGGAACGCGATGCACGGCGGCGTATCTATGGAGGACATATTGGGCTACATCAGGAGGTTCCCGGGACGCAGCGGCACGGTGCACCTGAAGGAGTTCTCTCGGAAAGACCCTCAAGCGATACTCGGAGAGGGGGAGGTCCGCTGGAGGGAGCTGCTCGAGGCGTGCATCAAGGTGGGGGGTACGGAGTGGTTCATCGTTGAACAGGAGAGCTACAAGTACCCTCCTCTGGAATGCGTTAAGCTTTGCCTGAGGAACCTAAAGCAGATACTGGAAACCCTTTAACGGTAATTTTTCATCCCGGGTAAACTAATGGATGCTATGCCGAACATGGTTCGAGCCCACCTGTTCGTTAAGGGTTTTGTCCAAGGCGTTGGTTTCAGGTGGTGGATGCAGAGAAACGCCAGGCGTCTCGGAGTTTGCGGTTGGGTTCGCAACCTGCCGGACGGCCGCGTCGAGGCCGTGCTGGAAGGCCCCGAGGGCAAGGTGAAGGAGTTGATAGCTCTGGCCCGTCGGGGCCCTTCAAGCGCGTACGTTGAAGACGTTGAGGTGGTATGGGAGGAGTACAGAGGGGAGTTTAGCGACTTTAGTATTCGCTGGTAGGGGGTTCCCGCGGGCGCCTTCTGGAGCCAATACGCCTTAAAGCTACCGCAGCGATCAGCGCGGACAGCAAGCAGAGAGCGAAAAGCAGCCCTTGCTGGAGTTCGGCAGCGCGTTGCGTTTCTACTTCGACGGTGAGCTTGGCGCTGGACGGCAAGTAAAGCTCGCTGCCGTTGTAGAGTACCCAGACTACCCAGGTTCCGCCACTGAGCCGGAGTTCCAAGCTGAAGCGGCCTTCGGCATCCGTCACAGTCTGAGCATTCAGAGCACCGCTGGGGGATTCTGCAACAATGGTGAGAGTGGCGTTCGCGATCCGCGGTTCCAGCATCCCGGACACCACCAGCGCTCTATCCGTCAAGCTGCTGTTCACGGCCAGCCTCGTGGGGGCGCGGACGTAGATCCTCGAGTTGGCGTGCGCGCTATCGTAAGCCTCTGAGCCTTGCCAGAAAACATCCAGCTTGTACTCGCCGGGCTCTGCTGCGGGGAGTTCAGCGTAGAGATACCCTCCGCCTGCTGGAAGGGTGAAAACCCTTACCGTGCCGTTGGGCAGCGTAAGAAGCAGGGAGAGAGCGGTGTCCAGTGGGGGGTTTAACCGCGCTTGCACCAGGAGCGAGCGGTTGCCCGCCGCTACTTCGAGTGCTATCGAGCTCGGCAGCTTTTCTGCGTAAATCGTAAACTCCCGCGAACAGGATGCGTACCCCGGTAAGCCCGGGAACGTCACGTTAAACAGCCAGGCGCCCGCCTCGTAGGGAGCGACCGCGAAGCTCCACCTCCCCGCAGAGTCCGCCTTCACAGTCTCGATTGTTTTACGCCCGCTGGGGCTCCTGATCTCGATCAAAAGGGTGGCGTTGGGAGGGGGCGGCTCCAGCAGCCCGGTAACCTTTACGGTCTCGAATACCTTGGCTTTGCTCGGGTACTCGACGGTCAAGGTTGTCCGCTTGACCCACGGAAGGGGCAGCGGCCGGAAGAACCCAACCACCCTCTCTATGCTGTCTCCCTTGCGCACTATTGCGTATTGAGTATAGTAGAAAAGCGGGGATAAGAGAGACTCCGCGTACGCTGCCCGCCACTCGCCTATGTAATCCGCGTGACAGATGCTCCCCACCCTTACAGTTACCGTGCTATACCACTTCCAGTGGTCCGACACAGCCGAGGTGATGATCGCGTTGAGGGGGTTCTCCTTACCCAGGTTGTAGGTCAAGTCTACGGGCAGCCAACCCCAGGGCGGTACGTAGACTTCAGCCCACCCGTGTCCGTAGTCTATTCCCAGAAAGCTCCAGTAGAAGCGTGATCCAGGGGTCCAGCTTACTCTCTCGTCCCTGTAATCGAAGTCTGTGACCAAGCCGAGTTTTAGGTAGGACGGGATCCCGAGCGAGCGCAGCATCAGTATCAGTAGGTTGGCCTGGTCGTCGCAGTCGCCCTTTCCCCGGCCTTCGCCAATAAGAGCGGGCGGCAGTGTTTCATTCGGGTAGCGCGGAGGCCCAGTTTCGTACTCAACCTTCTTCCACAGCCATTCAACTAGCCGAGTGACAATCGCTAAGATGTTCGCCTCCCCACCGGCGATCTCGCGCGCCGCCTCTGCCAGGTACGCCATGCCGGTCTGGTCGTAGCGCCAAGGCCCCTCCGCCCTTGTGTATGGTTTTAGCTCCGGCGATATGTCGCTTACGAGCCCCGACGCTTCAAGGCTGAGTTCCGGGGCTTTAAACCGCTTTACGTAGACTTCCGAAACAGCAGTGACTTCAAGCACCCCTCTAGCGGGTAGGGGCCAAGGGCATTGGACCTCGAGGTACCTCGTGCCGCACTCGCCGTCCGCGAGGCGGGTGTTGCAGCGGGCTTCAGCTCCGTTTAACTTCACGGTTACGTTGATCAGCCTTGAGCGCTGGTACGTGTCGTTGAGGGGTAAGTCGAGGAAGAGGGGTTTGAGGGGGTAGGGGCTCGTAGAGTTGTTCGCGACAGTTAGGCGAACCCAAAGGTAGGCTTGGACGTCGTAGGGCTCTCCCGACGCCGAGGCGAGGTGCGCTAGGGCGAGCGTAAGGAGCAGCACTGAAAGCGCTCTCCTCAACCAACCACCTAAGCCGGGTAGGTTAATGAGTCTCCAGGTTTGAGCAGCGCCACCTTTGCTGGGGTAAGCGCTTCAACAAGCTTCTTGAATTCCCCGGGATCGGCCCTTATCAGGGGGAAAGTATTATAGTGCATGGGGACTGCGACCCTCGGCCTCAGCAGCTGAACAGCCTTCACCGCCTCCTTGACCCCCATGGTGAAGTGGCCACCGATGGGTAGCAGCGCGATGTCCGGCGAGTAAAGCTCGCCGATTAGGGCCATGTCACCGAACAGCCCCGTATCGCCAGCGTGGTACACCCTTGCATCAGAACCGCCGACTACCACGCCCGTAGGCACTCCGCTTGAGCTGCTATGCAGAGCCGGGGTTAGTACGATGAAGAGGTCGTCCACCGATAAAACGCCTCCAACGTTGCCACCTATCGCCTCAACCCCCTGCGCTCTCACCTTCTCAGCCACCTCGTACACGCCGACCACCGCCCCCCTCGTGAGGCTGGCGAGCTCGACAGCGTTGCCCAGGTGGTCGCTGTGATCGTGTGTGACGATTATGTAGTCGACCCTGACGCCGCGGTAGTCGGCTACCTTAACTGGGCTAAGGGGGTTCTCCAGCCACGGGTCAATGAGGATCCTCTTCTCCTTTCCGTCGAAGCCGACCAGCTTTACATCAAACGCGGCATGCCCGAGGTACCTGATTACCGCCACTCTCCTTCTACTCTCCACCGCGATATAAGCGCTTCTTTGTCCCTCGCTTAGCCGGAGCCGCCGCGTACTCCTCTAGAGCTTCGGGGTGCTGTTTAACGAAGGCGAGGTAAGCCTGCCTGCTCAGGGAGTCGGCCTCCCTGTTCATCGAGCGGGAAACCCACTCCAACTTTACGTTGCTGAAGCGGTCGAGTAGGCTCACTGCGCGGCGGTAAAGGGGGGTTAGGCGCGGGCTACGGACGGCGTACTCCCCCCTGAGTTGGCGAATCGTCAGCTGGCTGTCGCCTCTCACGACCAGCTCCCCGCCGGAGTAACCATTATCGAGCAGCCACTCGAGGGCCTTGATAAGGGCTGTGTATTCGGCAATGTTGTTCGTAACGTCGTC
This sequence comes from uncultured Thermofilaceae archaeon, assembly GCA_938036345.1. GTDB lineage: Archaea > Thermoproteota > Thermoprotei > Thermofilales > Thermofilaceae > CALHPJ01. The sequence continues at coordinate 38,753 of CALHPJ010000009.1, read as the reverse complement.
GCCAAGGTAGCCCGCCCCGACGAAGCCCCCCTCGGAGTGCACCACTCTGCCGTCCACGTAGATCACGAAGCCGTAGGTTGCAATGCCGCCTGGGTTCACTGGCTCGCAGAGGCCGTCGAAGTATACGGTGACCTTCACGGGGGTATCTTTCGGGTTTAAGCTCACTTCCCTCGCCCGCCGTCTTACTCAAGTATCACGGCGTCGTCAGGTTCGCCGTCTCCATCCGCATCGATCCCTTCAACCACGTGCGCTATCGTCCCGCGGTCGAATGAGTTCGGCTTAGAGAGTTCCACCCCCCGCTTAAACAGCGCGGATACAGCTGCTTTGGTCCCTGAGAGGTGCAGTCCGGCTATCAGCAGCAGGCGTCCGGTGCCGAGCGGGTTTTCCGTGAGCTCTATTACCGCGCAGTTCTCGTCGCCATACTCCTTCCTCGAGAGCGTGGATACGATCAAGTTCCCCCGGGACAGGTCGAAGCGTATTGGAAGACTATCGTTCACACTCGCAGTCACCATGTTCACGGCGGGCCCCCCTATGAGCAGGAGGTTAGCGTCGCTCAAATCCGCGTGGCGGTCAGTATCGAGCACTATGTTAAGGCGGGCTCTGGAGCCGTACGCCGCACCAATAAGGTAGGCTATCTGCGCAGCTAGGTGGTGATCCCTCCCCCGGCTTCGGAACGGCCCGTGGGGTTCGGGGCTGCTCAAAACCATGTAGACCGGTTTACCCTCCTTGAAAAGTTCCGCGACGAGCTGCGGGAGCACAGTAAAGCGCTCGTCCGCCTCCCGCTCGCGGAAAACTACTGCGAAGCCCTCGGCTGCGAGCTCGTACTTAACCGCTAGCGCACCCCGTCTGCGGTCAATTCCAACCTCCCTTACGAGGCCAGCTCTCTTTAGGCGCGACATGTGGTAGTACACCAGCTGTTCATTAACCTCCAGCATCTTCGCGAGCTCTAACGGGTACTGCGGCCCCTTCGCGAGCGCCCGCAGCAGCTCCAAACGGAGGGGGTGCGCGACGGCTCTAATCGGCTCTGAGTCCCTCACCTCCTTTACATAGCCCCTAAGCCTGCCGCTATCAGCATCTATCAAGGCATATACGCTATCCTCCATTACAAAACCCTTTAAATTATTAAAAAATAAACTTTCCCTCAATCATGCTAAAGTTGTTACCTAAACTTAATATTTTTCCAACCAAAAAAGAAGAAAAGCTAATTATGCAGCACTTAACCTGGCCTTTGTGCGAGTAGCTGTATTTGAAGACTCAACAGCTTTAAACCTGGCCCCCCTTACGTATACAAAGGCAATTTTCGACCTAGTAGTAGGTTGTCGCACGCTTTTGGAGAGAGCAATGCTCGAATTTGGCCATGTGGACTACGTCTTCGTCAGAAGCTACTTAGCAGATTTCTACGCTGAAGAGCGAGGCCTGCCTGCCAACCCACGGGAAACCGACGATGATTTGCTGCTAGTCAATCCCAGGTACATAGTTAACCAGCTAGCAGTAGGTTTACTGAAGGCGAGGGCCAAAGAGGGCAACCCGTTCGTTTTCCTTCACGGCGGCAGCGTAGTCGGTGCTTTAGTCCCTGAGCACTTAGCCACGGAGCTATTAAGTTCATACCCGGAAAATTTAGAGAAAATTATTAAAAATTTGGATTTAAAAATTTATACCCTTAGCCTGGAAGCCGGTGAAGGAATAGAAAACCTTTGGGATTTAATCGAGTGGAACGAGAAACTGCTCGGTCCCGACCTCTTGGCCTACTGCGGAAGGCTAGAGGGCGATGTTAGCGGTAAAGCCGCAATCTTAGGCGATAAAGTTTCCATCAAAGAAGGCGCCGAAATAGGACCTTATGCGGTGATAGACTGCAGGAAGGGACCCGTGCTAATCGATAAGGGAGCTGTAGTGAACCCCCTCTCCTATGTCGAAGGTCCCTCATACGTCGGCAGGGACGCGGTGGTTATGCCCGGAGCTAGGCTGCGCGGAGGAGTGGTCATCGGCCCCCTTTGCAGGGTTGGCGGGGAGGTCGAGTCATCGGTTTTCCACGGGTACAGCAACAAGTACCACGACGGCTTCATCGGCCACGCGTACATTGGGGAGTGGGTGAACCTCGGGGCGCTGACCACCAACAGCGACCTCAAAAATACCTACGGCACGGTCAGGGTAAACACGGCCCGCGGAAGGGAGGAAACGCGCAGGGTGAAAGTAGGGGCTTTCATCGGGGATATGGTTAAGACCAGCATCGGTACTCTCATCTACACGGGCAAGCGTGTAGGGGTGGCTTCGCACCTGCACGGCCTAGTGGCAGAGAATGTACCCTCTTTCACCATTTACGCGAAGCAGTTCGGGTGCGAGCCGCTCGAGCTGGAGCTCGAGTCGGCCGTAGAAACCCAGAGGAGGATGATGGCCAGGCGTGGGATACAGATGAGTAAAGCCACGGAGCGCCTGATTCGAGAGGTTTTCCGAATCACAGCCGAGGAGAGGCGAAGAGCTGGCGTGAAACAGGGGGCGTTCAACTTTGCGTTCCCCCTCCGCAGTTCCTTAGCCCCATAGGCGGCTGGCGTGCTCGCATTGACACGAAAAGGTTTTTTGTGTGGGCTGGGAACTCCCACCATGGTCCCCGCGCTCATCTTAGTTGCAGCGCTAATAGCGCCGCTCCACATATTTAAGGACGAAGGGTTTGGGGAGGAGTCGAGGCTGCAGCTTCTGCTCCACGCATTTTACGCTAAGATCGAGCCCGGCGTGGTGTGGTTCACCGATAAACTACTGCGGTCTAGGCTACTGAGCGGGACCAGGCCCGGCAGGTTTGTCCTGAAGCTCATCGCTAAAGCCCTGTGGTTCCTGCCCCACGGGGTAGTCATAGACCACGATGCGGCGCTTAGGCTGATCGACAACCTTCCTGAGGATTCGCACATAGCGATAGGCCCCTGCCTATGTAAAATTGGAGCTGGGACGAGGGAAGAGCCGTTTTACACGGATATGGTAATAATGTACGGTGCTAAGGCATACAAGCTAGCGCACCCGAACGAGTACAAGTACATATCTAAGGAGGAGGCGAAAGACCTTCTGCGGAAGTTCAGAGAGCACAACTTGGTCCACGAGGTGTACGCGTGCTTCGAAGCCAGATCCTGGGCCTTCGTCGTGTGCAACTGCGATGTACGCTACTGCATCCCGACTCGGAGCCAGCTCACAGTAAGGGAGGGGGTGTACCCCGGCCCGCTCGTAGCTGAGGTAAGGGCGGAGAAGTGCGCTGGCCTCGAGGAATGTGGGGTTTGCCTAAAGGTGTGCCCGTTCAAAGCCGTGGTTGCAGCCGGCGACGGGAAATCCTCCGTGGACCCGGCAAAGTGCATGGGCTGCGGGCTCTGCGCTTACCGGTGCCCCCAGGGTGCGAGGGGCTTAAAGCCGAGGCCGGGGTACGACCCCCGCTTCCTCCCAATACACTTCACGCACCCCGGGCTCGCCGAACACATAAAGCCAGAAAACAAGTAAAAATGTGGAATTAGACCCGTTAGAACCCGATTTTCTTAAACCTGGCTAAGCTCAGCTTGCGCTCTCTGCTTTTCTCCTTTGTTTTCGCAAACCTCTTGTAGGCCGCGTCGACGGCTTCGATAGCCGCCTCAACGGGGTTCCAGGCCTCAGCCGACGCGGAGTGGACTCCCACGTCCAGCTTTATCGCCGCGCTCGCCTCGTAGCGGGCGCGCTCGCCCTTCTTTCTAGTCTTCAGCACGACGCTCATCTCCAGTAAGCGCCCCCTTTCGGACACCAGCTTGGCGGTTTCAAGGCATTTCACATAAATCAGGCGCTGCGACACGAAGTCCAGCTCACCTAGACCCTCCAGGCGGAGCGGAATAGCGGCTTCCTCGACCGCAGGTAGGAGCCGGCGGAGGAGTAGGTACGGCGAGATTACTCCAAGAACTTTGCCGGAGCTGTCAGCTACGACTGCCCCCTCGGCTAAGTCGTACACCGTCGGCACGCTCTCGGGGTGGATTAACCGGCTGTGCTCGGTAACCAGCTTCCTAACAGGCTGCTCGAGGAAGTACTCAACATCCCCTTTAACCTCCCCCGTCTTATCCCTTTTAAGAGGGGTAACGTACAGGTACCGCACCAAGTCGTATACCCGGACCACCCCCCTCAAGCCCTTTTCGTCGGCAACTGGGATGAGCCTTAACCCCACGTCCGCTGCCAGCTTCCGGGCCCTCTCTACGGGATCGTCAGGGTGCAGCGGTTGAAGCGGGTACATGATCAAGCTCGCGGGGGCGTTCGCGTTCACTCCCATCGCTAGGATTAGCCTCCTAGCCGACACCACCCCCTCCACTACCCCCTCTCTGACAACCGCTAGCCCCGGAGAACCGGTTCTGACGAACATTCGGGCTACACCTACGAAATCCGACGCCTCTTCGACTACCGGCGCCTTCTCAACGACGCTTCGAATCTTCATCGAGCTCGGAGCGCGCCTTCTAAGCAGGGAAAAGATGGAGACTATGCCTGCGTACTTCTCTTCATCGCTGACAACGGGTAAGGCGGGTACCTCCATCTCCCACATCCTATCGGCGGCCAGCGATACCGCATCGTCCAACTTAAGGGGCTTAACGGGTACAACGAGGTCGAGTCGGTGAGCCTTAACCGAGTCCATAAATGTGTGTACACCGTGGGAGAAGTATAAAAGGTATGCGTAACCCACCCCGCGGATGGCCTACTTGTAGTGCCTCCTCATTTCAGCGTGGTAAGGTAGATCCAGCACCTTCTTCACTAACTCCTCTGCCTGCTCTTGGGAGCGCGTCCAGGGGTCCATCATGACGAGCTCTACCAGCTTGCCGCGGTCCCCGCTTTCGTAAGCTTCCAGCTCCACTTCCACTGGAGCTACGCGATCTCTTAGCGCGTAAGCCAGCACCCTCTTCGGCAGAGGGCTAGCTTTGATTCCGTGGATCCCCCTGCCGTCCACAAGCGCCGGAACCTCCACTTCGAAGTTTTCGGGTATGCCGGGCACGAGCCCACCCCTGTTCACTACGTTTACCTGGAAAACCCGCGGCACGTCGCACGCGATGGATCCTATTAGCTGAACCACGTCTTCACCCGGCTTATCGCGCCCGAATTTCTCGGAAACCGGGGATGAGGGATTTTTGGCGAATTCGAGCAACTCATCAACTCTAGACTTCAGCCAGGAGAAGTACCCTTCCCACCAGCCCCTGGGATCCTCCTTCCACCTTCCCTCCACGCTGTCGTTCACGTGGTACCACCAGGGCCAGGAACCCCCTCCCGGTGTGCACGTGTCCCCTAGCGGGAAGGCGCCGAACCTCTTGTACAGGTCGACGGGCTTCGGTCCGGCTGGATCGCTCGGCGGGCACCTCTCCCAGTACTCGTTAGCGCTTCTCTCAATCCACGCGTCCAGAATCGGGAAGGCGTTATCGCCCCTGTAGCGGAACTCTACGAGCCAGATAAAGTGGTTGAGGCCCGGTGCGGAGAAGCTAATTTCGTCCCCCCTTAGCCCGAGGATGCCGGCGAGGTGGTAGATGGCCCGGTAGCCGTGGCACATACCAACGATTTTCGCCTCGGGGTACTTCCTCCCCAGGTATGTTATGCCGGCGAGGACGGGGTTTGAGAGCTGGATGTACCACGCGTCGGGGCATATTTCGAGGACGTCCTCCACTATGGACTCGAAGAGTTTGAACTGGTAGAAGTTGACCCAGAAAGCTTCGTCATGCATCACGTGTAGGCTGCCGCCGAACCTGTAGCCTAGGCTTGAAGCGATGCTCCACCCCTCCCTAAGCCGGTCGTGGCTGGCGGCTAAAGCCGTGTTAACGACGAAGTCGGCGTCCCTCAGCGCCTCCCTTCGATCGGTTGTCTTCTCGATCACCAGCTTCGCGTTAACCTCCTCCGCGAACAGCCTCAGCAGCGAGTATACCGCGTTGAGGCGCTCCACATTGATGTCCATCAGGGCCAGTGCGGCGCCGTGGAGGTTGGGCGTCAAGGCGAGGTCCTTGATCAAGTTTAGTGAAAAGACTGCGCTGCCCGCCCCTATGACAGCTATTTTGACGTCGGCCACGCCGAACAAGCCCCCGGAGGCAGATAAACTTGGCTGCCGGAAACCTTAATTGGCGCCGCCCGGCACGCTCCGCCGTATGCGCCTGCTGTTCGCACTATCGTTTGCCGCCTCCCTGCTCCAGGCCTTAACCATCCCCACGCTGGCCCTCTACGCGTACTCGCTCAGTTTCAGTGAAGCCGAGATCGGGGCGATCACCGGAGCATCTTCGCTAGTGTACGTTGCGGCCACGCTTTTTGCAGCCCCCCTCGTTCGCAAGCTTAGCACGCGGGGGGTGGTTGCAGCCGCTCTGCTCTCCCTCTCCGCCGGCTACCTACTGCACCCAGTCTCGAGGAGTTCCCCCGCCCTTCTAGCAGCAACTAGCCTCGTCTTCGCCGGCTTCGGGCTTCTATGGCCCAGCGTAGAAGTCGCTGTGGCTGCGAGCGGCGGGAATGCATCTAGATTCTCGTTTTCGTGGAGCAGCGGTAGCTTGGTTGGGACGGCGCTGGTCTCGCCTTTCGCCGGGCTCGGAGCCCCGAGGTTGTACGCAATTTACGCCGCCCTCTCCTCATCCCTCCTGCTGGGGGTGGCGCGACTCCCCCTGGAGGGAGGCAGACGCGGCCGCAGCACTTCGAAGCGTGTATCGGAGCTCTCGGGTGCGTGGTTGCTGTGCGTAAGCTACGCCTCCTCCTCCGCCGGCTTCCTCACATTCTACCCAGTGCTGGTGGAGCGGAGCGGGCTTCCTCGGGGCAGCATTTCGCTCGTACTTTTCTCCATGATCGCGGCCAGGACCGCCGTTTTCTACCTTTACGAACGCTTGCCGTCGGTAGTCAAGTCCGCGTACGCGAGCATGCCGCTCCTGCTGACGCCCTTGGCCGTGCCCCTATCAACCGACCCACTGCTCCACGTGGTTGCAGCGGTTTTCGCCGGTGTTGGGCAGAGTCTCGTATACTCCTCAGCGCTCACGGCGATTTTCAGGGCGGGTGGGGTAGCCTCTCACACCGCCGCCTTTGAGGCTTCGATAGGGTTAGGCTACGTTGCAGGCCCAATCGCGGGAAGCGTTAGCGGGACGGCGGGGTTGGAGCCTATACCGGCCACGGCTTTGCTGGCCTCCGCCCTAGTCGTGGCAGCCGGCCTCGGGGAGAGGGCTGTAGAGTAGCACTGGAAGCTTGCGTCCTACTTTTTCCGCTTCTTCACAAGCCCGATAGCGAAGAGCGCTAAAGCGGCAAGCAGGGAGTACTCAACATTGAGGTGATGCCGCAGGGCGAAGTAGAGCATTCCGGCTCCCAGCAGAGCAAAGCTGAAGGCGAGGAGCTTCTCCGCTAATGTGTGAACCGCAGCTGCGAAAGCCGCGCTGGCGAGCACGAGGGCCTCCCAATTGCCCGAGATGAATCCCAACTCTAGGGCGAGGCTGGAGAGCCATAAGCCGGCGAGCAGCGCCGCTATCAGCTTAAACGCTGAGAACCCTACGGCGAAGCCCGCGGCGAAGCCCAGCAGGAAGAGGCCGAACGGACCTATAGAAGCCTTCAGCGCAGGGCCGCTGTGAGCGGCCAGAGCGTACCCTAAAGCCAGCCCGAAGGTTAAGGAGGCGGCGATCCTAGCGAGCTTCACACCCCATAGGGCTATAATAACGCCCGCTGCTCCTAGGAGTATCGACCCGAGGAACCCCAGCCCGAGATCCATGCCGATGCAGGCTTCCGGGGGCTAATAAAAAGCGTTTAGCGCTCACGGACCCTAAACCCATAAACCTCGGGTGAATATCCTCCTGTGCCCGGCTCCAAAAGGTCTCTCGTAGGGCGGAGGGATCCCCAGGGCTTCTACGTGATAATCGCCAAAGGGGAGGCGCTAAGCGCTCTGGCGGGTCTCGAAGGGATGGTCACCGAGAAGGTAGGGGATACCGTGATCTTGAAGACGAAGTCGCGCAGAGTAGCTCTCAAGCTCCACGCCTTTCTTTCCTCTAAAGGGCTTTTAATGGAGTTCCCGTCGAAGTAAAGCTAATTTGAATGGGTACGCGCACCGCATGAATAACATTATATGGTGGACAAACGCTGAAGGAGAGTTATGGCAAGGCTTGAAATCTTAACGCGGGATGAAGTTAACCTGATCCACGAGTCGACGGTCGATGTTTTGGAGCGGGTCGGCGTCAGGGTCCTCGAACCCGGCGCGCTGGAGCTGCTTAGGGAAGCTGGCGCGGAGGTTGACTGGAGGGAAATGAGGGCCAGGATACCGGAGGGGTTGCTTAGGGAGTGCTTGAAGAAGGCGCCCCGGAGGTTTTCGCTGTACGGTAGGGGGAGTGGCTACAGGCTGGACTTGGAGGAGGGGCGCACGTACTTTTCAACTCAGGGAACCGCGGTTTTCGTCATCGACGCGCTAACCGGGGAGAGGCGTCCCTCCACTTTGAGGGATGTGGAAAACTTCTACAGGCTCGCCGACGCTCTACCGAACGTACATCACGCTACGCTGGTCGTGCACCCAACCGATGTACCGGAGCACGTCGCCCACGTGTACGCCCTCAGCGCCGCTTTCAGAAATACGACGAAGACTGTGGATGCGTATGTGGTCGATAAGCGGACAGCGCTTGATGTAGTGAAGCTCGCCTCGGTTGTCTCAAGCGGCGAAGAGGAGTTGAGGAGGAGGCCTCTACTGCTGATGTTCTACAACCCGGTGAGCCCGCTTCAGCACCCCAGGGGGTTGCTGGAGGCGCTGCAGGTTTTCGCCCGCTACAGCCAGCCCGTGATCGTCGCGCCCGAGTGCCTATCAGGAGCCACCGCCCCAGCTACGCTGGCCGGGCTTCTCGTCCAGCAGAACGCCGAGGTTTTAAGCGGCATTACCATCGCCGAGCTCACCAACCCGGGGGCGCCGGTGCTCTACGGAACCGTTTCGACGGTTATGGATATGAGGACGGGCAACATCGCCCTCGGCGCTATTGAGGGCGGGCTGATCAACGCAGCTACAGCCCAGCTAGCGAGGTTTTACGGCATCCCCTGCAGGGGCTACGGAGGCGTTACCGAGGCCAAAGCCGCGAATATACAGGCCGGCTTCGAGAAGGCTCTCACGCTCCTCATGGCCGCGGTGTCGGGTGTGAACTTCATCTACGATGCTGTAGGTTCTCTGGATTCAACGCTGGCGGCTAGCTACGAGCAGGCCGTCATCGACGACGAGCTGTGCGGCATCGTATCCAGAGCCCTAAAGGGCATCAGCGTCGACAAGGAGGCACTGGCTGTCGAAGTGATCGAGAAAGTGGGTCCAGGTGGAAACTACCTGCGCGAACTGCATACTGTGCGAAACCTGCGGAGGGAGCACTATGTACCCACCCTGCTATCTAGAGAGAGGTGGGGGGCCTGGGCAGCCTCGAAGGATGCTGTGAACCGAGCTAGAGAGAAAGCCGGGAGGATTCTCCAGGAGCACCAACCCGAACCCCTTGACCGGGATATTGAAACGGAGCTTACGTCGGCAGTGAGGGAGATCGTGAAAAGCAGCGCAGGGTGAGCTTCGGCCCGGTAGGTCCCCCCAGCGTTTATACCTTTGAAAGTTTATTTACACAATAGCTTACATGGTTGAAAATTTTTAATTTAAAGCCCGGCTTCAGTGAAAAAAGTATATAAGCGGGGAGGGGCGGTACCCCCCCGTGACAGGTGAGTATAAAAAACCCGGATGGGGATTCGCATACCGGTAGCGTAGCTAAGGGCGGCGTTTTCCTGAGGGAGGCCACAGGCCTCGTGAGAGAGGCCAACTGGGCCGACATCCTGATCTTCGCCTCCCTGAACATCAGCTGGGGGCTGAGCGCGTGGTGGTACTTCCTGTGGGGTCCCTACTTCGCTCCCGGAGGCAACCTCCACCTAGGCATCTTGCTTGTACTCGTCCCAATGCTTTTCGGAGCGCTCGCCTGGGCTTTCCTAGTAACGATAGCCCCTAGGAGCGGAGGGGAGTACGTGTTCGTCAGCAGGATCCTGCACCCGCTTCTTGGCTTCCTCTCCAGCTTCGGGTGGATTGTGGCCAATTTCGTGTGGATTGCTGTGCTCTCGGCGTACGTGGCCGACCCCGCTCTCTCCACTGCCTTCTCGCTAGTTGGCTGGAGCGAGGCGGCGGAGCTCGTTTCCTCACGGCTTGGAATATTCCTTATCGGCTCAGCGGTCATAGCCGTATCCGCGCTCGTAGCAGTACTCGGCTTCAAAGCGTTCCGAGTTTTCCAAGCGACCTGCTTTGCGCTGGGTTTAACGATGTTCGCGCTGGTTTGGTTCTTCCTGCTAACCGCAACACGGGAGGAGTTTATAGCGGCTTGGAACAGCATAAGCTCTCTCTACGGCTCCGCCGACTACCACACCCTTGTAGCCGAGTCCCTGAGGTACATAAGGAGCACGTACGGGGTCGAGGCGGAATACTCGTGGGACCTGGCCAAGGCTACGCCCCTCATGCCGGTTGCGGCATGGGGCTTAATCTACCCCTACCTCGCCGCGTATATTGCGGGCGAGACTCGGGATGTCCAGAAAAGCATGACCATAGGCTTACCCGGAGGCCTAGTGCTTTGCGCGCTGTCGTGGTGGATCACCGGAGCGCTCCTGGAGAGAGTCGTTGGTTACGAGTTCCTGCTCGCAACGGCTTACGCTTACGGGGACGGCCTAAAGCTCTACGCGCTGCCCTTCCCACCCTCCTTCCACACCTTCGCCGGGATTCTGGCTCCGCTATGGGCTCGCTGGCTCATTGGAATAGGGTTCGCAGCATGGACATTCTACTACGCGCTCTACTCGATCCTGCCGATGAGCAGGATCTTCCTTGTATGGGCTTTCGACAGGCTCGCACCTGAGTTTCTCGGCGACGTCAGCGACCGCTTCCACGCACCCGTAAAGTCCATAACGCTGATCTCGGTGCTGGGCCTCGCCGCTCTAGCTTTCTACGCTTGGAACCCCGGGTACCTGGCCAGCTTCACGGCTATGATACCCCAGATCTCAACCACGTTCATGTTCACCGCGATCTCGGCCATAGTGGTGCCCTTCAGGGCCAAGACAAGGCCCTTCTACGAAAGCTCCCCGGTTTCAAAGTACAGGATAGGCCGCGCACCCTTTATCACAGTTTGCGGAATAATTTACGCTGCACTGCTCGCCACCCTGCTCTACTACTACTTCACGATAGAGGGCTTGGGCGCCCTCCACATGCCATCGATAATGACGCTCCTAGCCGCCTACGTTGTCGGGACAGCGTACTTCTACGCTGCGAAGTGGTACAGGAGGAGGCAAGGCATCGACATAGATGTGGTGTTCAGGGAACTCCCGCCCGAGTAAGCCGGGTGAGGTGGTTAGAACGCGGGTGCGGATTTTCTACGCTTCAGATATTCACGGAAGCGAGGTGTGCTTCAGGAAGTTCATAAACGCCGCTAAAGTGTACAAAGTCGACGTCTTGATCTTGGGCGGCGATATAACGGGTAAGGTTCTGGTTCCCATAATCGAGAAGGGGGGTAAGTACTTCGCAGAGTTTGGGGGGAAAAGGTGGGAAGCGGCGGGCCAGGCCGAGCTGGACGCGCTGATTAGGTCCCTCAGGGATAGCGGCTTTTACACCGCGGTTTTAACCGAGGAGGAGTTTCTGAAGGTTAGGGATAACCCCCAGCTGGTGGACAACCTCTTCAACGAGATCATGGTCAAAACCGTGTCAAGCTGGATTGAGCTGGCCGAGCGGCGGCTCGAGGGGAGCAACGTGGAATGCTATCTGATGCCGGGCAACGACGACAGACCGGCGATAGACGAGGCGTTCAAGAACTCCACCAAGGTGGTGAACCCCGACTCCAAGGTTCTGGAGATTGGGGGAGGGCTGAAGCTGGTAAGCCTCGGCGTGTCGAACCCCACGCCGTGGCGGACCTCGAGGGAGTGCCCCGAGGAGGTGATCTACGAAAGGCTCAGCAGGCTTGCGGCAGCTGCCGAGGACCCCGACGCGGTTCTCCTGAACGTGCACGTCCCACCTCACGGGACACCCATAGATTTAGCCCCCCTACTCGATCACACGCTGCGGCCCGTGACTAGGGGTGGGCAGGTGGAAATGGTGCACGTAGGTAGCACCGCGGTGAGGAGGGTCGTTGAGGAATTCCAGCCGCTTGCCAGCTTGCACGGGCACATCCACGAAGCGCGGGGGATTGCCAAAATCGGCAGAAGCAAGTGCTTCAACCCCGGTAGCGACTACAGCTCGGGTGCCCTAAGGGGGCTTCTGCTGGAGGTCGAGCGCGGTAAGGTGAGGAACTACGTGTTCACGTACGGGTGACGGGGTTGAATAAGGTGAAGCTCTACGAAGGGAGTGACGGAACAATCTACGAGGTAGCCCTCCCGCTCACATCGACGCTGGATTTGCCTCTAGCGGTCAGCGGTCTAGGCTTACCCGACTACATAGACTTGGCTAACCCGGCTGTGCGGAGGGCTATCGCAGCGCTATGGGCTGCGCAGCAGGCTCCGTCTCTAGGCCTCAAAATCGGCGGTAAGCAGCTGAAGAAGCCGCTTAACCCCCTTCTTTTCGGAGGCGTCGCCGTAAAGCTGCACTGCCCCTCAGCAAACAGGCTCAACCACCCACTGAACAGGTGCGTGAAGGATATCGACTTCGCGGTGCCTAAGTCTCAGGGGGCCCTTTTCACGAAGCTTTTAACCAGCTTGAGCGAGGCTTTCGGATCCTACCACACGTTTTTCATCACACCGAGCGATAAAATGTTCAACGCACTAAGAGGCGGGAGGAGGTACCGGGTCAGGTCAATCTGCGAAACCCCCGGAAACGGGATAGGCGTCAGCGTGGTGGACATTTTCTGCGACGAGCTACCCTTCAGGCATACAATTAAGCTTGGGAAAGACCTCTTCGAATCCCCCGGGGTCCATATGTACACAATAGGCCTCGAGAACCTCCTGCTCTCCAAATGCCAGTTCATCTTCGGCTTACCGCACGAGAAGGTGGCCGAGCTGGAGACGGCCGACCAATGCTTCAGGCTGCTGCCCTACAAGCACCTAAGGGGGTTGGTGGCCGTAGGCATGGAGCTGAAGGATATGAAGGACGTGGCGGCTCTGCTGCTGGACCACGAGGTGGGGAAGGGGCCCGACCATATAGATGCGGAGGCGGTAAGGCGGGTTCTTGAGAAAGACAAGGCTTTCGCGCTCACCGTAGAGCTAAACCTCAGGAACCTGGTGGACAGGATAGACGTTCTAATTCGCGAGGGGCTCAGCAAGTCCGAAGCCGGTAAAATCATCGATACAGCTAACGAGTTGCTGAAGGCACTACCGCAAGTCGATAGGCGCTGGGATAAACCCTGGTGGAACCTCTACGTTGAAACGCCGAAAATAGTGTAACTACGCTTGTTTGAAACTTTTCAGCATGCCTGCCCAGAGCTCGAGCACGGGTGTGTTAACGCGCGCAACCGGTTGACACGCCGTAGCTGGCTAGGTTTGCGGCCTGTATATCCTCTCAAGGCAACCCTCGCTGTAGGGCCTTATGTAGTTGTAGTCTCTCTCAAAGACGAGTGCGCTGTCGATTCGCTTAAGCACGTACCTGCACACGCTTTCGGACACGAGCTTGCAAACGTACCTAGTATCCATCCTGAGGGCTTGCGCAAGCCGCAGTACCGGGCACGGGTTCCGCGATATGGTGACCAGCTCTGTATCGCTGAGCTTGACGACCTCGACGTGCTCGGGCTTCAACGCCAGAAAATCTATGTAGAAGAGTTCGTAAACGTCACGCATGGACCCGACCCTCCTCGGCTTTAAAAGCCACAGGAACCCGTATAGGTAGAACACGGCTAAGCTTATCAGCAGCGGAACATGCTTTACCAGCCACGGCAGCCTTGCTCCAAGCCCCTGGACACTGCGCACGCAGCACCGGAGACCGGGAAGCTTTAATGCGTTATGCACAACCCGGGAAACACGCGCACCGCGGGACACGGGCAGCGGATCGGGGAAATTGAGGTGAGCCTGAAAGGCTACCCAGTAGCGCGCCTACCGCTCGAGCTCCTTTTCTTGAACTAAAAAGTTTAAAAATGCGCGGCTACCGGATAGCCGAAGCGATATGGTGGAGCTCAAGACGCTCGCCTCTCTCCTCGTCGGTTGGCTGATCTCCGGGTTCGCCGTGTGGCTAGCCCTGAAAATGTTCCCCGGCAAGCAGAAGCGCGAGAGCTTCGGCGGAGCCCTGCTCACGGCGCTGGTCGGCGCGCTCATATTCGGGGTCTTCGCAGCCGTTAAAATCCCCCTAGGGACGCTTATCGCCCTTATCGTTTGGCTCTTCGCGCTGAAGAAGATTCAGAACGTGGGCTGGCTGGGCGCCGCTCTCCTAGCGTTTCTGATTTACATCATTAACGCGCTGCTCGGCCTTCTTCTGCCCACGATACTCTAGCGCGCAGCCAAGAACCTTAGTAGGAGCTAGAGGCCCCCTGAATTAAGTAAAAGGTTTTCTTTCAATGACTTCCCGGGAAAACTTTTAATGAATATCGTGCCGCATTACTTTATGGTCCATGTGTCAGTAGAAGCGTATAACGGCTTAGCCCGGCTGCGCACCGCTGCGGCCTTAGGTGCTACAGTCTCGCTTTTCGAGTTGCTGTCTCAGGCAGCCGGTGTTTCTCTAGGGTCGGCAGAGCCCGGAGAGCTGCTTTCAGCGGTTGCCGTGCTTATGGTGGTGGGTGCTTTGATGCTGATATTGGGCCTCGCTACATGGGTTCTGAAAGTGTTGGGTTGGGGTAACCTGTGTAAAGCCCGGTTGCGGAAGTTCTACTGCTTAACGAGGCTAATCGTGCTTGGGGCGCCCATTGCCGGGATGCTTCTTATTTTAGCCGGTGTTTTAGCAGAGTTCTTCAGAGCTTTTTCAAGTGTAGCTACAGGTTTAGAGCCACTTCTCCTTGAGGATAAGATAGTGGCCAGTGTGAGCGGGTACATTGTAGCTGGTTTAGTAACTGTGGCCGCAGGCAACGTGTTCGAGGGTGTTGCCTCCTTCGACCTAGGGCTCTTGACAAAGGAGAGGGCGCTGGCAATAGGCTCTCTGCTTTACCTGGCGGCAGCCGCAGCATCGGTTTTATCCCAAGTGGGCCGAGCGCTTGAGAGCGTCAGCTCAGCGTTTTCTCTAGCGGCTAACGTGCTTCTAGCCGCAGGGTACCACGCCGCCAGGAAGCATTTTACCGTCCCCCCACCGCAGCCTGCGGCGGCTGTGGCTCAAGTAGGCGGTGGTTGACATGGAGCTAAGTGAGAAAAAGCTCGTAGCCATAAGCGTGGCTATACTCGCCCTCATCGCGGCACTGGCTTTCCTGCTGGCCCAGACGACGCTACCGGAGCTGCAGTTTGCACCGCCTATGGGCTACGTCGCAGTGATTAAGATCGAGGGGACGATCGCGTACCAGACCTCCCAGTTAGCGCTCTTCGGCTCCACATCGAGCCCCGACAGCATATCCAGCCTGATAGACCGCGCGCGAAAGGACAGCTCAGCGAAAGCGGTGGTTCTCTGCATTGACAGCCCGGGCGGGTCGGCTGCCGCCTCGGAGGCCCTGTACTTCAAGGTGAAAGAGCTCGCCGCCTCGAAACCCGTGGTGGCGTTCATCCGGGAGTACGGGACCTCTGGAGCATACATGGTGGTGCTCCCATCCAAGCTCATCGTGGCGGCTAACAGCAGCATAGTCGGTTCAGTGGGGGTCTACGCCTCTGTGCTCACCTTCGACACCCTTTTGGAGAAGCTGGGTGTAAAGGTGTACGTTTATAAGTCCGGCGAGCTGAAAGATATCGGTTCGCCCTTCAGGGAGCCGACGCAGGAGGAGGCGAAGATTTTCGAGAAAATGGTCTCCGAGATCTTCTCCCTGTTTAAAGAGCGCGTTCTCGCCCACAGGAATGTAACCGATCCGGAGGAGGTCTTTAGCGGGAGACCTTTCACGGCTAGGGAGGCGCTGGAGCTGGGCCTTGTGGACCGCATCGGGACGTACGACGACGCGATAGCTTTAGCACGCTCTCTAGCTGGGCTGCCGGCGGACACCCCGGTACGCGAGCTTTCCCCTCCGAGGCCGGGGCTGCTCCAGCTTTTGCTGGGCGGCGCGTTCTACCACCGGGAGCAGTTAGTTGTGCCGCGCGTCGAGGTTTTAGCTCTCTGGCCCCCTCTTACCGGTCTTCAAGTTCCTCCAGGCTAGCTAGCAGCTTCGAGGGCATGAGGTTTGAGCGAAGCAGAGCTTCGCCGTACGCAGCTCCGATAGGGTAGCCTCTAGCTTTCGCCAACCCCTCGACGTAGCCTAGTATGTCCCCGAGTAGGGGCATCTGGGATTTGAAGCAGCGGAGCGCCTCCATCTTCCTCTGGAAAGTCCGTGTTATATCGACTATGTGGGTGGGCCGGGTGAAGAGCTCGAAAATCTCGTAGAAGAACAGCGCTTCAGCCCTCCAGGGTTCACCCAGGTCCGCTAGAACGCTTTCCGAGGCTTTCCACCACGCCTCCTCGGTGACCTGCGAGACCGCCCTGTGATCCCTGTGCTTATCCCTGTGGTAGTGGGTGAAGATGGCGAAGGGCCGAACCTGCCGGATCAACAGCACTATATGTTGGTAGGTAGCGCGGTCGTTAACGACGCCCTGGGTGGGTATCCCCAAGCCTATCCGCTCCTTTACGCCCAAGATCCTATCGGCCTCCTCGGCCTCGCGCCTCCTCATCTCCTCGATCTTTCCCTTCCACTCCACCCGGGAGTACCCCGTGTCGCCCCAGTCGGCTTGCCTGCTCCAGCAGAAAGTAACCACGTAAACCTCGTAGCCTATCTCGCTCAACAGCGCTATCGTACCGCCTAACCCTATCGTCTCGTCGTCCGAATGGGCGCCGAAGACCATTACCCTCTTCATGGAGATAAGCCCCAGTCAGTGAAGGCCTACCGGAAATTTTACGGTATCGCTCCCTAGAGCTCTAAAGTGCGCAACCTGGTGTTAAAACGTTTATTAGGTGCCGGGTTGCAAAACGCGCTAGGCGGTTATGAGCAGCAACCCCTTCACCGATGCCGAACTCTACCGCAGGGTGGCCGGGAGGCTGGTGGGAAGGACTAAGGAAGTGGGCGCTATCCTGGCTGCCCTGGCGGCTGGCAAGAATATTCTTCTGCTGGGACCGCCGGGCACCTCCAAGTCAACGTTGCTCAGGGCGATCGCGGAGGAGTCGAATGTGCCTTTCTTCCTAGTGGAGGGCTCTGCCGACTTAACGCCGCAGAAGCTTGTGGGGACTTTCAACCCGGCTAAGGTTATGGAACAGGGCTTCAAGCCGGAGTTCTTCGAACCCGGCCCTCTCGTTCAAGCTATGGTTTCCGGGGGCATACTCTACATTGAGGAGTTCAACAGGATGCCCGAGGAGGCCGCAAACGTGCTTATAAGGGCCGCCGAGGAGGGCGATATCTCGATACCCAGGCTAGGGAGCGTGAGAGCGAAGCCGTTCTTCAGGATCGTGTGCGCGATGAACCCCTACGACGACGTTGGGACCAGTAGAGTGAGCAGGGCTCTCCTCGATCGCTTCGTGATGCTGCGCATGGACTATCAGAGCAGGGAGGAGGAGATCGAGATAGTTAGGCGGAAGACCGCCTCCCGCCTCGAGTGGCTGGTTCGGCTAGCGGTAGATTTGGCAAGAGCGACCAGGGAGCACCAAGCTGTGAGGATGGGGTCCTCGGTGAGGGGCGCCGTCGACATGGTCCTCATAGCTGAACAGCTCATCCGGCTTAAAGGCACACTCACCCGCGAGGATCTGAGAACCACGGCGCGCATGGCTTTCTCGCCGAAAATATGGTTGAAGGATCCTACTCGGAGCCCGGAGAGCGTGATAGACGAGCTCTTCGACCGTATATTCGGGAATGAAACCCTCGGGCAGGAGGGTGAGAGGGGTTCCCAGCCGAGAGAGGGTGGGGAAACCGGCGAAGCCGTGGAGCTTTCCAAAGGCTCGCCTCAAAGGGTGGCGTTCGCGCTGCTGGAGAACCCCAGCCTAATCCAAGCGATGAAGGGCCTAGGCGTAAGGGGCCTGGAAGCCATAGGTAAGGCGCTCCCCCTTCTTCCGAACCCCCTCAGGGATGAGGCCAGGAGCATAGCGTGCGAGCTGATAGTTAAGCTGTCCCAGGGCTACGCTGGGAGGAAAAGCCTGGGCAGAGCCTCTCGCCACGACGAAATGGTGGATATCGACGTGGAGAAAACCCTTGAGAACGTGCTTGAGTCGCGCCTAAAGACTCCCGAGCAGATCGCGGCGCTCGCGATGAGGAGGAGGGGTGCAGCCTACGCGCTGCTGGTAGACCGCAGCTCCTCGATGGGCGGGTTTAAGCTGCTGCTGGGGGCCTTCGTAGCTTCAGTGCTGGCCTACTCGGCCAGCAGAGTCCATGACTACTGCGTCTTGGCCTTCAACACGCAGGTCGAGGTGCTGAAGCGCCTGCGCGAGAGAAAGGACCCGGAGAGCGTAGTAACGTCGATTCTGTCGCTGGAGGCCGAGGGCTACACGGATATCCACAAGGCTCTCGAAGCAGCCCGCTTCGAGCTGCTGAGCGCCGGGTACGAGCCGCGGGCGATACTCGTCACCGACGCCGAGTGGACGGCGGGGGAAAACCCGCTAAGAGCAGCTTCGATGTTCAGGGAGCTTAACGTGGTGTGCGTCCCGAGCAAGTGGATCGGTTTCGCTAGGGCGATGGCCGAGCTGGGCGGAGGCTCGTTCACCTTTATCAGGTCGATTGAGGAGGTTCCGGAAAAGCTAGGGTTCTTGCAACACTAGCTCGGCAATCGCTACGTAGGGAGATAACCATTTAATGGGAACCCCCGCTAAAGCTCCGATGAAACCCCGGGTATTCGTGACAAGGCAGTTACCGCAGGAGGGGTTGAAGCTCATCTCCGAGTACTACGAGGTAGAGGTCTGGGAACGCTACACTCCGCCGCCCCGGGAGGTGCTTTTGAAAAAGATCGAGGAGGTTGACGCGCTGGTAAGCCTGCTCACCGATAAAGTGGACAGGGAATTGCTCGATCGCGCTACCAGGCTAAGGATAGTAGCGCAGTACGCCGTGGGCTACGACAATATCGACGTGGAGTACGCCACCCGAAGGGGGGTGTACGTCACTAATACGCCGGGAGTCTTGACGGACGCAACGGCAGACCTGGCGTGGGCTCTCCTCCTCGCCGCGGCAAGGAGGGTGGTGGAAGCCGACAAGTTCGTGAGGGAGGGCGAGTACTGGCGCACCGGAACCGGTTGGCACCCGATGATGATGCTCGGCTACCACGTCACCGGCAAGACCCTGGGGATCATCGGTATGGGTAGGATAGGGCAAGCCGTAGCTAGACGGGCAAAGGGCTTCGAAATGAAGATTCTCTACTACCAAAGGCATCGGTTGCCGGAGGAGTTGGAGCGCGAACTGGGCGCAAAGTACGTTGACCTCGACACTCTGCTGCGCGAGAGCGACTTCGTAACCATCCACGTCCCCCTTACCAAGGAAACGTACCACATGGTCGGGGAACGCCAGCTCCGCTTGATGAAGCCCACGGCCATTCTGGTCAACACGGCTAGGGGGGCGGTGATTGACACCGACGCCCTTGTAAGAGCTTTGAAAGAGGGTTGGATCGCGGCCGCCGGCTTAGACGTGTTTGAGGAGGAGCCTCTTCCCCCGGGTCACCCCCTCACCCAGCTCGGTAACGTCGTGCTAACGCCGCACATAGGCAGCGCTACGCACGAGACCAGGGGGAAGATGGCCGAGATTGTTGCTCAAAACCTCATCGCGTTCTGCAAGGGCGAAGTCCCCCCAAATCTGGTGAATAAAGAGGTCCTGAACTACAGTCCACCCGGCTTTAGGCTATAAAAGTTTCTACACGACGACTGTTTTCAGGAACTCCTCAACGCTTAATGGGGCTAAGCTTGGGTCCAGGCCGAGTTTCAGGTAGAGCCTGAGGCTTTGAGGCATTACAAGTTTACCCTCCTCCGCGCTTTTGGAAAGCATAACCTCCCTGGGAGGCCCGTCAGCGATAACCGTCCCTTTTCTCATGACCACGAAGCGGTCAGCGTAGCGCGCGAAAAGCGGAACGGAGTGCGTTATAACAACTACGGCTTTACCCTCGTCCGCGAGCTTCCTAAGCATTAGGGCGAGCGTTTCGCCGAACTTCATATCTTGACCCGTTGTTGGCTCATCCACGATTAGGATTTTGGGGTTTAAAGCGTACACGGAGGCCAGCGCTAGCCTCCTCTTCTCGCCCTTGCTCAGAAAGAAGGGGTGCTCGCCCTCCAGCCCGGTTAGTCCAAATAGCTTCAGAGCTTCCTCCACTCTCTTCCTGATTTCCCCCTCCGGGAGCCTCCTGAGCCTTAGCCCGAAAGCTACTTCCTCATAGACAGTTTTGTTGAAAATCTGGTGGTCCGGGTTCTGGTACACGTAGCTAACCAGCGAGGACAGCTGAAGCCTATCGTACTCCTCCAGCCTTTTGCCCAGCAGCTCGATCCTGCCGTCGGTGGGTTGAAGCAAACCGCAAATGGTTTTTGCCAGCGTTGTTTTTCCGCTACCGTTAGGTCCTACAAGCGCTATCAGCTCACCGCTGTGCACCTCCAACGATGCGCCTTGCAGGGCTTTGACGCCGTTGGGATACACATAGTGCACATTCAAGCACTTTAGGAGAACCTCCCCGGGCTGCTTGCCCCCTCCCTTTTCGGTTTTTCTCACCCCCTTAATCAAACCCCTCAGCGCCTGGGCCACCTCCTCGAGCCTGTACATGTTCGAGTTCAACCCCAATTTAGTTGCGATTTCCGCAGCGTCAGGCGGGTAAACGCCGTTCTCCTTTAACTTGTCGAACCTTGTCAGCACCGATCCGGGGTCGCCCTCCATTACCACACGACCACTGCCTAGAACCGCAACCCGGTCGGCGAACTCGGCAACGTGCTCCGGCTCGTGCTCGATTAAGATTACAGTTGTGTCCAGCTCGTCCCTGAGCCTTCTGATGGCTAATACAACCTCGTCTTTGCCAACGGGGTCCAAATCTGACGTGGGTTCGTCGAGAACCAGTACCTCCGGCTCACGGGCAATCGCTGTGGCTATTGCAACCCTCTGCTTTTCCCCACCCGAAAGCTGGAGGGGCGACCTGCTCAGGAAATCCTCTGAAAGACCGACCAGCTCTAAGCTCCACTTGATCCTCTCCCTTATCTCATCCCTGTGCAACCCCAGGGGCTCCAACGCTAACACGATCTCGTCTTCAACGGTGCTCATGACGAACTGTATTTCCGGATCCTCGAAGACTATTGCCACCTTCCTAGCTAGCTCAGTTACGTCGCGTGACAGCGTATTTTCGCCAAGGACTTCAACCTTACCCTTAAACTCCCCCGGTATCCTTTGGGGTATAATCCCGCTAATCGCCAGCGCCAACGTGGTTTTACCGGCCCCCGAGTGCCCCATTAGCGCGAAGAACTCTCCCCTTTCAACCTCCAAGCCTGCTCCCTTGAGAGCGTAGTCGGATCTCCCTACGTACTTCCACCACACGTCGACGACGCGGACGGCCTTCATGCTACCCACCACCATACAGCATAAGCCATTGATAAAAGTACTGAGACCGCCATCACAATGTAGTCCTTGCGCCTGAGGAGGTACTCATGGTACGCCGACGAAGCCTTGCTGCCGGGAGATATCCCTCTCGATTCGAGAGCTAGGGAAACCTCAAAGCTCCTCGTGATCATCAGCGATAAAAGGGGGATTAAAGCGTTAACGTAGAGGAAGAATCTTTTAGCTAACGGTGTCCTCTTGAAGTCTATACCCCTCGCCATCATCGCCTCCCTAATCGTGTAGAAGTCGGATATGAACATCTGGATCCCTCTAAAGAAGAGCGAGGCAGCTACGCACGCGCCGAGGGGGAGCTTCAGTGACCTGAGACCCCATACCAGGTCTCGATCGGTTAACGTAGCGAGCAGCAGCGTGGCGGAGAGGACCATGGCGAAGATCCTCAGCACGAATGTAACCGAGTACATGAGCCCGGCATCCGTAATCCGTATCTTCCATTCGAAGACCCCCTTCTCTGCTTGAACGCTCCACAGAACCGCCTCGTAAAGCGTCCGCCCGGGTATGTACGTGAACAGCGAGAAGGCTAGCACTATGAAGGTGCTCATGCTAACTATCACTGCGATATACATCTTTAGAGCCGATAGGGGGATGCCAGCGGCAAGGCAGGAGGCAGCGGCAACTAAGACTACGCTAAGGGCCGAGAGGGGATCTCTCACGAAGAGAATCGCCACAGATATGGAAAAAGGTAACGAAAATTTAGAAAGAACGTGTAAATCCATATACCATTTCGATTTGCTCTCTACACTGGCCAGTTCCCCGAGAATCGTTGGCATTGATTATACCCACCATCCCCTGACCAGCAGGCCGGTCCGCTTAAATACTGGAGTTAACGCAACGAGCAACGCTGTACCTATAGCTGAAAGCACGATTAAATCGCCTAGAACCCAGCCGACGAAAATCGGCCAGAATAATTCAGCCGGAAGCGGTGGTGGCATATTCCACAGAGTTAAAGTGCCAGCCCCCCATATCCCGCTAAAGATGGATGCGCCGATAATGCCACCCACTATCTGGGCTATCCACGTTTTTGCGTGGCCAGCCAGCAAGCCCATCACTATACCGACAGCGGCTAGCGCGACACCCAGGTACACGAGGGCTACGTAAGCTGTAGTGAAGGGTTCACCGTAGAACTGCCCCCATAGCACTTGGATTACCACGCCGACTAGGATGAGGATTGAGCCGGTGGAGATGAATGCAGGTAGAAGCTTGGCGGCCAGAGGTCTTTTAGCCGTGAAATCCGGGTCCACTTTCATGGCTCTGAAGACCAGTGCGGGAACGAAGGCCTCGATGAAGTCGGCCCAGGACCATATAAACGATTGGATTGGGGTGTATCCGCTGGGGTACAGGCCCAGGAAGAAGCAGCTGATATAGCCGGCCAGGCAGCCCCACATACCCATCCATATTCCCAGTGGGACATAGATGGCTGCTGCTATGTAAAGCGCCGATACCCCTGGAGCTCCGAGCACGGGGAATATCATGCTCGAGATTACCGCCAATACGTACGAAATCGCCGTTGCAAAGGCGAAGGTCACTATATGCATCCAGCTTAACCTACGCCTAACAGCAGTCGCACCCATACTTTTCTCCGGCTGCCGACCGTGATAACTGCTTAAATCTGTTTCGTTGATGCAAAATGTATTTTAACCAGAAATTATCAAGGTTTTACCAATGCGGAAGCACGAGTCGGGTAGGGTTCAGCTGCTGGCGGCGGAGTCCCTAAAGGCTTTAAGAGGCTTTATGAGCGGAAAGGAGATCCTCGAGCTTCTTGAGGAAAGCGGGTTGCGCTTAACCCCGGTAGACCTTAGCAGGTACGTTACCGGCGCTGTGCTCCCGAGCCCCCAGAGAGCGCTCGAAATACTTCAACTTCTAGCCGAGAAGAATGCGCTAGGCATCGCGATTAAGAGGGCTTTGGTCGTTGACGAGAGGGGTGTGGTGAACGTTGCGAGGGTGGCATACGACGCGAAAATACTTCGCCTAGCAGCTGCAAGAGTATATTTCGAAATCGGCAACTTGAAGGTTAACAAAGTCTTGACAGCCGCAGTTAACGGCTTACCCCTGGCGGCTTTCGTGGCGAATGCGCTCGATGCTGAGCTTTGCGCGGCTAGGCAGGAGATGGAGCCCGGAATCGACAACTACGTAGAGGTTAGGTATTTTGCACCGGATCCCCCGCGCTACGCGCGCCTTTACCTACCCTCCTTCATGCTGAGGAGCTCGGACAAAGTGGTTATCGTAGACGACCTCCTTCGGACGGGGAGGACCCTGAAAGCCCTCTGCGAGCTCGCGTCAGCTAAAGGCGCCTCTGTTGAAGCAGTTGTATCCCTGGTTGCGGTTGGGGAGGAGTGGAGGCGATCGGTTCCCGAAGGCGCCAAAGTAATAGTGGGTGTTGAAATAGAAAGTTAGCAGCAGCGCTTGTCGCCACCTGCGGTTGAACGAGAGCTAACCCGAATCGGCTTTGCCTCGCTCCCTTTTACCTGAGGAAAAATACTAGCAGCGACGAGGATAGGAAGAGCAACACTAAAAGTATGACGACCCATTTAATCGCCTGCCTCTCTTGCCTCCTCCGCTCGTGTTTCCTCCTCTCCATTTCGGTCCGCAGTTTATCCGAGCCTGGCATGCGTTCACCCATCCTGCATGTTCAACGTGGCCAGTATAACTTTTTCGATGGCGGTGAAAGGGTGAAGTTAATATAGCAACTCCTCAATTATGGCGTTAGATGCTTGACCCCTACGAGATTCGGAAAGATTTCCCGCTGCTCGAGAGCCGCGGCATTGTCTACCTGGACAACGCGGCTACTTCTCAGAAGCCAATCCAGGTGATTGAAGCAATAAGGAGGTTCTACCAGGCCCACAACGCAAACATACATAGGGGTTTGCACGCGTTAAGTAGGGAGGCGAGCGAGGAGTACGAGGAGGCGCATAGCGTGGTGGCGCGCTTCATCAACGCGAGGAGCTGGCGCGAAGTGGTATTCGTCAGAAATACAACTGAGGCGATAAACCTGGTTGCGTATTCCTGGGCGATGGACAGGCTGGGGAGCGGCGACGAAATCGTCGTCACCGTGATGGAGCACCACAGTAACATGCTTCCCTGGGTTGCCATCGCGAAGAGGCTGGGCGCGAAGGTCAAGGTAGTAGGCCTGGCTAGCGACTACATGCTCGACTACGATGCGCTGAGCGAAGCACTCACGGAAAGAACGCGCATAATAGCTGTTTCGCACGCGTCCAACGTGCTCGGGACCATAAACGACGTCAAGGGGATCGCTGCACTGGCACACGAAGTGGGGGCCGTGTGCCTAGTGGACGGAGCTCAGAGCGTGCCCCACATGCCCGTGAATGTAAGGGAGTTGGGCTGTGACTTCTTAGCATTCAGTGGCCACAAAATGCTTGGACCAACCGGGATAGGGGTTCTCTATGGAAGGGAGGATCTGCTCGAGGAGATGAGCC
Source organism: uncultured Thermofilaceae archaeon (assembly GCA_938036345.1). Classification (GTDB taxonomy): domain Archaea; phylum Thermoproteota; class Thermoprotei; order Thermofilales; family Thermofilaceae; genus CALHPJ01. The sequence goes on along the minus strand of CALHPJ010000009.1, from coordinate 13,816 downwards.
CATTTATGTACGGCGGTGACATGGTGAGGGAGGTGAGGTACCGCAATGGGGCTGTGGAGCCAGCTTGGAACGACCTCCCGTGGAAGTTCGAGGCAGGAACTCCGAACATAGCTGGAGGCATAGGGTTGGCGGAAGCTGTGAAGTACCTCGAGAGAATAGGCATGGAGAATGTCAGGGCTCATGAGGTAGAGCTTACGAGCTACGCACTGAAGAGGCTCTCAGAAGTAGAGGGATTAAACCTCTTCGGGCCGAGCTCCCCAACCAGCCGGTGCGGCATAATACCGTTTAACTTGGATGGTTTGGACCCGCACTCGCTTGCGGCGATGCTGGACGAGCGGAAGATTGCCGTGAGAAGCGGCTTCCACTGCGCGCAGCCCCTCCACGAGTACCTCGGGCTCAAGGAGGGAACCGCGAGGGCCAGCTTCTACATCTACAATACGAGGGAGGAGGTGGACCTGCTCTCCGAATCGCTAGCCGAGATAGCTGAAATGCTCCGGAGCGCGTAAATTGCTTCGGGGTCACCTGCGAAAAGATTCTTCACACGTCGTTGAGACCGTCGCTCGATCATCCCCCAGGGTAATAGACTCATAGCTTTTTAAGCGCGATGCTTCGTGACGCTCCTCCGGCGAACTGTTTAATAAGGTGTGCTAATACCATAGTGTGAGGAGGCGACCCCATGTATAGCTGGGGGTTGAGGGCAGCTTTAGCTAACGCGATTGCGCAAAGGATTCGCGAGGAGTTCGCGGGCATGGGTAAAGCAGAGGAGGGTTTCATGTCCAAGATTGCGCTGAGCGACTTCCTCAATTACGTGGAAGTGGACCGCGGGTTTATCTACGATTACTCCCCCGATGAGAGGCTAGAGTTCTACCTCGAAAGCTTAGCCGAGAGAAAGCCGGCCACGCTGGCCGCGATGCTCGAGGAGTGGTTCGTCCTATGGGTTTCGAAGTGGAGGCAGAGGGTAAGGCTAACCACGAAAAGCGAGGCTAGCGAAGAGGAGTTAATGAGGAGGGTGGAGGAGAAGACAAGGGCGTACATGGGGTTGCCTCTGGTTGCGGAAGCCAGGTTGTTCGCGCTCGGCTCGCTTGTGAAGAACGGCGAGGTTTGCTTTACGAACCTCCTCTCCGACAGTGTGCTAAAGGGAGCTCTCTACTATATAGCTTCGCACGCGAGCAGCGCTGATGAGGTTGTTAGGACTCTGGAAAGGAACCCAGCTCTGCTTATTAGCGAGATAGTCAAAAGGGTTAGATCGATGGCCAGGTTTAGGGGACCTTTAGTTACGCTGAAGCTCGAGCAAGCTCTCTTTAGCGAGGAAGGAGCCCGCTTTACAGGGTTAAGTACCTAGCACCTTGAGGGAACTCAACGCTTAAATTGAACCCGTTGAATTAACTCTGAAGCATATGAGCGAAGGGGAGGAACTCAGGGAGAGGTACGTTGAAGCCGAGCTGGTAGGAGTTTACAACATTATGGTGAGGTCGGCTGGCGTCGAATACCCGTATGGAGCGGTTATGCTCCTGAAAGGTAGAGAATGGGGGGATCAGGTGCTGCCGATATACATAGGGAAGCCGGAGGCGGAGGCCATAGCTAGGGCGTTGTACAGCGTGCCAGCTCAGAGGCCTCTAACGCACGACCTTATAGTTTCGATCTTAGAGTCTCTCGATATTAAAGTCGAAAAAGTAACAATAGACGCGATGATAAACAACGTGTACACCGCCACGATAGTGTTGCTCCAGGAAATTAACGGAAAGCTGAAGCGCCACTACATAGATGCGAGACCCAGCGATTCGGTGGCCATAGCGGTAAGGACAGGCGCGCCGATATTCCTCAGCGAGCAGCTCAGGGCTTATGCGGAAAGCGAAGAGAAGTTCAGCAAGGGAGTAGTCGACGTATGAACCTGAGGGAGCTGAGCAACGAGCAGCTTGTCGAGGTATACGTTGCTCACCTATCCGCAAGGAATAGATCGCCCCGCACGATTAAAACCTTCAAAAGCTTACTGAAAATGTTCATCGCTCACCTATCCGGCAAACACGTTAGTAATGCAACCACATGGGATGTGGACCTGTTCCTAGCTAAGCTGAAGGAAAGGGGGTACACCGAGAGGAGCATTTACACCGCCGCGGTAGCTGTCAAGCGCTTCATGGAGTACTTAGGGCTTCGCGAGAACCTCAAGGGCTTCGAGCTGCCCAAAAGGCCCTCCGAGCTGCCCCGCTACTTAACTCCGGAGGAGGTTGAAGCGATGATCAATGCGGCAAAGAGTGCCCGGGATAAGCTGGTTGTTTCGCTTCTCTATAGCACCGGTATGCGTGTTAGTGAATTAGTGAACGTCAAAGTCTCGGACGTTAACTTGGAGGAGGGGAGTATAGTGGTGAAGGGTAAGGGTAACAAAGAGCGCCTGGTATTCTTCGACAATAGAACCCGGCGCCTCCTGCTGGAGTACTTATCCTCCTCGACTGAACAGGACAGCTACTTGTTTCCGGGCAGGCGGAAGGGCCACATGCACTACGTCACTGTAGAGCGTATCGTCAAGTATCTAGCGGATGCCGCCGGGTTAAAGAAGAAGGTTACGCCCCACATTCTCAGGCACAGCTTCGCCACTTTCTCCCTTTCCCGGGGTATGGATGTAAGGGAGATACAGGAGCTCCTAGGTCACGCTAGCCTCAGGACCACCCAAGTTTACACCCACATAGCTAAGAGCAGGCTGTTGGAGGACTACCGGCGGGTTTGGGCTCAAACGTAGACTCTGCTCGGTGGGGCACTCAGCTCCTTCTTGAGCTTCTCGATTAGCTCACAGCTGGTTAAAAGCTCGGCGCCGAGGAAGGACCTCATGTACTCAAGCCCCCTCTCGTGCCACTCCCTAGTAGCTGCCGCGACGCAGTCGATCGGTACAACTATGTTGTAACCCCTGTAGAAAGCGCCAGCGGCGGTTTGCTGGACGCAAATGTGGGTATGTATGCCGGTCACTATCACGTTGTTTACTTTCAGCTCCCTGAGCAGCATATCCAGATCCGTTCCGAAAAACGCGTCGTACCGCCTCTTGTAGATAACGTAGTCGCCGTCGAGCGGCTCCAGCTCCTTTATCACCTTTGACTCGGGATCCCCCTTGATAGCGTGGGGACCCCAGAGCTCAAGCTCTTTATCGATCCCCGGGTAATGCTGGTCAACGGTGTATACGACCGGGATACCCCGGCTTCGGGAGAAGTCCGCCAGTTTTTTGATGTTCGGAACTATGGATTCGGCGGCTTCAGCCTTCAGCCTCCCTCTAACGAACTCCTCCAGCATGTCTATTATTAGAAGGGCGTAACTCGCCACATGCTTAGGACACCCTTTAAACTATAAAAGTTTCTCAGCGCTCCCCCGGCTCCGCCGTGGCTTTACACGGTCCCACGCGGCCCCCCTCTCCCCCGTTAGCCCTCGCGGGCCGGGACAGTCTTCGCATCGCTGCTCAAGCCAGCCGACCAGCCCCGATGGAGGCACCCGCGGTCCCACGCCGGCGGAGCCAATGCTCCGAAGTCAATTAGGCAAATTCTTTATAAATAGCATATGTGGCTACAATTTGCGTGCCCAAGCCCTGCGTGTTGCTGGCGGCGCTTTCGGCCGCGCTCCCGCTAGCGTTCATAGCGCTAGCCGCCGCCCTCTCAGGCTGGTTCAATATATACAACAACGCGCTGAGCGACTTGGGGCACGCAACCAGGAGCAACGTAGCTCCTATCTTCAACCTCGGCCTAAGCATCGGCGGCCTCATGTTAGTTACCGTGGGCGAACTGTGTGTGCTAAGGGGCTCGAAGCTCATTGGCACGACTCTGGCGCTTTCCGGCTTCTGCCTCGTGCTAGTGGCGGTTTTTGATGAAGTCTACGGGAGGCTGCATTTCTACGTGTCGGTGGCCTTTTTCCTCTCACTCGCCGCGCTGCTAATAGAGTACGCCCTGGTTCAGGGGAGTTTAGCTCGGAGGCTGCTAAGCTTGTTTGCTCTCACCGTCGCCGTGCTCTCCTGGGTGCTCCACCTCATGTACGGAATTCCGAGAGGGGCCGCGATACCGGAGCTGATCTCAATAGTAGCTTCGCTCCCGTTCTACTTCGACTATGTAAGCCGTATTGGTGCCGGGGGCTAGAAAAAGCTAGCCCTTTACTAACCCTCACTCATTTTTAGCTCTCTGCTGCGCTCCAACGAGCGCTCAGCTATTAAGGCTTCAGCGAACCGGTAGGAGTAAGCGTTAGTCTGCGCGGCATAACTAGAGGAGCATTCTGGAAGAGCTAAAGAGGAGGTTCTCCGGGGTACTTTAAGGCCAGCGTCTAAGTTAAAGGCTACCTTGCGCGGTTATACGCGTGGGCGTGCTCATAGAGCGCGAGGACCTCAGGGATAAGTTCCTGGTCTTCGAGGATCGGAGGGAGGCGGGCAGGGTCCTAGCTGAGTTCATCGAGGATAAGGGGGTAGTTTTCGACGTGATTTTGTCAATTCCAAACGGCGGCGTAGCAGTGGGCTGCGAGGTTTCCACCCGGCTGGGGATCCCCCTCTCCCTCGCAGTGGTGAGGAAGATCACGTACCCCTGGACCACTGAGGCGGGCTTTGGCGCAGTGTCGTGGCTTGGGGATATAGTGACTGATGAAGGGGCTGAGGCCGCTCTCGGCGAGGGGGAGTACTTGCGGTGCCTTGAAAGGGCCAGGGAGAGCGTAGAAGGGAGGGCGAGGCTGTTCGCAGCTTTCCTGCCTTGGACCCTCAACGGCTTAAGGGTTTCCGTCGTCGATGACGGCTTAGCTACGGGCTACACGATGGTCGCCGCTATTAAAGCCGTTAGGAAGCTGGGCGCTAGGGAAGTCATAGCGGCTGTTCCCACTTCCTCGATCTCCGCAGCCCGCTTCGTGCTCGAATACGTGGACTCCCTAGTGGTTCTGAATATCAGAACTTGGCTACCTTACGCTGTCGCGGATGCGTACAGGAAGTGGAGCGATGTAACCGAGAGCGAAGTCCTGGCAATGCTCAACTCCCTCAGGGAGAGGGGCCTCGCATAGAGACCGCGGCGATGGACTTTCGACATAGACTTAAAGTCCACACAGCTTTTAAACAGCGCGGGGGATAGAGTACTTCGGTGAGCATGATGAGGGGCAAGGCGATGCTGGGGGTCATGGCAGCTGCGGCGGTTTTAATTGGGCTAGCCTTAGCGAGTTTACTGCCGTTAAGCGAGGCCGGCTTAACCAGGTCAGCAGCCGTAAAGCCTATTTCGCCTTTTTCGGAGGATGAGCCGCTTACCTTGCAGTGCTTCAACTACACTTGGAGGCGGGGGTTCAGATTAGGTTTTGCGCGAGGTTTCAGCAGAGGGTTTGTTCGAATTGAAGTGAGCGAGGAGTTCAAGTCAAATGTGCTTAAAATCCTTCAAAGCGACGCCGACGCCGCAAAGCTGCTGGAGGAGGGATACAATATCACCGGCGTTAAGCCTATTCTGACGGCTACGGTTGCAGGCAGCGGAGAGGTGTCTTGGAAAGCGGCGAAGGCTATCGTAACCCTAGTTAAAGACCGGACCGGCTTTGCCGAAATAGTAGTGGACATCGGGCAAGGTAAGGTCACGAAAATTATGACGGTGACTCGGAGCGTAATTGAGAAGGGTTAAGTAGCACAATACTATTATGTATTATTTCTTCGAAGGGCTTTTCTCCAGTATAGAGCCCGTGGCGCATCCATTTTATACTGTTGGCAGTCACACCTTTGATGAGCGAAATAGCGGAGTACGCCTACAGAATAGCGGTTGAGCTGGCCTCCCAACCCAGGTTTGCGGGGAGCGAGGGGGAGAGGAGGGCAAGGGAAATCGTCTGCCGCGAGCTAGAGAGCTTCGGTTACGAGGTTAAGCTTGAGCCTTTCACGACCAAGGTTTATGAGGTGAAAAAGGCTGAGCTTAAAGTAACTTCGCCCGAGAGGCGCGTCGTCGAATGCTCAGCAGTCGGCTTCAGCGGGGAAACTGGTGAGGAGGGGGTTGAGGGCGAGCTTGTCTACATCGAAAGCGGCGATCCAGCGTTTCTACCGAGGCACACGGGCTGGATAGGCCTCGCCAGCTCCAGGCCAAACAGGGACGCCTGGAGGAAGCTGGTGGGTAAGGCCTCTGGGCTGATCATAGCGGAGAATTCGCCTTTCCGCGATCTGAGCAAGGTCGATATTCCCTACGAGTGGAGGGAAAAGTTCGGCAATTTACCCGCGGTCTACGTCCGCTACAACGAAGCCGTTGCGCTCCTCTCCGCTGAGCGCGCAATGATAACCCTGCTTCAGGAGTACAGAGATGAGCAGCTGTCCAACGTCGTGGCTGAGCTGGGAGGGACGAAATACCCAGACGAGGTGGTTTACGTGGTAGCCCACTTGGACAGCGAGTACGGTGTCCCGGGCGCAACGGATAACGCGGCTGGCGCAGCGCTCGTGCTGGCGGTTGCCCGGGAGTTGAGTAAGGAAAGACTCAAGCGGACTGTGAGGTTTGTTTTGTTCAGCGGCGAGGAACTGGGGCTTCGCGGCTCCCTGGCGTACGTTGAAGCGCACAAGGACGAGCTCGAGAAGGCGGCGCTTGTGGTGAACCTGGACGTGCACGGTGCAGCTCTGGGAACGGTTAGCGCGGTTATCACTGGGTCGAAGAGCTTACGCTATGCGTTCGAGTACGTTGCGAAGAGGTTCGGAGTCAACGTCAACGTAAGCGAGGACGTTATGTCGAGCGACAGCGCGAGCTTCGCCCGCCGAGGAGTGCCCTCAGTAAACATTTTCCGCTCGAGTGGGACCGGGCATTTAATGCACACAGTTCAGGATTCCGCTAACCTCCTGCACCCGAGGGGGTTCAGCCTGGTTTCCCTTCTAGCGCTTGGGTTCATAAGGGAGGTGGCCGATGCCGAGGAAGTGCCGTTTGAGAGAGAAATACCTGAGGATGTTAAGAGGAAAATAGACGAATACTTTAGAAAAAGACTTGGAATTTACGAGTAGGAAAAAAATACTTTTTATGTTTGAATTGGGTTTTATATCTGTGAGCGTCTTCTAGCCCTTGTAAGGACGAGCAGTAGCACCGCTACGCTTACTATGGCTACGCCTGCGTAAGCTATCAACATGGGTGGTGGACCCTGAGCACGCCTGAGTTCGGCAGCCTCTTCGAGACGCATGTCCCCAATCAACCACTTCTTTACCAGCTCGACGTCGTGTCCCGATGCTAAGCGTTCCGTTATCTCCCTCACCTTCAGGACCGCCGCTTCCCGCTCTTCAGCGGTAGTGTAGGGTTGCATGTAGGCTAGTATTCTAAGCATTTGCCCCTCGCTCAATGCAAAGTTAAAGAACAACCAGCTTCTAAGAGCGTACACCGTGCCGCCCCACTCCCTCTCGTCCTCGATTTGCGCATCCATTCCTGTGGGCCACGCATCGCCGAAAACCGATAAAACAACGCCCGCCTCCTCGTTGAACGGGACGATCCAACCTACCGTTCCCGACTGGAAGATTATCACCCACTCCCCGGGAACGCGCTCCTCCCTCAACCGCACGTTCGCGGAGCTTCCGTTAGCGAATAGCATCGCCACTTCCATACCCTTGAAAATACCCACAGGGAGATCGTAATCCCAAGCCATTCCCGCGAAGCTGCTTTCCTGGGTCGCCGTGATGTTTAGCTCGATCAAAACGGCGTTTACGCCTATCCAGGCCTTCTCCCCCCAGGAGGCTCTCGCAAAGCTGCACTGGAAAGCGCCGCTGAATTCGCCCTCCACGTCACCTAGCCTATACTGCAGGGCGTTCCAGTTGTCCTGGTAGCTGCACGCGCTCTCCCAATTCCAGTTCGGACCCCACGTGTTGAAACCCCCAGTGACGCGTACTATGTTCTCGTAACTAACGGTAACGATCCCCTTGTTGTTGAAGTTCACCTCGATGTTACCGAACTTGTACTGAGCCAGAGCTAGGCACGCGGAAATAGTGAGCAAGGCAACCAGCAATCCAGCGATTTTCGCCTTCAGCATACTGTGTTAAAAGCGGTCCGAGGATAAAAAAAAGCTTTACATGACCTGCACCGCATTTCGTTGCACGTATGCTTAAAGTGGACTTCGATGATGCACGAAGCCTTAAGGTGGTTCTCGTCGCCCACTGCATACTGAATCAAAACGCTGCCGCCCGCGGCTTAGCTGTTGCACCCGGCCTACTCGGCGGCATGGTTCGCGCACTGGAGTCTCTCAATTGCGGGGTAGTCCAGCTGCCGTGCCCTGAAGTGCTCTACTCTGGATTGCTCAGGTGGTGGCAGACGAAAGAGCAGTACGAAAGCACGGGTTACAGGCTCCACTGCAGGAAGCTGGCGCGCAGTGTTGCCGCGCTATCTGGGGAGTTCGCCCGCTGCGGGGTAAGAATTGAGGCCGTAATCGGACTGCGCGGAAGCCCGTCGTGCGCGGTAAGCGAGGTCTCGGTCGGGTGGCGCGGCGGGGACCCTCTTAAGGCCGAGCCAAGGAGTAGGTCGCCCGGTATGGGCGTCTTCATGCACGAGCTCAAACGAGCGCTCGAGAAAGTTGGCGTTAGGCCGATGTTCGTAGACATCGAGCGGAGGGCGCTGGATAAGTCCGTAAGCGAAGTGATCAAAGCCTTAACCCAGAACCCCGTGGAGTAGCGGGCCCCTTAAGCGAGCTACCTGAAGGAGTAGCGCCCACGCGCATGCCAGCTGCAAAGCTAGAATGGGATTTTCTCGGCTACGCCTCCACTGAGCTTGAGCGAGTCGCCCAGCGAGAGGTGGATAATTTTCACATCGGCTTCCCACGTTCTAGCCACAATCTCCACAAGTTTTGGGTCCTCCCTGGTTCTCTTCCATATATCGAAGTGCAGCGGCACGATAGCCTTCGCGTTGAGGTCTACCGCCGCCCGGACGGCATCGCAGGGCGTCATGTAGTCGTCCCTCCCTCTAAGGTTCCTGCCGATGCAGAGGAAAGCGACGTCCACAGCGTAGCGGTTCCCTATCTCCTTCAATCCGGGGAAGTAGGAGGAGTCCCCGCTGTGGAAAATGTTGCCTCCGGGGGTTTCGAGCAGGTATGTGACCGCGTGCTCCGCGTACAGGTCCCTAGCCTCGAGCACCCTCAGCAGCACGTCGGCGCCCACCTTCAGAGAATCGCCCGGCCGCACCTCCACCACCTCGCCCTCGATCTTCTCGCCCGCTAGCCAGGACTTCACCCTAGCGGCGGAGGACGCGGGGCCTACGAATTTCGCACCCGTTCGCGCTACTATGGGTACTACCGTCTCCCGGTGGCAGTGGTCGGTGTGTTCGTGTGTTGAAAGGATAGCCGTAGCTTTCCTAACATCCGCAGCGTCGACTGGCACAGCAATCATGCGCAGCCACTCCCTTGAGGGCGAGCCGCCGAAGTACGGGTCGACGTAAATGAGCGACCCCCTGGTCTTAACCGCGATGCCAGCTCCTCCGAGAAACCAGACAATAGCCTCGTTAGGACCCAGCTCGGCACCCTCTATTTCCTCGATCAAGTACCGCCCCCACACATGCTGCGAACTACCTTGGGAAGTATTAAGCTTAGTGCCTCACACTGTGCTGCCGGTACTTTCAGCATACCATATCCTTACAAATACGAAACTCTATTCTGGGCAATTTAACGCTCTTTGGTACATCTCACATACCTTCACTTTCGTTGTTGGCTCTAAATCATTTAGCGAAAATAATAAAGACGTTTGAATCACTGGAAGTGCGTGGAGGATCGAGACCCCTACCTATGGCTCGAGAATCTCGAAGACTCGGCCGTGGTTAAGTGGGCCCTCGAAAGAGATGGCAGGGCCAGGGAAAAGCTCCGCAAGCTCTCGGAGAAACTCGAGCCGCGGATCTCCAGGTACTTCTCACTACCCAAAATCCTCTCTGTCAAGTGCACAGGTAAGGGTTACTTTATCCTTAAGAGAGAGGCGATGAAGTTCAGCATAGAGCTGCTATACCGGGATGGCGAGAGAAGGACCCTCGTAAACTCTGACGAAGTAGGGGAGGGCATGATAATAACGGGCCTCTACGCCTCGCGGGATGGGCGGTACTTCGCCTACTTCTCCACGAAAGGGTCCGATGAGGGAGTGCTTAGGGTTGCCGAGGCGGAAGGCGGTGAGGAGATTGACGAAATCGAGGGGGTTGCAGGGTCCGTAGTGTTCCTCGGCGACGGCGCCTACTACTACGTTAAACAGTACAGGAGAGAGAGGACTCCGGATGGAATTGAACCGCCGGCCGAGCGGGTTTTCCGTAGAGCGGGCGGGAGTGAGGAAATGGTTTTCGGTAGCGGCATACCAGCCCAGTACCACGTGTGGCTTGAGTCCTCGGGCGACGGCTCCAAGGCTCTGCTGACTTTGATGCGCGGCTGGAGCTCAAGCAAGGTGTACGGCGGGGACTTGAAGGAGCCGGCACTGTGGAAGCACGTTTACGGGACGGGGGAGTTCCCAGTTAACCACGTGGACTACTTAAACGGGTCCTACCTCGTTGCATCGTACGAGGGGGAGGGTCGGGGCAGGGTGCTCTCTGTGAGGGAGAATGGGGAGGTCAGCTTGCTAGTTGGGGAGGGCCCGCACGTGCTCAGGAACGCCGCGCTAGTTGGGGAGGAGCTCCTGCTGCACTACCTCGTTGACTGCTCCTCGGAGCTCGTGTCTTTCAACCTCGCTAGTGGGAAGTGGCACAGGCTGCCCATTGAGCGCCCAGGCTCCATCACGGCGGTCTCCTCAGAGTCAAGGGAGGCGGTTTTCGTCTTCGAGTCTTTCAGCGTTCCGCTCAGGCTTTACAGGTACTTGAAAGGTGAGCTTGAGCTGCTTTTATCTGAGGAGCTGAGCAACGGCTTCGTCGTAGAAGAGCGCTGGGTCACGTCCAGGGATGGGACGAAGGTCCACACGTTTGTGTTCAGGAGGGAGGGTGTGGACCCCGATAAGGTCCTGCTGTACGGGTATGGAGGCTTCGGCGTTTCGCTGACGCCCGCTTTTTCACCTGGAGCGATCGTTTTCGTGGAAGATGGGGGTACGTACGCGGTAGCTAACCTGCGCGGCGGCGGGGAGTACGGCGAGGAGTGGCACAGGGCGGGTATGGGGAGGAATAAGCAGAACGTTTTCGACGACTTCGTCGCCTGTGCTGAGCACTTCAAGAGTAAAGGGGCTAAGGTGGTGGCACACGGCGTAAGCAACGGCGGCCTGCTTGTCGGAGCCGTTTTGACGCAGCGACCAGAGCTGCTCGACGGTGCGGTGATTGGGTACCCAGTACTCGACATGCTCAGGTTCCACGAGCTGCACGTAGGTAAGCTCTGGGTGGCAGAGTACGGGAACCCCGACGATCCCGGGGATAGGGAGTACTTGCGCAGGTACTCACCCTACCACAACGTAGAAGCCGTGAAGTACCCCCCGGTGCTGGTGTACACCGGCTTGCAGGATGACCGCGTCCACCCAGCGCACGCGTTGAAGTTCGTCGCGAAGTTAGAGGAAGTGGGAGCTGAGGTTCTGCTAAGAGTGGAGCGGGCTAGCGGCCACATGGGGGCAGCTCCCCAGCTTAAAGCCAGAGAAGCCAGCGATATCCTAGCGTTCGTCTACGAAATCCTAGGTTTAAAGCCAGGGCAGGATTGATCGCCAGCGGTTCAGCGGGCTGGAAGAGCTGCAAAGGAAGGGCTCATCGGAAGTAAGCCGCTTTATTTCCCGGGCCGGCTTCGAGGTAGGGTTAAGGAAGCCGCTCGGGTTTCCTAGCATAAAGTCGACCTTCGACAGAGGACCCGCCGCTGGGTGAGCGCAGCTGGTGTTATGCTTTTTTACCACTGCTCCTTTTTACCACGGTAGGGATGATTACTGTAGACCTGGTCGAAAAGCTAATTTCTCAAATGAGTTTGGAGGAAAAAGCTAAGCTTCTCGTGGGTATAGGGATGCCCGGTTGGTTTGGGAATCCGCATTCGAGGGTCCGAGGTGCCGCTGGGGAAACGCACTCCATAGAGAGGTTGGGCATACCCTCTGTGGTCATGGCCGACGGGCCGGCTGGCGTTAGGATCGACCCCGTGAGGGAGGGCGAGGCTGGGACCTTCCACGCTACGGCTTTCCCCGTGGCCACCATGCTCGCCTCAACTTGGAATACCGAGTTAGTGGAGAAGGTTGGGAAGGCTATGGGCGAAGAGGCCAGGGAGTACGGCGTCGACATTCTTCTCGCACCGGGCATGAACATACATAGGAACCCGCTCTGCGGGAGGAATTTCGAGTACTACAGCGAGGATCCCCTGCTTACTGGGGAGATGGCCGCTGCCTTCGTTAAAGGTGTGCAATCCCAAGGGGTGGGCGCATGCTTAAAGCATTTTGCGGCAAATGAGCAGGAGACAAACAGGTTCACCATTGATACCATTGTCTCGGAGAGGGCCTTAAGGGAGATATACCTGAAACCCTTCGAGATAGCTGTCAAGAAGGCTAAACCATGGGTTGTGATGAGCGCCTACAACAAGCTGAACGGCAAGTACTGCTCGCAGAACGAGTGGCTGCTCACGAAAGTCCTTAGGGAGGAGTGGGGCTTCGACGGCTTCGTCGTCACCGACTGGTTTGCGGGGGAGGACCCTGTAGAGCAGCTGAAAGCCGGTAACGACATGATCATGCCTGGGAAAGCTTACCAGATAAACCCGAGCAGGAGGGATGAGGTAACCGAGCTGGTAAGCGCCGTCAAGGAGGGAAGGCTGAGCGAGGATACGCTCGACGCTGCTCTGAGGCGCGTGCTGAACGTGCTTCTGAGAACTTTGGCTTTCAAAGGTTACAGGTACTCCAACGCGCCCGATCTCGACGCCCACGCTGAGATCGCATATAAAGCAGGAGCGGAGGGGGTTGTTCTACTGAAAAACGAAAACACGCTCCCGTTAAAGGAGAACACGAGGGTCGCCCTTTTCGGGTGCGGACAAATAGAAACTGTTAGGGGCGGCACCGGGAGTGGTTGGACCCACCCGAGGTACGTTGTGTCAATCTTAGACGGCGTGAGGGGGAGCAAGCTGAAGGTGGACGAGGAGCTGGCTGAAACGTACGAGAGCTACGTGCGGGAGATGCGCGAGAAGGAGGAGTATAAAGTGAAGACATTCTTCGGTCAGCCAGTCTTGACGCCTCTACCAGAGGATTTCCTGGACGAAGAGTCCGTGAGGAGGTACGCGGAGAGGAACGACGTCGCTCTCGTAGTCATAAGCAGGATATCAGGCGAGGGGGCGGACAGAAAGCCGGAAGAGGGGGACTTCTACCTGTCTAAAAGCGAGAAAGCGCTTCTAAGGAAGGTATCTTCGGCTTTCCACGCCCTCGGAAAGAAGGTTATCGCGGTTTTAAACATCGGTTCGCCCATTGAAGTGGCAAGCTGGAGGGATCAGGTAGACGCCATACTGCTGGTGTGGCAAGCTGGCCAGGAAACTGGCCGGATAGTGGCCGATACCCTGCTGGGAGTAATAAACCCCTCGGGTAAACTCCCCACAACTTTCCCCAAGGATTACTGGGACGTCCCCTCTTGGACCTTCCCGGGCGAGCCCAGGGATAACCCGAGGAGAGTAGTGTATGAGGAGGGCGTCTACGTCGGCTACAGGTACTACGATACCTTCGGCGTGGAGCCGGCTTACGAGTTCGGCTACGGGCTCAGCTACACGGTTTTCGAGTACAGGGGCTTGAGCGTGGCGGTCGAGGGCGGGTGGGTGAGGGTGTCCTTCGAGGTGGTGAACGTGGGGGAGCGCCCCGGGAGGGAGGTCGCCCAGGTGTACGTGAAGGCGCCGAAGGGTAGGGTCGACAAGCCGCTCCAGGAGCTTAAAGCCTTCAAGAAGACGAAGCTGCTCAACCCGGGCGAAGGCGAGAGGATCGAGGTGGCTATCGGCATCGAATCCCTCGCAAGCTTCGACG
>CALHPJ010000008.1 GCA_938036345.1 uncultured Thermofilaceae archaeon | reverse complement strand
CCCCTTAGGGAGGGCGTTGGGAGGATCGTGGATTTAATCCTCTCCAACTACGAGGTTTAGCCCCGCTAGCCGGCCGTTTCGGATCGATAAGCGTCCCGCAGTCCAGCCGAGGCCCTCTCAGCGAGCTTTACTCGCGAGGCTCGCCCCACCCCGCTACCTAGGGCACCTCGGACGCCCTCCTCGAGAACTCCCCTGGCCGGCGATCTCCGCTGTGCGCTATACCTGGCGCACTGCCCCTCGTTCCAACCGCGGGAGCCGAAACGGCTGCGGCTGGGAAGATTTGAGCAGATCTTGGGAACTCGGACTCCGAAACTCCAGCCGCGCTCTTCCTCGCTACACCGGTCTTGCGCTCTCGAAGAGAGAGAGAGGGTTGCGCGGGCGAACTTGCCCGAACTGCCTCAGGCGCCCGCGCTCCCGGCTCGTGCCCACCGGATGGGCTCCAGCTGCCCAACCCCTTCGAGTGGCGCAAGGGTAAGCTCTATAAAGTGGGGGCGATCAGCTCCTCGGTTTGGGATGCGAGGCTCAGAGGTTTGGCGGGGGGTGTGCGCGCGTGAGGCTCTGGTCTATCCACCCCAGGTACTTGGACGCTAAGGGCTTGGTTGCGCTGTGGCGCGAAGCCCTGCTGGCGAGGAAGGTTCTCGCCGGGGAGACGAGGGGCTACAGGAATCACCCGCAGCTGGAGAGGTTCAGGAGGGCGGCCTCCCCCCTGGACGCGATAAACGAGTACCTCGAGGCGGTCTACCTCGAGGCCGAGGCGAGGGGCTACAAGTTCGACAGGAGCAAGCTGGGCGCGTACTCGGGGCATACCACGATAACGGTGACCACCGGCCAGCTGGAGTACGAGACGCTGCACCTCCTCGAGAAGCTGAAGAGGAGGGACCCGGAGAGGTACGACAGACTGAAAGGGGTGAAGATTCTCGACCCCCACCCCATGTTCCTCGTCGTAGAGGGGGGAGTTGAACCCTGGGAGGTAGTCAAACCCACTAGGGGGGCTGGGCCCAGGTCGGGAAGCCGCTGAGCCTCGGGAGCGCTTTCCGGCCTCGGCAAGCAGCTTGAGTACGAGTTATTCCCGCCCTCCCCCTCCAGAACCCCGTCGCTGCTAGCGCCTACGCTTGGCTCCTCCGCCCTACCCCGGAGTCCCACTCAGCCGCAAGCCGTAGCCGCAGCCGCCGCCCTCTACCAACCCGTGTGAAACAGCGGCCGGGAGCACGCTCCCGGCTGCGAGTGCCAGTCTCCCGGTTGCTACCTCTTGCAGTGCAGAACGCTTGCCGACTTCCCGGGCATCGAGAGCGCGATCCCACCCCTCTCCATGCCCTTGAGCTGGGCGTTGCCGGCCACCACCTCAACCTCCTTCGGAGCTCTCGCCGGGGTGAGCACGACCTCGAGCGCTTGGCGTGACCGGTTGATAGCGATGACCAGGTCTTCGCTCCCCGAGGCGAAAGTCTGCACCTCGACGCGGGGGTCGCTGCTGATGTAAGGCCTTTCCGCGCCGGCAGCAAGGGCGAACGCCTCGTAGAGCATGCGCAAGCCCCAATCGACGCGCTCACACCTGGCTAGGGCGGCTTCGATGGGGATTAACGAGAGCAGCGCTCGCCCGCCGCCTCTCTTCGCCTCGAATAGCACGGGCTCCCCGCTTTCATCGACCGCGAGAACCTCAGCGTCGACAGGCCTTGCCTTGAAGACCCACACAGGCTCGGGGATGCTTACCGCGAGCGCCGACCCCCTCCGCAGCGGCGGCAGGTCCCTCTCAAAGGCCAGCGTCACCCTGCCTTCGAGCTTCCTGCCCACGCTGCCGGCTTCGAGGGTGTTCTCAACTCCGAACAGCTCCCCCCACATATGCGTTGAGGACTCGTGGAGCGCCCTGAAACCCCCCAACCCCCTGATGAAGGATGCATAGAGCGTGCCGCCCCCCTCGACGTAGCCCAGCAGTTTCCTCCACGTGGAGGCGAGGGCAACAGCGGCGGAGGGCATTGCCAGGAGCTTCGCCCACCCAAAGGTCCGCTCCACGCCCAGCTCGTAGGCCGTTTTCGCGGGGACGCTGGCCGCCGCGAGCATCGCGTAGCAGGTGCCGACCACCTGGGCCAGCGCGTAGAAGCCGAGAGCCGCCTTGTACCAGACGAACTCGTAGTCGCTGAAGAGGTAGAAGGGCGCGACTACCGCCGCCTGGGCGACGCGCCTGTACTTCGTGTGAAGCCCGAGCGCCTCCAGCTTCTCCAGCTCGCCAGCGAACCTCTTGAAGACCGCCGCCGCAGGCTTCGGGGTGCCGTCCTTCCTGAGGAGGCCGAAGCCAAGCTCCAGGGGCCTCCACTCGTAGGGCGGGTCGCTCTCGTGCGGGAAGTCAGAGAAGCACCAGACGAACGCGCCGGAGGCCTCGTGGGAGAGGGCTGTGTAGAGGACCTCGTTGAGAAACTCGGCGTGGCTCTCCTCAGAGTACTGCAGCGTGCTGAACCCAAACTCCTCGAGGATGACGGGCACCTCGCCCGCGCAGGCGAAAAGCTCGAGGAAAGCGGCGTAGGAATAGCCGTGGCGCACCTCGTCGGTGTCGTAGAGGTAGAGGTGGGGGCCCACGTAGTCGACGATGCTGCTGACGCTCGGGGTCTCCTGCATGTAGCTGTCGGGGATGTCGCCCGAGCTGAGCACGTGCTCCCCGTCGGCAGCCCTCACAGCGCAGGCGAAGGAGCGGAGGAGCTGGAGCGCTTCGCCCCTGCCCGCCGCCCGCTTCACGAGGCTGAGCTCGTTGCTCAGTATCCAGCCCGCGACCGTCGGGTGATTCTTAAACCTCTCGACGATGCCCCTTGCGAACCTCAGCGTGCGCTCCACCGACTCGGGCTCGTAGAGCCGCTCGAAGCTCGTCCACGGGATGGGCCAGTTCTTCCCGCTCATGTGCCCGACAAGCAGCGTGACGAAGGCGGCAACCCCGTTCTCGGACAGTATGTCGAGGAACCTGCCCAGCTTGGCGGCCGCCTCCTCTCGCAGGTTCCCCTGCTCGTCGGCGAAGTCTTCGCACTTGACGAACACCCTAGCTGCGCGGACGCCCAGTTCCCTCATCTGCTCCGCGTCCCGCCTCAGCGCACCCTCGTCCCAGTCCCTCCACATCCGGATGTTGAGCAGGCGGGGCCAGTAGTTCACCCCCAGCAGGAATCGGAAAACGCCGTCCGTCAGAATCAGGCAGCCAGACCTCTCGGTCCTCACGCCACTGCACCCTCTCCGAGGCTATATGAAATTAACCTGTATGCCAGGTGTACCGGGTGCGGTTCGCGATGGCTCCGGGACGGCTCGGGGCCTTGGCTAGCGCAGCGCCAGCTCCCGCGGTGGGTGCGCCACCTCTGAGTGGCCGGAGGGGTAAAACCTGGCTTTTCCGCGCTCGGCCGCAACGGTAGCTTAGAGCGCGTAAGGGGGTTTTGCACTCACCCTAACCCTGCCCGGAGGGTCGCTTGCGTGCCTCCAGAGCCCTTTGCTGAAGCTCAGCACGGAGATCCCCAGTTCATCGATCGTGACATCCGTTATGAGGGGCTCTTCTAGGCCTGGGTGTATCACCAGGTGGGCCCTGAGGCGGGAAAGCTCCTCCCCCTCCTCGCCGATCAGCACTAGCTCGACCGCATCTCTCACGATGTACACCTTCCTGCGGGCATCCGCCACTGAAGCTTCCGCGGCCTCGCCCGTGACGTACCCCATCTCTCTCGCGGTGATCTCGTCAACAACGAGCACAGGTTCCGGGCTGTGGGCGCCTCCGTTAACTAGAGCCACGAGCTCCCTCTCCCCCCTCCCTCTGACCTTCAGCCTCACGTAAACAACCATAGCTTGCGCCCCTCAGAACCCACCTGCCCCAGCGGAGGGGCGGCCTCCTAGGCCTTAGGATCCACCTACCGTACTTCAGCTCCACAGTCGAGGAGGCGTGAGTCGAGTTATAAAAGTTCCGGGCAGCCTTTTGGCGCGCAAGGGTATCCGGTGAAGGCGCCGGAGGATGTTGAGCGCGTAAGCGGGATTCCCGGGGTGCGGTAAGCGTGGACTGCAGGTTCGACACCTGGTACCACACCTGACTTCGAGGAGGCTTTAGAGAGGTTGAGCATCGGCGGCGTGAATCCAGTGCTAGCAGTCGAGCACCCACCCAGGTAATCGAAAGAGCGTCCAGCGCAGGTAAGCGCTAACCCTCGACATCGTTCTCGCTGCCGTCCTTTTGCGCAGTTTAGCTGCTACTAAACTGCGCAATTTCCCCGCGTGATATGCCGTCCGAGCCGAGGCGTTTTAATGTGCTCTGCGCGGCGGGGGTCCTGCACTTGCAATCCGCTCAGTATATGATGAAGCGGCCCGATTAGCGGCAGGTCCACGAAGGGTTTACCAAAACATGCGGTGGTTGTGCCCAATGGAAAAGTGCGGTAGCGGGAGCTTAGGTCTGGGGCTCTTCCAGGATGCAAAAACGGCTACTCGGGGTAAAAGATTTCAAAGACTTAGTGTGAGTTCGTTCTGGCACTCATTGCTGTAAAAGGCTGGGTGCAAGCCTCATAACCTCTACCGGGGAACCTCTCGATACCCCGACCTCAAGAGCTGAAACCAAGCGTGTGGAGGTTTGGTTTAAGTAACTTTATATCGGCGTGAGGCAGCAATTGATCGATGGATGCACCAAAGAATTTGCTGAAGAGGAGGATTTTGGAGTTGTTGAAGGAGGATGAGGAGTTTAGGTTAGCGGTAGCGGGGCTTATCGGGCTTGAGGAGGTGCTGCGGGGCCTTAGCGCGGCTCAGCGGGAGCTCGCAAGGCTCAGGGAGGACATGGTCGAGGGGTTCAGGCGCCACGACCAGGAGCTCGCAAGGCTCAGGGAGGACATGGCCAAGGGCTTTGAGCGCCACGACCAGGAGCTCGCCAAGCTGTGGAGCGAGCTCGCAAAGCTGAGGGAGGACATGGCTAAGGGCTTTGAGCTGGTCAATAGGCAGATTTCCGCTTTGGGGGCTAGATGGGGTATTATGAGCGAGGCCGCTTTTAGACGGGGGCTGAAGGAGGTACTGGAGAGAAGCTTTAACGTTAAAGTTGAAAGGTGGAGGGAATTCGACAGCGAAGGGTACGTCTTCAGGAGACCGAGTGAGGTAGAGATCGATGTAGCGGTCAGCGATGAGCAGAACATGCTCATTGAGGTTTCATCCCACGTGAAAAGGTCTGACGTCTATGTGTTCAAGAGCAAGTGTGAGTTCTACATTAGGAAAACCGGTAAAATCCCCTCTAGGCTTATAATGATCACGCCTTACGCGGATGACGACGCCGTAGATGCGGCTAAAGAGCTTGGAATCGAGATTTACACATCTGTATAAAGCTACGCTCGCTCAGCAGATAGAGAGCTGCACTGATTTAGCGAATATATGTGTAGGGCGCTCCAAAGGGGTCAGGTATCCTTAAGCTGCGTAGAAGCGGGAGCTGGCGCTTTCAATAGCTTCCTAGACCGCCCGTGTACTTCATCTGGTGCTCAACCTGCTTGAGCATGGACAACCCCAAAATGAGCATGGCCGCTGTCTGGGTGAGTAACGTGGCCCATTCGAGCATTAGCGGCAGCAGCGACTCCGCTCCCAGTGCATAATGCCTAACCAGGTCGGCGACGTAGGTGAAAGGCAGCGTGTACGATATCAGACGGAGCGGGCTGGGAAGCGATGTAACTGGAACGAAGACTCCGCAAATCCCGAGCAGTATAAACTGGACTACGTTGTTTAGGGGGCCGATGTTCTTGAAGCGAAGCACAAGTGACCCGTAAATTAAGCCGAAACCTAGGGCGGCTACTAAGCCGGTAACTAGGCTGGCTAGCACGCCAAGGGGGTTAAAGAGCATTAGTTCTACCTTGAAAATCGCTGTGAAAAACGCGAACATGTAAAGGATGCCCATGAACATCGTTACTGTCCTAACGCATAAGCCCCCCGAGAAGAGTATCGCCCTACTGGCGTTGGTGACGAAAAGGGCCTCCAGAGTTCCCGTCTGCTGCTCCCTCCGTATGGCCATCCCGAAGCTCCATATGCCCGAGCTAACTACATCCCAGAGAACCATCGCCCAGAACATCGTGTTCAAAACCCCGGGATCCTGCCACTGCTCCCGCGGAAGGAACATCAGTATCGGTACAATGAACAGAATGAGCCAAGCCGGGGTTGTGACTACGTCAGCTATAATCCACGCGGGGTATCTGAAGTAGTTCCTGAACCACACCTCCACAACTCCTCTCAGCTCTGCGAGACCCGCTTTAAAACCCCGTAGGAACTTAGTACTTGGACAATTCACCTTTCCTCCTTGCCTCATCCTCCCACCTGGAGTAGAACACCTTGCCTAAAGCTAAGTAGCCCAGCGCTAAAGCGGCCATCAACGTTAGCCGCTCAGCTAGAGGCGGTTGACCGGGCATTCCCGAAACGATCTTCTTTAGCAGCTCGGACGCGTGCGAGGTTGGAACAACCTGAGCTATAAGCTGGACGGCTCTAGGGAAGACTTCCAGGGGGTAGTAGAAGCCCGAGAGCATAGCGATAAACGAGCTTACAATGTTCGCGACAGCCCACACTTCTTTGAAGCGCACAGTTAACGCGGCCACTACGAGCCCGAGGCCCGCCAGCGGCAGTATCCCTAGCAGCACGATCGCAAACACCAGCAACCACTCGTAGGGGTTTAAAAGGGAGCCCGCAACTGCGATGACGAGGGACGCGTTGGCAGCGAAGACCCCGAGGAATAAAAGCGAGCTTGCAATTGCGTGGAAGAACCATAGGAGTATCGTGTTGTTCGGAGTTAGGTAGTGGAGCTCGAAAGTGCCGATCAATTGCTCCTCCCTGATGATCCCGGAGGCATTTTCGATGAGGAACATGCTAGCCATCATGAGCGTGCCCCCAAGCGTCAGGTACAGCAGCGGGCTTTCCACTCCAGTGTTCATGTAGAAGTTCCTATTTGCCGCCTCTCCGCCTACCGTGTACCCCACACCTATGAAGAAGCCGCTAAGCATGTAGGGGAGTGAAATAACGATTACCAGTGTGCCGATGTACCTGGACATGATCTTCATTTCCTTGATAATTACCCCTATCAGCGAGGCTAGCACGGGATACTTAACTAGGCGCTTCAAGGCGCTCACCAGTCATAGTCACGAAAACGTCCTCCAGCGTAGGTTCCAAGCTTTTAACGCTGATAAGCCTTCCCCGGCTCGACAGCAGCATTCCCAATACATCCTTCAATGCGAAGTCGCCGTCGTAGACGATCCTCAGCTCAGCTAAGCCGGAAACCGGATCCCGTATCCGCGCAGCCGCACCGATAACCCCCCGTCCCTGTTTGACCATTTCCAGCAAACCCTCGTCGAAGCCTGCAAGCTCTACTTCGATTACCTTGTGCTCCGAAACCTTTGATTTTAGCTCACCAGGAGTCCCGATGGCAATGACCCTCCCTTTGCTGATTATGGCTACTCTGTCGCACAGGAGCTCAGCCTCATACATGTTGTGGGTCGTCAGAAGCACCGTTTTCCCCTCCCCCCTCAACTCCATTATTACCTCGCGCACCTTCCGCGCAGCTGTTGGGTCGAGACCGATTGTAGGCTCATCAAGGAATAGCACCGGAGGGTCTTGCAGCAACGCCCTAGCGATGTTAAGCTTGGACTTCATACCAGTGCTGTACTCTTCAACCAAGCGATCGGCGTCGGACTCCAAGTCCAGTAACTTAAGCAGGTAGTCTATACGGCTCTTAGCGTAGCTCCTTTCCAGATGGTATAGCCTGGCGAAGTACATTAGATTCTCGCGCCCGCTTAGCTTCCAGTAGAAGCCCCTGTCGCTGTACAAGCTTACGCCGATGCTCTCGCGGACCTTGTTGGCCTCCTTTACAACGTGGTACCCATTGACCCAAGCATCTCCGGAATCCGGGAGCAACAGCGTGCTCAAAATTTTGATTGTGGTCGTCTTACCCGCACCGTTAGGTCCCAGAAGCCCGAAAACTTCACCCTCCCTCACCTCAAAGGAAACGTTCTTCAGCGCTTCGACGACCCTCTTCTTACCTCTAAAGAGGAGCCCTCCCTCCCTCGTGTGGAAAACCTTGCTGACGTTCTCAACAAGGACCGATGAAGCCACGCCTACCACCACTTCAAGCTGTTTCCAGCAACATTGACGCCCTATTTCTTTCTTGCGTAGGACTCTGGGCAACCCACGTACAACGTGCTAGCCGCCGACTCCGGTACACCTTAAACGTGCACACCTTGGCGCAGTCTTCCCGTCCCGTGGGGTGCTTAGTGCGGCTTCGGTAGCTGGCAAGCAAGAGGGATTTCACAGGGTTCCCCTCTGCGGATGAGAGCTTAGCAGTGCTTACCACACTCCGGGAAACTTTGAGTAAAGTAGCCGAGCTCTCCTCAAGCGGCGTACTCGGAGTGGAGACGTAGTGCCTAGCCCCGCTTCCGGTCGCTGGGTACAGGAGGGCAGGCTCCACGGCCCCCACCTGTGATAGGCGGCGCTTTGTACGGAGGTGTTCGCAAATATTTCGAAAGACCCCACTTTCTTAGGAGCAGCAAGCGAGTTTTCCGAGTACCGCTTAGAAGCGACGGTATTTTGAGTAGGGTTAACAGTCAGGAGAAAGGATTTAGTTTTAGGCTACTTCTTCGGCGGAGGAGGGGGAGCTTTTTGCCTTGACCTAGTTTTAACCCTTAAACCGGCTATGGTGGTTAGCAGGGCGGTTATAGTTACCCCAGCTAGAATCAGTAGAGGCATCGTGTAGTTAGGCTTAAACTGTGCTACAACCCTCTTGTTACTATCCATGACAACCTTCGAGGTTGGACTTGCTGAAGACAAGTCGCCGGACCATCCGACAAACTCGTAGTAGCCTCCCAGAGCTCCTAGAATGCCGCTCATCTCAACTTTCGTTGGCGTAACGTTGAAAACCGCGGTTTGGTTGGCAAGGTACCAGCCAGCCCCCCCTCGTTTCACCGTAGGGGGACTCAATGTCCAAGCGAACATAGGCACCAACCTTGAACTTGCCCGATAAGCCTTCGCTGCTGTAGAAGCCGTCGGAGACGATCACTTTAACTACGTAGTCCTCGGAACCCTCGTAGGGCGTCGGATTCCATCCAATTGAAGATGCAGTGACATCCCCAGCGAGAGGTATCCATGTTCCCCCGCCGTCGGAGCTTACGAGGACTGTGTAGTACAAGAGGTCACCGTCGGCATCTTTCCCCTCCCACGTTATAAGGAAAGTACCGGTAACGTTGGATACTACCTCGCCCGCCTTCGGCGATGTAACGCTTACTTGAGGCCTATTGGACGAGGCGCCCCTCGCCGCTAGAACCCTCCCCGAAGGATCTCTAAGCTCGATTGTGCGTAGCTCTTCATTGAAGGCCGCGTAGAACATGAAACCGTATACGTCTGTGTAGATCTCGCCGGCAAAAGAGGCGTTCAACCCGTACCTAGCCAGTTCCCTGCCCCTGGAGTCCAGTAAAACCACTGAGTAGTTTCCCGCCAAACCCGGAGACGCTATCCTGTCTGAAGTACGCGTTCTAAATGGGTCAAGGCGGCCGCTCCCGTTCCTGTAAATTGCACCGCTGATGCGTATTGCCTCTGGGTCGGCGCCGCTCGGGTTAAACCAGCCGGTGAGTAGCCGGTTGTACATTTCCGTTTGAACCCACCACGGGGCACCGCCGCAAGCGGACATTATGTAGCAGCGCCCTTTATCGACCTGCTCGCCTTTATTAACCCAGTAGCCTGCAGGGCATTGGTTTGCCGTTGGGCATGAGTAATCGTCGTAGTACATTGGCCCTAAAACGTGGTACATCTCGTGGGATAGGGCAGCGTAGCAGGAGCCTATGTCTACGTAAGCAGCCATTGGCCGAGAGGCTCCCCATGTACACCCGCCCCCACCCACCACCCTAAATGCTACGGCGAAGTCGTAGCCTGCATCGTCAGCCATTTTCCCAATCCCATTGCTTCCGTAGAGGAAGCTCCAAGCCGCGTTGCCTGCGCACTCACACCATGCTTTGCAAGCGTCATTGCAAGGTGCATTGCAATCGCATGGACAGTACGATCTCGCAAAAGCTGCATACTGAGCGGAACAGGTATCGTATAAACCTCTAACCATGATCGACGGGTACACATTGTAGAGTATAGCCGCTTCCGCTGTCGGGTATATCGCTTGCAAGAACTCTATTTGAGTTTTAATTGCGGGTTGCACTACCTCGCGTATATACGCGGATGTCGAGGTGTATGCGCCCATCCCCCTGCTCATTTCTGTGCTGTTTTCAGCCCAGGGGAAAAAGAGGATCTTGATTTTTTTAGTCGCGATAACTTCCCGAGATGAGCTGTAAACGTTATTGTCCTCGTTGACCTCCCTCACAGCGTTAAGGATGTCTGCTTGAACGCTGAAGGATGCCTTCGTAATCCCTCCAGTTGAAGGCCTAGGTATACTCAGCGGATAAGGAGCTGTATAGTAGAGTCCCGCGGGCCATATACCACCTACCCTGTACAGTATGCGGCCGGTCGCAGTGAAGTTAGATAAGTTGGTTGGAACGTACACGATGGCGCTGCCCACACACTTTCTAACTCTATTGTCAACCGTAAACCTTTTTGGTATTATTGCCGTAGCTGTAGCGTATTTCGTCGTTGACCCCTCAGATTCGGGGTATTCCCATACCCATTCAATGTTGGGTAGGTAGAGCATTACGCGTATCGGGATATCGTTCGCTAAAACCGGGCACCTGTTACACTCTATGCTAACACCGACTTTAAAGATCGTTGACTTGCCTGCAACCAGTTTGTTGAACCCTTCAACCACCTGCACAGGGGTAGCGTTTACTTTCACGTCAGCCGCTATCCCCTTCAGTGTTACATTCAGTTTCTTTGTAACACCCGTGAGCCCAACGGAAAACACGTAGATTGCCCGCCGCAGCTCCTTTTCCTCAGATAAGTGGGGGTAGTAGGCGTCGACGTTTACGGAGATTATGGCTGTTAAGGGGTTCTCCCCAACGTAGCCGGCAGCGGGGTTCACCGATATGTCGACACCGGCGTACACTAGGTCAAAACCGGGTAAATTTACCGTTCCTATTTGAAACCATTTATTTCCAACACCAGAAACCCTCCTAACTGTAACTTCGTAGATAGGACTCACGAGCTGGCTCCGGCTTCGGTTAAAAACGAGCTCATCCAGGAGCACGTACGCCCTGAACTCGTCCCCCAGCTCGGTTAAGCATCTTAAAGTTACCTCGTACGTCCAAGGTAGCTCGTGGATAGTCAAAAGGTACTGCTTGGAGGCGGAAAACCCTTTTTGATCGCGCACAGTCACCGTGATGATGCGGATTCCGTGGCTACCAATGGGCGGTGTCCCGTAGAGCTCGATGCGGTCGGTCCGTCCACGGGATAAGCGCCACGTTATACCCGTAACTTCGGTCTCTAAGCCTGTAACAGTCCAGGTGTAAGGTTCGGTGCCGCCGGAAACCCCTATGTAAGCCAAATAGGAGGAGTTCTCGGTAGCTGCAGCGATTGTCTGAGGCTGCAAGTTGAGTTGGACGCGGACTACAATCAATGTGTACTCCCTAAGGATGATTAGCGGCTTGGGTTGAGTGGCATAGGTTTTAGTCGCCCTCACTGTGAAGTTGTACGTACCCTCCTGCGTGGGGGTTCCAGAAATCAAGCCTTTATAGGCGTCGAGCTTGCTCAACGTTAACCCAGGCGGAAGACTGCCACTCGCTATGTCCCAGCTGTCAATCGTGGCAGACGGTTCGGTGGACAGCTGAACCTCGTAGCGTACTCCTACGGTGGCATTTGGAAGATTATCCGGTTTAATAGTTATCTGTGCTAAAACTTCGGTAAAACCAATGCAAATGGTAATTAAGAGTATCAACAGTTTAATTTTATTACTTTCTCTATCCATAACTTAGATGTTCACAACGTATATTTAAATTTTTCATAATTATAGAAAATTTAGTTACATTAAGTGAGGTTTACTAATAAAATTTTTTCAAAGAATATTAAACAGTAAAGATAAATTTACCTATTTTTATTATTTTTTTAATAAACTATTTATAGCTAATAAATATTTAAAATTAAAGTTAACCTACACTATTAGTACAGATTAATTAAGAATTTACCAAGATTAAATCGATTGCTCGGTTAAATTAAAGCACTTTAAGTTGATTTTACTTTAAGCGCGCCTTTTACGCGCTAAGTACACGAGAGCAGCGATTACGGCTGCTGCGGCTACCGCATATGCAGCTAACAGAGTTTGCTGCTGGCTTCGAGCCTCTCCAGCTGCAGCCTCCAGCCTGCCGGCAATTATGTATTCGCTAATCTCCTCCGCTCTTAAGCCCCGATTGAGCAGGTACACTATATCGAGGATACGCTGCTTTGCCCTCTCGAGCTGATTCGCCTCGGTGTAGGGCTGAAGGTAAACGTAGAACACGAGGGTATCGCCCGTTTTCATGAGTATTCGATCGGCGCCGGGGTACAGTATGTGCCTTACTCCGTAAGTCGTTCCGTTCCATTCCCTATCATCTGTAACGTCGAGGTAAGGTCCATCGGGAGCCGCGTCGCTGAAGACCGTAGCTACGAGCCCAACGTCGGTGCCGAACGGGATTATCCAGCCTGCTCCCTGGCTCCCCGGACCTAACCCCGCTTGCCCGGGGACGTGCTCTACCCTGAGTGCCACATCTTGGCTTCCGCTGTAAGACATTACCGCGGTAATCTTACCACCGCTGAAGCTTTGAATCGGTAAACCTATGATCCAAGCGACGTCCTCGAAGGAAGTATCGGCACTAGCTTCAATGCGGATCTCCACCAGCACGTAGTCGTCGCCTACCCACGCTCGCTCCATCCATCGAAACTCGCCGTAGCTGCACACAGCCGAGCCTGCGAAAGCGTTCTCTCCAACTTCCTCGGGGACCCAACTGGATTGAGCACCGCACTTTTCGTCCCACGCCCACCCGGGACCCCACGTTACGGTTTGCCCCGTTAAGCTGAGCGCGTAGTACTGCACCACCACCGCGCCGCTGCTGCCGAAGGAAATCGCGATATCGCCGTACCTGCCTTGAGGTAATCCGAAAGCGCAGGCTGAAACAAGGAGCAGCGGAAGGAGGTACCGGCATAACTTCATAGTTTACAGCACTCGGGAAGAGTATTTTAACCTGTTCTCATCCGGGGCAAGCATTTTTACCATCCCTAGCTGAGGGGACCGTGGCTGAAAATGGCGAGTAGGAGCGCTTTACTTGTAGCGTGCGCCCTCATTCTGGCTTTCGCGCTAAGCATGCTAGCGCCGGCGTTCGTAACGCTCGCGTGGTTCTTCGCAGCCTTCATAGTCTTCGTTTACGTGGCTGTCGAGTTCATCAAGGCACTCTCTCGAACCTCGGAAAGAAGAGGTTAAAAGCAACTGGCTGTACAACGCGAAGAGCTGCGGGGGAGCTGTACTCCCGCATAGCACAGCTGCTACGCCGCAAAAAAGGCTCGCGGAAACTACGTGCGGCGCCTTTTCAAAAAGAGCACCAAAGCGAATACCAAAGCTAAGGCGAACGCAACGTAGAGAATTAGCAGAACCTGCCGCTCCCTCCTCATCTGCTCTATAGTGCTCTCGAGCTTACCCGCGGCTAGGAGATCCCTTAACTCGCTGGAAGGGGTGCCGCCGCCCCGCAGGTAGGCTAACCCGTGCACGCGTCGAACCGCGGTTTCGTAGCCCTCGGCGCTGCTGTAGGGGTGTACGTATACGTAGAACCTTATCGTGTCGCCTGCCTTAAGCACTTGGCGCCCTCCCGGGTAGTAGAACCTCAGCCTGTACGTCGCCCCACCCCACTCCCTCTCATCGGTGGCGCTTATGGAGACTTGGGGAGCCGCATCCGTGAAAACCGCCACAGCTACACCGAGGTTTTGCCCGATGGGCACGACCCAGCTGAAGCCGTTGCCGTAGCCCGCCAGCTCCCCCTCGCCTGGGGCATGCTCTACCCTCAATCTCACGCTTTGCGAAGTTCCGTCGGAGAGGAGGGCTGTAACGCTCCCACCCGCGAAGTTGCCGACTGGCAGGTCGATGATCCACGCGACGCTTTCAAACGTTAAATCCGACTCCGCTGTTAATGCGAACTCGTAAAGCGCGAAATCCGAACCAAAGAGGACTTCCTCCCTCCATTCGAACACACCCCATGGCGAGCTTAAACGCCCGGAGATCCCCCGGTCCTTTACAGTCTGCGCTGGCCAGTTAGCTTGGAGGCTAGAGTTGTTGTCCCAGGACCAACCAGGCCCCCAGAGCGCCACTTGGCAGGTGATGTTGAGCGTCAAGTAGCGCACCGTTACAGCGCCGCTGCCGCCTGTGATAACCTCTATTTCGCCGAACTGAACCTTGGGCACAGCAGCAGTGGTGCATAATGCCACTAGTGCGATCAACGGGAGTAAACTCCTCCCCATCGCTGTATACTCGAAAAACAGCATTAAAGTGCTTTACTCGAGCGCGAACCCAAGTTAAAGGGTAGCCCAGCGTTCTCCCGGGGTGTTGCTCAGAGAACCAAAGCCCGCGTGAAGCTGACCCTCCCCGAGGCGATGAAGCGCTCGGTTCGCGTAACCCTAAACCCTCCCCTCAACCTGATGTCCTGCGACGACGAGCCAACCATCACCTCGTACTCGCCCGCCTCAACGGTGAGCCGCATGGCCCTGTCGTAAAACGCGAGCAGCTCGCTGGGCACCTCGAAAACAACCCGCCTGCTTTCCCCCGGCTTCAGAGTTAGGCGCTTAAACCCTTTCAGCTCCTTAACGGGTCTGGTAACGCTGGCCACTAAATCCCTTACGTACAGCTGAACCACCTCATCGCCCTCCCGGCTGCCCGCGTTCGTTACGGTGAGGCTCACGGCCAGCGTCTCCCCGGGCTCCAGCCTCTCCGGCTCCAGCCTCAAGTTGCTGTACTCGAAGCGCGTGTAGCTTAAGCCGTGGCCGAAGGGGAAGAGAGGCCTCCAGTCCTCGTCTATATACTTCGAGGTGAAGCGGTCAGGGGCCGGAGGCCTTCCTGTGCGCTTGTGGTTGTAGTATATCGGAACCTGCCCAACCGTTCTGGGCCAGGTAACCGGCAGCTTCCCCCCGGGGTTGTAGTCGCCAAAGAGCACGTCGGCCAAGGCGTCCCCAGCGCGCACGCCTAAGTGCCAAGCCGCCAGTATCGCCGGTGCGTGCTCGGCTGACCAGGCGATGGTTAAAGGCCTCCCGGACATGACGACCTCGACGACGGGGATACCCGCATCCTTCACCGCATCCCAAACAGCTTTGACGAGCTCCTCCTGCACTCCCGGCAGGTCCAGGTACGCCCTGGAGGCCGCCTCCCCGCTCATGTAGGCAGGCTCGCCTACGACCAGCACGACTGCGTCGGAGCGCTCAGCGACCTCTACGGCTTCCGCGAAACCGCTTCGATCCTCGGAGGAAACGTCGCAGCCCTTGGCGTACAGCACCTCCGTCGCCGGGGAAACCTTCTTTTTAACCCCCTCTAGCACCGTGACTGCATCGTTCGGATCCCCTAGAGCCCGCCAGCAACCCAGCGGCGCATCCCTGTCGTCGGCAAGGGGCCCTATGACTGCTACTCTCTTGAGATCCTTCCGGAGCGGAAGCGCCCCCTCGTTCTTTAGGAGCACTATGCACTTGCGCGCGATCTCGAGCGCGATGTCGAGGTGCTCCCTGCACTTGACGATCTCCCTGGCTCTCTCGGGGTCGGCGTAGGGGTTCTCGAAAAGCCCGAGCTGGAATTTAACCGTGAGAACCCTTCTAACGGCCTCGTCGATCACTTCGACGGGTACCACCCCACTCCTCACCAGGTCTGGAAGGTGCCTGCGGTAGAGGTCGCTCACCATGTCCATGTCGACGCCGGCCGAGATGGCCAGCTTAGCCGCCTCAGCCCCGTCTGCGGCAATTCCATGCACTATGAGCTCGCCTATCGCGTTCCAATCGCTTACGACGAAGCCCCTGAACCCCCATTCACCCTTAAGCACGGTCTTCAGCGTATACTCATTCCCCGACGCCGGTACGCCATTGAGGTCGTTGAAGGCACTCATCACCGTGGCCACCCCCGCGGCCACCGCCGCCTTGAAAGGCGGCATGTAGACCTCCCTCAAAGTTCTCTCAGAGATATCCACTGTGTTGTAGTCCCTGCCGCCCTCAGCCGCCCCGTACGCGACATAGTGCTTCGCGCACGCGGCGACCCTCTCCGGGTGAGGGGAAAAGCTCTCACCCTGGAAGCCCTTCACAGCCGCCCAGGCCATGACGGAGGAGAGATAAGGGTCCTCGCCAAATCCCTCGGCAATCCTCCCCCAGCGGGGATCCCTAGCGATGTCGACCATTGGTGCGAACGTCCACCTTATACCCTCGGCGGCAGCCTCCCTAGCGGCGACCTCGGCTGCCCTCCTAACCACTTCGGGTTCCCAGCTGCTGGCCATCGCGAGCGGGATGGGGAAGATGGTTTTGTAGCCGTGAATTACGTCTAAGCCCATTAGCAGCGGTATTCCGAGCCTCGAACCCTTAACTGCCAGCTCTTGTACCCTATTCACGTTCTCGACACCCGTGACGTTCAACAGGGAGCCGACCAGCCCCTTTTTCACCGCCTCCTCAATCTCCTCTGTGAAGCCGCTGTACTGGCAAAGCTGCCCGATCTTCTCCTCGAGTGTCATCCTCCTCAAAAGATCGCTAACGCGCTCCTCAACTGGTTTACTCGGATCCCTATAGGGTTCCATAAGCGCCTACCACGGGCTGCCTCCCACATAGGTAAAAATAGGTAACTACCAGATCCGCTACTCCAGCTTGCTGCCGAAGCTCTCCAAGTGTACTATGTCCCTGACCTCCCGCCTGGGCCTGGCCGCCGGCCGCTCGTCAGGGTAGCCTACCGCAAAGAGGGCTACGGGGAAGAGGTGGTCCGGTGCACCGATAATCCTCCTGACGGTGTCGGCCACGGGCACGGTGTGGAGCCACACGGCGCCTAGGCCGAGGCAGTGAAGGGCGAGCCAAAGGTACATGGCTACGAGGGAGCCGTCGATCATGTAGGAGTCGGGAGCCCTCCGGGTATCGGACAGCACCACGATTGCAACCGGGGCTTCGGCGGCGTACCTTGCCCACGGATGTATCTTCGACAGCTTTTCGCGCCGCTCCTTATCGCGAACCACGACCAACTCCCACGGCTGCCCGTTCCTAGCGCTGGGCGCAAAGCGGGCCACGTCAACGGCCTTAAGAACCAGGTCGAGGGGCACGTCGTCGGGCTTAAACCGCCTGATACTCCTCCTGGTTAGAAGGGCTTCAAGGCACTTTTCGCTCTCCATAGGGGGGATGTGTAACCGGGAGTATTCATGCTTAACGTCTCACTCCGCTGAGCACGAAGGCGGCCGGGCTGCTTCGTCCCGGCCGGTAAACCGCTAGGACTCCGGGGTTGAAACGTCCTGAGAGCGGTCGAGCAGTTAACCTGGGGTTCGAGGGTGAGCGCGTCCTCGAAAACCTCTCCATTTAACTTTTTAGGTTCGGTGGGGAAGCCTACTGATCGTTAAGTTTTCCAATGCGTACCATGAGACTTTATATCGAAACTAACTCGATTTTTGCGGTAAACGGCAGTAACTAAGTAGTTGCATACTCTGGTGAAATAATATACTCCATATGTGGTTAGGTTTAATGGCAATGTTTGAAAGCAAAATTTTATATATTCCGTGAGTAGAAATGAGTGAAGGGAGAGCTTTATGGGTCAATCGGGCGTTGGCGAGATCGCTTCTGAAAGCTGGAGTTTCATGGTGAAGCTTCTAGGAGATATCGGTAACCTCATACTCCTAATCGTGCTGAACGTCATCCCGGTTGTGAACTTTATAGTCCTAGGCTACTTCAAGCGGGTTGTCAGGTTCGACTTAAAGGAGCCGCCGAAGCTGGACGATTTCGGCGGCCTTTTTGTCGAAGGTTTGAAGCTCGTTATAGCCGCGCTGGTCTACGCTTTCGTACCGCTGATAATCATGGCCGTAGGTTTCGCGAGCATGCTTTTCGGCGGATTTCCCGGTCGACTCCTCGGTTGGACGCTCATCGCTGTGGGCGTTCTAATGGTCATCGCGATATTGTTCATAGGTTTGCCCGCCCTCGCCATATTCATGAGGACGGACGATTTCTCCAAAATCTTCGCTTTCGGCGAAGCTTGGAACCTTATACAGGCGTTCGGGCTCGGAAACTACGTCATCCTGTACATCTTGATCGTGGTCTTCGGCTTGATAACCTCCGCGATTGGCAGCCTGATCCCCTGGGTTGGATCCGCCATCTTGGGGGTCTTCTCCGGAGCGTTCGCCTTCAAGGCAATATCGCTCTTCGTCAACCTGAGGTACCCTGTGCGGCTGCCGCCTCCTCCACCACCGCCCCCGACCTTTTAACTAAAACTTCCCCCTTTCTTTCCCGAACCGGTGCGTGCCCAGGGGTTACAGTCTGATTACAACCTTCACTTCAGCCCTCTCCAACGATCTTCTCAGCGCCTCCTCAGCGTTTTCAACGCCCTCGAACGTGCTCGTGATGATCGGCCTTACTTTTCCGGCTTTAAGCAGCTCCACCGCCTTACCGAACTCGGCAAACCCCCCGCACCTCGTGCCTACAATCCTGAGCTCCTTCACCACAGCCTGCGTCATATCCGCTGTGAAGGGCGAGCCCGGGGTCGACTTCAAGTGAATAACCCCTCTCGGCCTCGCTATCCTTATTGCTAGGTTAAGCGCCGAGGGATCCCCGCTGCACTCGAAGACGAAGTCGAACCCTAAGCCCTCCGGCGTGTTCTCGGAGGCGTAGACTGCAGCATCCTGCAGCGGCACAGTGGCGATCCCCAAACTGGCTAGGTGCTTGGCTTTAGGGCTGTCGGGTCTCACAACGGCTACGTGGTCCACCCCCATGAGCTTAAGCACCTGGCACGTAAGCAGAGCCAGGTTCCCACTTCCTATCACCGCAGCCCTCGCGCTGGGGGCCGGTGCCACCTGCCCAACGGCGTTCAACACGGCAGCGAGGGGTTCAACCTCCGTTGCCTCCGCAGGGTCTAAGCCATCCACCGGGTGCAGCGCCTCCAGCGGGGCTGTAAAGTACTCTGCTAACCCCCCGTCGAAATCTATGCCCAGCGTCTTCTTGTGAGGGCAATGTGTGTAAAGCCCCGAGCGGCAGTAGTAGCACCTCCAGCAGGGAAAGTTGATCTCTGTGACCACCAGCCTCCCCCTCAGGCCGCTGGGCCCCCCTCCACCACCCCCACGGCCTCATGCCCGAGGACTATGGGCGACTTGAAGAGCGGGTACGTTCCCGTGAAGAACGCCTTATCCGTGCCGCAGATCCCCACCGCCACGCTCCTGATCAACGCCCACCCGTGCGGAGGCTCAGGCCGCTCGATGTCCTCCACAACCAGTTTCCAGGGCTCATAAAGCCTAGCAGCCAGCACGGGAGGTGATTGAAACCTCGGTAAAAACAGTATCTTTAGCCGACCCGCCTCCCGACCGCTTTAAAAAATGGGTCTGATTAAGGGGCTCACCTATAGCTCAGCAGCTCGATAATAGCACCCAGCGTAGCGCGGGCGTCCACGTACGCGTAGGACCCACCGGTGAAGTCGCCCCGCTGGACTAGCTCGCCCCCGCTTCCCTCCAGCTTGCTAATCCCCTCTCCCATGTCCTCCACCTCGAACGCAATGTGGTGGATCCCGGGGCCGTGCTTCTCCAGGAACTCGCTCCAGGTGCTGGGGCCGCCCAGCGGCTCGATAAGCTCAAGGACTATATTCTCGAATTCGAAGAACGCGAGCTTAGCTCTGCCGCGAGAGGGCGCTCCCCTGTACACCATGTGGGTCTTGTCCCACTCCTCCGTTTCGATCACCTTGGGTTTTTCAACTCCGAGCAGACGGGCCCAGTTCTCGGCAACCCGCTCGACATCCCTGACGACTAACGCTACTTGAACCACCCTGCCGAGGCTTTTCCCATTTTCGACCATACTGGGTCCTCGGGCTCTAAACGTTGAGAGGTATTATATGTGGCGTTTCCTATTTTTACCAAAGAAGGGGAGTAAGAGGCGTGCCGGAAGCCCTAGAGAGGCAGGTTAAGCTGCAAACCGGCCTGGAAACCCTGGTGCGGGCTTGGGTCCCAGGAGGGCGGCCTAAAGCGGTGGTTGTGGGCGTCCACGGCTTCGCGGAGCACTCGGGCAGGTACTCCCACGTAGGCTGCTTCCTCGCTGAGCGCGGGTTCTCCCTCTACATGTACGACCTAAGGGGCCACGGCTTGTCGAAAGGAGTTAGGGGTTATGTGGACTCGTTCAACCAGTTTATCGAGGACACTGTGGCATTCCTCAGGCTGGTGGCTGAAGAGGCGGGGGGTGTTAAGCCATTCCTGCTGGGCCACAGCATGGGGGGTTTAATAGCTGTGCACGCAGCCGCTAGACTCGGTGGTGAAATCTCGGGCTTGATCACCAGCGGCGCGGCAGTGGAGCTGAGGGTGGGGGCTGCGACGGGCTTGCTTCTCAAGCTGCTTAGCACCTTAAGGCCCAGTGGGAGAACCCGACTGCCAGTGGCAGTCAGCTGCCTGTCGAAAGACGGGGAAGTTGCCGCTAAATACTTGGCAGACCACCTAGTTTTCAAAGACCCAACGTACAGGCTTCTAGCGGAGTTCGGGAAAGGGGTCTCAGAGGTCTGGAACGCCGTAGGGCGGATTAGTGTCCCGGCTCTCATAATGCACGGCGAAGACGACTGTTTAGTACCCCCCACGGCATCCCGGAAACTGTACGACAAGCTCCCCTCACCTGATAAAACGCTGAAAATGTACAGGGGCCTTAAGCACGAGATC
Organism: uncultured Thermofilaceae archaeon; assembly: GCA_938036345.1. Taxonomy (GTDB): domain Archaea; phylum Thermoproteota; class Thermoprotei; order Thermofilales; family Thermofilaceae; genus CALHPJ01. The sequence goes on along the minus strand of CALHPJ010000008.1, from coordinate 29,083 downwards.
TTCAACGAAATCGAGAAAGAGGTTGTACTTAAGGACTTGTCCGAGTGGTTGGAGAAGCACAGCGCACCGGGTTAACCCGAGCGAACGGCTCGCCTCATAGCTAGGGGTAGCGGCTTACAAGGCTTCAATGACGCCGGTAGGCGACTTCCCGGACGCACGCTCGCACCTCAACTCGCAGCAACTGTGCGCTACTCGGGCTGAGGCATGCAGAAGAACGGGCGCCCGTTGAAAGCGGGGCCAAGGCTCCAGGGGCGCACCCTACGCCCGATACTCAAGCGCCAGCTCTACGGCCAGCACTACGGCCTTCACCTGCAGCTCCAGTGGGAGGCTGGCTGGGGGGTTCGGCTTGCGGGCGGCTACGTCGGGCGTGTAGACTACGTGGATGAAGCCGGCGCGCCTCGGATAGCCGTTTAGGTCGGCGTAGCGTAGGAGGGTGTACATTGCGAAGTTGCAGAGAAAAGTTCCGCTGAGTATGAGATAGCCGCGGGGATCCCCTCCCCCCTTAGCCTTTCGAGTATCTTCCTCAGGGGGAGCGTGGAGAAGTAGGCCGCGGGGCCCTCGGGGTCTATCGGCTCGTCGACTGGCTGCCAGCCGTCGTTATCCGGTTTCGGCGCATCCTTGATGTTCACAGCCACGCGCTCAAGCCTTAGGTGGCTGGCACCCCCGTGCAGCCCCAGAGACACCGCGAGCACAGGCCTATTCTCGTCCAGCAAACCCACAAGCTCGGACCCAGCCCTCTTGAACGAAACCGGTAAAACCGCTGCGCGAGCCCCGTAGCCGCGGTTTGCGAGCTCCTCCGCGGCTTTCCTGGCCACTGTAGCGGACGGGTTCACCTCCTCGCCGCCGAAGGGCTCGAAGCCGGTCAACAGGATTCTCGCCACACGGCTCCGCCAGACCGTGGTTTAAGTTTCTCGCCGATTCCGGGCCCGCGGTGCCGAAAGGAAAAATAAGAGCGCGTAAGCGGTTTTCCCGGGAGGAAATGAAGGCAAGGGTAAGTATGTACTTGGCCGGCATCCCGGCGCTCGCTTTAACAGCAGCGGTTGCCCTCCTCTTACTCGCGGGTTCTGAGAGGAGGGGGGACGCCGTCCTAGAGTTTAACGTTACAGGCGGCTTTTGGGGCAGGGATGACGGCTTTAGGCTCTACCCCGACGGGAGCTTGACGTACAGGGTAAAGAGGGAAACCCTGGGAACCTCCACGCTACCGGAGCAGATTTTAACGGAGCTGGATAGCAGGGTTGAGCAATTGCTAAAATCGCACCCCGATGGTTTAAAGCTAGAACCGGGCGGGGGTGCTGACCACTTCGTGTACAGCCTTGCCATCCGCAGAGGCGGGAAAGTCGCCACTTACCAGTGGACGGACCTCAGCGAGGTACCCGGCGAGCTGCTGTACCTTGCCGACCTGCTACGCGGGATAAGCAGTTTCCTCGCAGGCCGGGAAGGCGTCATCATCCTCGTAAGGGCAAGCTCCCTGAGCGTCGATAGAGGGCGCACCCTGGAGTTGCGCGTTTCAGCTTTCAACCTGGCGCAGGAGGATTTCGCGTACGAGTCGCCGACGCCGTGCCACCCCGACTTCAAGGTGCTCCTGTACCGGGAGCAGGCCGAGCCCGTTGAGCTGTTCCCCGTGGGCTACAATCCCGGCGCTCCCTGCATTCAGGTGGTGCAGCAGCGTAAGCTGGAGGCCTCCGGAAACCTACACGCGGAGTACAGGGTAACCCTCAATGAGGAAGGCACCTACGCCGTGGAAGCGAGCTTCCCCTACGCCGAGTGGAGCCAGAGAAGGTTTACGTCCAGGGTAACGGTTACAGTGAAGGGTTAGAGGGGAACCGCGCCAAACTCGCCGCAGCCCTGCCGTTTGGCTCGCCGCACAACCCTTGCACCCGGGAACAGGCCCTGCGGGCTGGTTCGCCGCGTAGACGCGTTAAAGTTCGTTGAAAGCTCAGGGTAAGCCTTTCAGCTGTAAAAGCAAGCCGACAAGGTAGGGTTCGGTGAGCACTAGGATGGCCAGGCGTGTCACGTCGGATACTATTCCCGCTTTGAACATGCTCTTCATACTGACCTTCCCCGACCCGTAAACTATCGCCATGGGCGGCGTGGTGGAGGGGATGGCGCTCGATATGGAGCACGCTAGGGCTGTCGCGATAACGGGGGAAGCCGGGTTTAACCCGGCGCCCCTAGCGATTGAGGCCACCAGGGGGACCGACACAATGGCCGAAGCTGTATTCGAAGCCGGGAACGTGATAGCGAAGCCGACCAGCGCCCCGACAGCGGAGAGGGTGAAAGGGTTCAGCTCTACACCCGCATTGGTTATCGCAAGGGCGAGCCACCTGGAGAAGCCGCTGGCGTCCAGCGCTTTACCCATCGCTATACCCCCGCCGAAAAGGAAGATTACGTTCCAGTCTATGCCCGAAGCTATTTCCTCGAAGGTAAGCAGTGGGCGCTTGCGGCCCCTTAACAGGCCTAGTAAAACCACGGCTAAAGCGGCTGGGGCAGCCTCCGGCAGTAGCTTTGACACCGACGCCGCTATCCAGCTTAAACCCGGTTCTAGGGAGGACGCGATTGAGAGGGCGCCCGGGATCAGCCAGAGAAGCAGGGTGGCTAGGAAAACCGCGAGAACCATTTTCTCCTCTACGCTCATTCTGCCGAGGGCGCTGGCCTCCGCCCTGCTCGCCTCGCTTACCCAGGAAACCCGCTTCTCCTCCACCTTCACAACCTTGAAGACTACGAGCCACGAGATGATCAACCCGATTACCGCTTGAGGGGTGCCGACGAGGAGCCAGTCGAAGAACGTCAGCCTGAAGTTTGGGATGTGCTGCTCCAGCACCTGCTTAGCCACGAGGTTGGGGGGCGTACTAATTAGGAAGAGCATGGCCCCCGCTGTAGCGGCTTCGCCCAAGCATAGCATGGCGGCTTCCGCGAAGCTCGGGGAGAGCTTCAGCAGCTCGAGGTACGAGAGCACTATGGGGTAGACTATGGATGTTGAGGCGGTTATTGAGCCGGTTACCGTGAGCAGGAAAACCGGTAGGCATGCGATGAAGAGCGCCGCGAGCATGGGGTTATCCCCCCTGTAAACCCGCGCAACCCTAAGCGCGACCCTCTTGTCGAGCCCCCAAACCCTGAACGCCTTCGCCAGTGTAAAGCCGCCTATGAAAACCCAGATTATGGGGTCGGCAAAGCTGCGGAGCGCCTCGCTCCACGCTACGTAACCCAGTAGGCTGAATATGGCGGCGGCTAGCAAGCCTGTAAGACCAAGCGGTACCACCTCGAAGACCCACCAAGTCGCGACCCACGTTAGGACGCCTAAAGCAATCTGGGGGGCTTTCGGGCTCACTGCGTTGACTTCCCTTGCAGCCGTTTCGATTAAGGGGAGGGGAGGGATTGCCAGCAGCAGCAGGAAAATTGCCGGTCCAAGAAGCCATTTAGCTAGCTGCCTCCCGCCCACGGAGAAGGGGCTGTACCGCAGGTATTATTGCTTTGCCATGGGCTCCGTACTGGCTGCACTTAGGCCGGGCACCGCGGAGATGCCGGCTTAGTGCACTTTAGCGTAGTCTGCATCCAAGTACGTTTTTGATCGGTTCTCCTGAGTTAGATGCCTGTAAACCCTACCCGCGTCCCGCCTGCTGTACCCGAATACAGCGTTGTCAATCCAGAGATCTGCTCTCGTTCTGGACTCGTAACCCACGTTTGGGAGCCGCGCCACGGGCCTCCCATCTATGTAGAAGTAAACCCAGCTTCCCCCCAATCGATCTTATTGACATGCCACTCCGTCAAGTCGAGATCCTGCGCAGCGGGCTTCGCAGAGTGGATTAAACCCCCACTCTACCCCCGCTCAGCTTTGAAACCGCGCTGGCCAGGAACAGGGATCCGCGGTAGAGCTTCAAAGGGTAGAAGTGGTTCCTAACCTGTGCGAAGAATCCCTGAAACACGTAGGGTCCGCGGCTTTGAAGTGGATAAACCAAATTGGCATACACGAGTCGAAAGCCATCGTGTGATTCCAGAAGCCCCAGCCGGCGCTGCCGTAGTGAAGGGAACTTAGCCCCACTTTAGCCTCAAATATCCTCCTCTACCAGGGCAGCTCGTCGAAAAGCCCATCGGAAAGCTCGGCATTCGAGTAATAGAGCGCCTCCGTAGGCCCCATCCAAAGGCGGATAACGCTCCCCCCGTGCTCGAAGCCGGCAAAGTTATCCTTACCTGTAATTCCAGCAGCCGCCCATCTCCTCAAAGTCGTCGTACAAGCTTCCGCCTTCACGGGCCCTCCTCGGCCCACATCCGGGAACCATGCGTAGGGAACCATTTTACCGCTCGATAAAGCATTCAGGTAAGCAGAAGCTGCGTGGGGCTCAACCGAAGCCGCGCAGCACCCCATTGAGGGACGATTCAAAAACTTTTGAATGCTTCGCCGGCGAAAACCCGGCCTAAGCTTCAGCCCGAAACCGTTACGCCTTCGATTAGCGCGTCGGGCGTGTAGATGCCGGTGTACGTGTCCTTCACTCTCCGAGCGAGCTTTATGCCGGGTGCGAGCTGGTAAATGTTGCCGCTAACGGCGACCGGCTTGATCGCTGTGAGCTCCCCGTCCCTCACTACGTAGGGGTTGGAGGCGACGACGCTAAAGTTCCCGGAGATCGGGTTTACCGTGTGAACGCTGAGCAGCCCCCCTTCCACGACGACCTTCGCCTCGCTCTCGAGGTCCCTCTCAGGGAAAGAGCCTCCGACCACTACGAGGTTGGACCTTCCAACCCCCATGCCGCCCCTCGCCCTCGCTGCGTTACCGGTGCTGCGAACCCCCATCCTGCGGGCGGTGTAGGTGTTGTGCAGGTAGCCCCTCAGAACCCCCTTCTCCACTAGAAGGGTTTTCCTCCGCGGTACCCCCTCCTCGTCAAACAGGCTCGTTGAAAGGCCGCCTGGCATTGTTCCGTCATCCAGTACAGTTACGCTGCCGAGCACGTTATGGCCCAGCTTGTTGGCAAGCGGGCTGAATCCCTCGAGGACGTTCATCGCGCTGAACGCTGGGACTAGGAGCGCCGATAGGAGTTCCGCGAAGGGCTCAGCCCGGAACAGCACTGAAGCCTTAAGCGACTCGCCGAGCTTCGTAGCCCGCGAGGCGTCGACGGCGTACTTGACGGCCCTCTCAACCACAGGGTACAGGTTCGTGGTGAGCGAGCGGGATGCGATGCTTGCGCCGCCGGTTCCCTCCCCGGCTTTCAGGTAAAGCCAGGCGGAGAAGAGTGTACCCCGCTCCTCTACAGCGACGTTCCTCGAATTGGCAATAGCGGTTTGCCTGTAACTCGCCCCCACGCCGGTTCCCGAAACCCTTATCCTGGGGTCGGCTTGCGCCTCGCCGATGAGCTGCCTAGCTAGCTCAGAGAGCCAGCTGAGCTCAGCCGTGGCTACGCCCTCGTCGAAGCCGATCCAGCCGTGTGTAGCGGGCTCCGGGTCGGGTAACCCGCCCCAGTGCGGGTCCTCCTCAGCTTTAGAAGCTAGCTCAACCACTCTCCTGATTACGTCTTCGAGCACCTCCTTATCCAGGGAGCTCGCCGCGGCTGCGGCGACGCGCTTCCCGACAGCCACCCTGACCTCCACCTGGGCTGCGCTGGACGCTGACGCCTTCAGGTGCACACCCTCGGAGCGAATGTACTTCCCAGCAGAGGTGGAGGCGTATACCTCGGCTTCTCCCGCTCCAAGCTCTAAGGCCCTTTTAACACCCCACTCGGCTAGTGGTAGCAGATCGCTCATCTCGCCTCACCCCCCACTAGGAGCTTGGTCCTTAAAGTTGGGCCGCCGACCCCCACGTGCACCATCTGCCCCATTTTCCCGCACCCGCCGAACGGGCTTGTGAATATCGAAACGGTTTTCGACGCCGCGTCCACGTGCTTGAGCATCTCCAGAATGTTCCCGGCGAGAACCACGTCCTTCACCGGCTCCTTCACTTCACCGTTCTCAATTACGTACCCGATGCTCGCGTTAAACGTGAACGTGCCGTCCTCCTCCACCTGGCCACCCCTTGGCTTATCCAGAAGCAACCCGAGTCTCGTGTCGCGTATTATCTCCTCCTCGCTCCAGTCGCCAGCCTCGAAGAACGTGTTCCGCATGCGCACAATCGGCTCGTGCTGGAAGTCCTGAGCCCTGCCGTTCCCCGTGGGCGCCGTGCCCAGGAGCGCCGCGGTTTCCCTGCTGTGCAGGTAACCCCTCAGCAAGCCGCGCTCGATCAGGACTGTTCTCGCTGTCGGTATACCCTCATCGTCGACCGGGAGGAACACCCCTCCCCGCTCGTCGACCCCCGCGTCGATGATCGTTACGGCGTCGCTTGCTATCTTCTCCCCCAGGCGCCCGGCCAGCGGGCTCACACCCGTGTATATCCCCTCCCCCTCCGTGAGGTGGCCAAAGCTTTCGTGCGCGAAGACCCCCGCGAGCTCCGGGCGAGTGATCACCGTCAGCTCCCCAGCTGGGGGTCTCCTGGCCTTGAGCGAATCCCTGGCCATTGACAAGGCGCGCTCCGCCGCCGCCTCTGGCGCATTCTCGCCTACGTAGGCTTCGAGCCCCCGGGAGCTGCCGCAGGTTTCAAAGCCGTCGCCGACGCTTCCCCCCTCTCTCAGCACGACGGATGTGGAGAGGCCCGTGACAAGCCTCTCGGACACTACCTTCACGCCCTCGCTCGTGTAGAGCTCGATGCTCCCGTAGTAGGCGCCGAACCTCACGGTGACGGAGGAGGCGCCGCCGCTCTTCGCCGTCTCGTACGCCCTCTTGATAAACTCCAGCTTCTCCTCTACGCCGACCTTGGATGGGTGCTTCACCACGTTGCTCACCGGGTAGCGGCCTGGTTTCACCTCGCCGGCGACCCTCTTTCCGCCTTCGCCAATGGCCCGGGCTGCCTTAACGGCCTCCTCAACGGCTGAGGTTAGCCCGTTCAAGCTGAGGTCGTGCGTCGAGGCAAACCCAAAGCTCCCGTTCAGTAGCACCCTCACGCCGGCGCCCCTCAGCCTCTGGTAGCTTTGCGAGACTATCCTCCCGTTCACGTACACGATGAGCTCCCTGACTGTATCCTCGAACCTCAGCTCGGCGAACGAGGCGCCCCACTTGGAGGCGGCTGCCAGCGCACGGTTTGCCAAGTCCTCGTGCACAACGACACGGTAGAGCGCCTTGTATAAGCTTTTCCCGTACCGCGTCTAACCCAAATCGATTTTTAAGCCCTTGGGCCAGCACCCCCTGTGGTTCACGAGTGGGCCTTAGCGGAGGCGATTGTCAAAAGGCTGGAGGAGGTGGCTAGGGAGGCGCCGGTCTCGAGCGCGGTCATCGCCGTGGGTGAGCTGCAGGGCGTTGACATCGAGATTTTAACATTCGCGCTCAACGAGCTGAAGAAGAGTACCAAGCTGGAGAGCTCGCTCCTCCTCATCGAGAAAGAGCCGGCTGAGCTTGAGTGCTCGACCTGCGAGTACAGGTGGGAGTTCGGCAGCTCCGGGCTCAGCGAGGAGGAGAGGGAGGCGATACACTACGTACCCGAGCTCGCGCACGCCTTCATCCGGTGTCCCAGGTGCGGCAGCCCCGACTTCCGCATTGTGCGCGGCCGCGGGGTTTGGATAAAGGACGTGAAGCTGGGTGGCTGAGGTTGGATCCGAGGGCGGCGATCGTTGACGAGCGATTGAAGGGAGTGGCCAGGGTTGTCCTAGTCTGCAGCGGGAAAGGTGGGGTGGGCAAGAGCCTGGTAGCATCGCTTTCGTCACTGCTGGCCGCCAGGGAGGGACTTCGCGTAGGCCTGCTGGACATAGACTTCCACGGGCCCTCCTGCCACACCATTCTCGGCGCCAGCGGCGTGAAACCAGTGGAGGAGAGAGGGCTCACTCCCCCGGTGGTGGCGGGTGTGAAGCTGATGTCCCTCAATTTCTTCGCCGAGGGGCAACCGCTGCCGCTAAGGGGGGAGGAGGTCACAGATGCCCTACTCGAGCTGCTCGCAGTGACCATCTGGGGCAATCTGGACGTGCTGTTCATCGACTCGCCGCCTGGAACGGGAGAGGAGGTGCTCGACACCCTCAGGCTCACGAAGAGAGCCGAGGCGCTGGTAGTCACCACCCCCTCGAGGCTTTCCCTGGCAACCGTGTCGAGGCTGGTGAAGCTCCTCCGCGAGCTTCGAACGCCGGTTTTAGGCCTCGTGGAGAACTTCGGGTACGGAAGCGACGCGGTCCGCCGAAGCGCGGAAGAGTGGGGGGTAAGGTACCTGGGGTGGCTGCCCTACTACCCCGAGCTCGAGGAGGTGATCGGGCAACCGGATAAGCTGGTGAGAACGCCGGTCGCGCTCCACCTTCGGGAAGCACTGCGGGCGGCACAGCTGATATAGGGCCGGCTAAGGCGACGGTCGTCCGCTACACCGCCCCTTTCCTGACAGCCTCAAGCCCGTCCGCTACGACCATGTACCTGGCCGCGTACCGGCCGTGCCTCTCCTCGTACTCTACGACCTGGTCAAGCCTGGGTATAACCCTGTGGTTTAGAACCGCGAACAGCACGTCGTCCACGTCGCGCCTGGTTACGTAGTCCCTGCCATCGAGGAAGGCCCAGGCCTTCGCCATTCTGAGCAGCGTGATGCCGGCCCTGGGGCTCGCGCCGAGCTCGAAGTAATCGGCGGCCACCCGGTTGACCTCGGGCCTAGTGAGCCTGATCAGCACCGCAACGTAGTTCAGCACCTCGTCGTCGACCTTGACGCGCTCCGCCGAGCACTGCTGAGCGTCAACTACCCAGCTGGGCTCAACGATTGGCTCCAGCTCCTCGAGGGGCTCGGCCAGCCTGTAGGCGTGGAGCCTCAGAACCGACCTCTCCTCCTCCAGCGTGCTCGGGTAGCCTATAACCACTCGGGTGGTGAAGCGGTCCAGCTGGGCTTCAGGCAGCGGGTAGGTACCCTCCTGCTCCACGGGGTTCTGCGTCGCGGCGACGAAGAAGAACTTCCCCACCTCCCTGAACTCGAGCCTGTACGTCTCCCTCCCGATGGTCACCTGCCGCTCCTGCATCGCCTCCAGCAGGGCGCTCTGCGTCCTCGGCGTCGCCCGGTTAATCTCGTCGGCCAGCAGCATGTAAGCGAAAACCGGGCCGTACCTCACCTCGAAGTCCCGCGTTAGGGGGTTGTAGACGAGGCTCCCAGTGATGTCAGACGGCATCAGGTCGGGGGTCAGCTGGATTCTTGAGAAACCCTTAAAGGGGATGCCGTTCACGCGCATTTCAGCGCCGAGCAAGCCTAAAGTTCTCGCAAGCGCTTTGATGAGCGTAGTCTTCGCGATGCCGGGGACGCCCTCGAGGAGGACGTGGCCCCCTGAGATCAGCGAGGCGAGAATTAGGCGCTTCTCGCGCGCGTACCCCACAACAGCCCTGTCGAGCGAGTTTAGGATCTTTGAAGCCGGCTTAACCGCGTCCGCGAAGCCCACGGGGCACGCAGTCAAAGCTTGGGTTATATGTTTTAGCTTGCGAAACAGATAAACTTCGGAGCCACGGGTACCTGGGGTTATGGTTAGGAAGTTCTACGCCGAGGAGGAGCTTCGGGGGGCTAAAGTCTACGACTGCGAGGGCTTGCTTTACGGCGAAGCCGGGGGGTTGGTGTTCCTCGAGGATGGCGCCTTCATAGAAGTCTACGTAAGGAGGAGGATCGGGGATGTCGCGGTGGATGCCGAGAGGCTGTCCTCTGACTTGGCGAGGCTGGGGCTACAGACCGGGAACGCTACGCTGGAGGAGCTCGTCTCGCTGGGCCGGGAGCTGGGTGTGGATATCCCGAGCAGGGTCGTCGATAGGGAGGTCTCCCTGCTGAAGGCGCGCGTCCCCGTAGAGGAGATACTCTGGTTCGACTCGAGGAACGTGGCCCCCTTCGGGGAGCTAAAGGTGCTACTCCTAGCCACGCCGAGGGAGGCCGAGTTCCGAGGCTGGCGACCCAGGCCCCCGGCGAAGTGGCCTAAGAGGGAGGAGGTAAGGGGGAAGATGGTCCTCAGCGTCTCCAACGGCATAGTCGGCGTGGTGGAGGGGGTCGTAGTTGGAATCGGGGGCATCGGGCTGAGGGTAGCCCGGTCAGGCGGAGACAGGGAGGTGAAGTGGCTAGCGTTCACAACCGCGCTGAGGCGCAGGGGGCAGGACGGGCTAGCCGAGAGGTTGGCGGGGGAGATCGACCCCTACAGCAACCCGAGGCTTAAGGGAGCCGATGCCGAAAGAGCCGCCAGGCTTGTCGAGGAGCTGGGCTCGGAGGAGGCACTGGAGCTCTTAGCCAAGCACACGGTCGAGTCGAAGGACGTTGTCGACATCCCGTGGAGCTCGGTGCTCCGCGTTGGCGACGCGGTGATAACCGAGTGAGCGAGGGCCCCTGTAAAAGGGCGCGGAGGTTCGCGCTTATCGGGAGGGCCCGGGCGGAGTCCTTCCTCATCGGCGAGCACCCAGTTAGCGTGAAGGGCCTTGGGCTGGAGTACGCGGACCTCCGCGAGTACCGCTCGGGCGACGACTACAGGAGGATCGACTGGAGGGCGTCGGCGAGGATCGGGCTCGGCCTCGAGAAGCTCTTCGTCAGGGAGTACCGGGAGGAGAGGAAGGTCCGCCTGGCGTACCTGCTGGATTTAACCGCGTCCATGGGCTTTAAGAGGAAGCTCGAAGCGTTGGCCTTTACAGTGGCATTCCACGCGAGGATTTCCGAGGCTCTGGGCGACGAGGTTGCCGTGCTAACCCTCAGCGATAAAGTGCGCGTGAGAGGTTTTTCGAGGCCTGCGGCCGCCGTGGTCGAGGTGCTCAAAGCGGCTTGCGGAGGAGGGGCCCGGGGGTCCCTCGACTTGGGCGACGCGCTGGGGGGGATCACCAGCATCGCCAGGGGGATCCCTCTAGCTGTATACACGGATTACGCGAACAGTGCGGGCAGTTACCCTCGGATTGCCAAGGCCATCCTAGCCTCGGGGGGCAACGTGAAATTTTACATGTTCATTACACCGGGCGAGAGGAGACTCGCCAGATGGAGGTGGCGGCTACCCCTAGCGGAGCCCGAGCTCGGCTCGTTGCTCATCCAGTCAATAGAGGGTTTCTCCGCGGAGGTGAGAAAGCACGTAGCGCTGGTGAGAAGCCTTACCCCGCGCCACTCGATCGTCGAAGTCCCCGCTGCCAGCGTAGAGCCCCCGCTCACCCCTCTGCTGGTGAGCTACCTCGCCTTGAGGTCGGGCGCTTAGAGCTGGGCATAAAGGATTTAATTTATCGCCACGAGGAGCGCCTGTGCCATGTCGCCGGTGGTGGTGGCCAGGGGTTTAACTAAGTCGTACGGTAAGGTGGCGGCGCTGCGTAACGTGAGCTTCCACATCCCGGAGGGCGCTGTCGCGGGATTGCTGGGGCCGAACGGCAGCGGTAAGACGACAACCATAAAGATACTGCTGGGCCTGCTTAAAAGGGATGGAGGCGAGGTAGAGGTTTTCGGGTACGACCCGTGGCTGGAGGAGGCCGAGGTTAGGAGGAGGGTCGGGGTAGTCCACGAAAAACCCCTCTACCCCCCTGATGAAAAGGTGGGGAGGCTGTTGCGGCACATAGCTAGGATGAAGGGCGCTCCCCGAAGCGAGGTGGGGAGGCTCCTGCGCTTAACGGGGCTGAGCGAGTACGCGGAGGCGAAGGTGCGCTCCCTCTCGAGGGGCTATCTGCAGCGGCTGGGCATCGCGATTGCTTTGGTCGGCGACCCGGAGCTTCTGCTGCTAGACGAGCCCACAGCTAACCTAGACCCAGGCGCGAGGGTGGAGATACTGAACCTCATCAAGGCGCTGCAGGAGGAGCTCGGGGCAACTGTCGTGATATCGAGCCACATTATACCGGAACTCCAGGAGGTCTGCAGCTACGCTGTGTTCATGCAGGAGGGGGTTGTGCTTGACCACGGCGGAATGGGCGAACTCGCCAGGAAGTACGGCGTCCCGGCGCGCTACTTTGTCACCGCTAGAGACCTGAGGCTGCTGGCCTCAGAGCTCATTAAAGAGGAGTTCGCTAAGAGCGTGGAGCTGGGCGACGGGTACCTTACTCTGCACGTCGAGGGGGGCGCCTACGCGGCTGCTGAGGTGGCCCTCGCTAGGCTTGCCGAGCGGGGCCTAGTTGAGAGCTACGAGATTCGGACAGCCAGCTTGGGGGAGCTGTACTCGAGGATAGTCGCCCGGTAGGTGGGGAGGCGTGGGGAGTCGTGGAACGCGGCTGACCGCCTTAGCCGTTTACATGAGCTATGTGTTCAACAGCGTGGCTAAGTGGAACCTAGGCCTAGCCCTAGCGGTTCCGCTCGTGAATACACTGATGGTGGTGTCGACGATCCCCCCTTCACTCGGCCAGCTCATGGAGCTGCTGGTCTCTGTGACGAGCTTCTTCTACTCTACTTTCACTATAGTGGCCGCTTACGCCTTCGCCAGCGACCTGTCGCGGGGCACGTGCACGGTTTTCCTCTCGCAGCCGCTGACCCGGAGGGGGTACGTGGTTACGTGGATGCTGGCCACAACGGTAGTGCCGGCCACAGCCTACCTGCTCAGCTTCGTAGTCCCGTTCGTCGTTATGGATGTTAAACTGCTCGCATCCTTCGACCCAGTCGACTTCCTTCTACTACTCCTGGAGGGGATCTCCTTGAGCATGGTGATATTCCTAACCGGTTTGATCAGCAGACGCCCGCAGCTAGTAGCTGTGGTTGGGGTTTTCGTGCACATGATCCTATTTTACGTCCTAGCTGTGGCCTACTATTCGACGTACTATTACAACCCTCCCTCCGAACTCGTCGCGTTTGTGTACGCGCTGATATACCCGTTTAAGTCGAAAGTCCTTTATCCAGGGTGGCCGCAGTACGCTGGTATTACACGGTGGGCTGTTTTAGCCAACCTAGCGTTGTCCATTGCGCTGGTCACCGCAGCTCTCGAATACGCTAGAAGGATATTTGAGGTGACGTAGCTGTGCTTCGAGTCGTAGGCGCGGTCCTGGCGACAACCGGAATCGTTGTACTGACAACACTGGCCGCAGCCTCGACCCTACGCGCGCAATTCTGCGCCTTCGCGGGTCCATACAACATCTATTCTTTTTCGGTTTCGGGGAACCGCACCTATGTTTTGGTTTCCCTCGTCGAGCTCGAGGTAATGGCCGCCGAAGGATTTAGATACTTTTACCGTCCCAGGCTAACGACCGAAGACTTCCTGCACTGTTACGACCCGCTCTACAACCGGCTTGTTACCATCAATCTGACTCTGCAGTGGGGGAAGGCGTACCTGTTTAAGCTGAGTGACCGCGCGCTAATAGAACCGATGCTGCACTCAATCTCCACGCTGTCCCTCGACAAGGTTGTCGAGGTGCTGGAGAAAAGGGCCTTGGCGAAAGCCGAGCTAAGCGGAAGCCAGGTATACACCGATATTTACGGTTTCAGGGTGCACGCCTACGAGGCTTCGCTGGAAGTAGAACCGGGGGTATATTACGCTGCTACCATACTGGCGGGAGAGGTTGACCAAAATTGCACACACCCCCTCCTAGGCAGTACCCGGCTGGAGGGATCCGTATGCAAGGTCGTTTCCCCCACCCTCGCTCAGATTGCCAGGTGCCTGCTGATCTCGGCGCTCGGGATCCTGCTGCTGGTTTACGACCTGAGGCTGGAGGGGGAGCCGTTGCCTAGATGGATAAGCCTAGCGCTCGGTGCCTTGCGTAGAGCAGGAGGAAGAGCAGGGCTGCTGAGGCGGAGAAGAAGCACCAGCTGAGGTCCAGCTTCTCAACGACTTTCTCCGTTATGGAGACTCGCGCCGTATAGCTAGCTGCTGCGCGGGCGATTTCGCGCGATAGGCGCTCGAAGACATCCGACAGCTGCTGGGCGTTTTCCGCGTTAAACCACTGCCCGCCGGTCGCTTCAGCTATCCGCCGCATTTCGGCGGCGCCGGGGTCTCCACCGGTACCTATGTAGACGGTGTTTACAGTTATGTTCAGCTCTCTCATCTTGCGTAGCAAGCTATCGTAGAGGCCTTGATCGGCCGGCAAGCCGTCGCTGACGAAGACTATCGTGCACGACACGTTGAAAGCCCTGTAGGGTTTCAGCATGTTTAAAGCCACGCCCAGCGGGTAGGTGAACATCGTCCCTCCCCCCGGCTCCAGCTCCGCGACCGCGCTCCTCACCCGCTCCACATCGCGGGTCACAGGCACAGTTAGCCGTACTTTGTCGTCAAATGCGATCAACCCAACGCTGAGGTTTGCAGGTAGGCTGTCCAGGAACCTCGAGATGACCGACTTCGCAACGGAGATCTTTACACCGCCCGCTATCGCCTCGCCCATGCTCCCGGAAACGTCAACCACCACTACTACAGCCGGCCTTGCCAGCTTCAGCGCCTCCCATACCTCGGCCTCCGCTTCCGTGGTTCGCAGCCTTTCAACCTCGAGGTAGGGGGAGGCGAGGCCCATGCAGAACGCAGACAACAGGAGCAGCTTCAAGACCAAGGTGGGCATGCGCCTGCCCCCCTCCCCCGGCTGCTTAACCACCTTAAGCATGGGGTTCTCCAGCCGGAAAAGCCTTGCCACGACCCTCCTGTGGAGGCGGAAATGCAGGTAGAGGGCTAGCGCGAACACCAGAGGGAGAGCGAGCAGGAGGTGCGCGTCCCCGAACTTCAGCATGTTAAACACCGTCCACTAGGGCGGAAACTACGAGGAGCAGGGCCACCGCCGAGAGAATCCGGGTTGGTTCGTAACTCCGCTCCACTCCCTCGATGTAGGCTTCACCCCTGGCTAGTAGCGCGCTGTACCTTGCCTCCCTCGCCACCCTTGCGGCGAGGCCTTCGACAGCCTCCGCGGTGAACTCGTTCACTACGTAAACCTCCGCCCCGGCCGCCTCAGCGACCTGCGGTATTATCCCCTGGTCCCCAACCGAGACGATCGCTAGGGGGAGCCCTCTATCCTTGAACAGCGCGGCCACCTGAAGGGGGTCGGATCCGTAGTTATTCACACCGTCACTCACGAGCACCACGACGGCGGGCAGTCCAGCAGCATCTGAGACCGAAAGAGCGTAGAGGAGCGCATCGCCTATAGCCGTAAACCTCTCCCCGGCTGCCAAATCCCGCAGGGCTTTCAGACAGTCAGCTGGCCGTCCCTCGCACGCAGCTCTCACGGAGGAGGAGAACACGGCCAGGTGCACGCGATCGTTGGGGGTGAGCGAGGAGAAGTACCTCTCCAGCGTGCTGACCGCTGCGTCGAAGCGCGATCTAGAACCGAGGCTGTATGTCATGCTTCTTGAAACGTCCAGGAGAACTACGTGGAGCACCTCTTTCCCCGACAGTTGGTCGATGTGCTCCAGCTGCACCTCCCTCCTTACTGTGCGCTCGTAGTAGGGCGTCGCGGCGACGAGTATTAGAGTCAGGAGCGCCGCTACCCTCAAGGCTTCGAGTCCGCGGCCCAGGCGGGAAACGTTCACTTCGAAGAGCTGCTGGAGCCTAACCCTGTTTTCCCTAGCTTTCAAAAGCATCAGGGAGACGGGTAAAATCAGCGCGACTAGAGCCAGAGCCTCCGGGCGCTCGAAACCCAAGGCCATTAATCGTCACCCTGAGGCTCCCCCCAACCAGCCCCGCCGCCCACTCCTTGCTGGCCGGGGCCGCTACCCGGGCACCGCTCGCACCCGCCTAGTACGTAGGACTTTAGGAGGGCTATTTCGTAGCCGAATTCCCCGCTCTCGCTGGGTTTCAGCCTCAGAGACATTTCAACGGCGTCGGGACCGAAGTGTGCGGGCCTCCCGAGGCACGCTTCCTCCAAAGCGCTCGCATTGGCCAGCTGCACGAGCTCGGCCGCGGCCAAGAGGTTTCCCAGGACTTTGGCTATCCGGGAAACATGCTCGGCTGCTCGGTAATACACCTCCTTGTGGCCGTCGGATAGGAGCGCTTCCTCGTCGACCTCGGCTAAGTGCGTTAGAGCCTTCCCTACATCCGCCAAAGCCTCTCGAAGCCAGCGCTGGAGCGCCGGCGCACTTTCGCGCGCTTTGAGGAAGTCGCAGCGCCTAACCCCTTCGAGGAACTCCCGCAGCTCGTAGCTGGCAGCCGATACACCCTCAGCCGCGGAGGCGATCCGGGCGGCGGCTGAGGCGGCATGCGCGTAGCTGGCCGCCGCCTTGCGTAGCTGCTCACCGAGCTCGCTATCCCGGAGTTCAGGCAGCTCGTCTGCGTCGCTGAGCAGGGCAGCTACCGTCTCCATCCGCCGGACGTGGTCGGACGCGTTGGCCCGCGAGCCGCTTACGGCTGAGGAGAGGAGCCTAGTCGAGTGATTGAGACCCTGCATCGCTTCCACTAGTAGGTTGGGCAGATCCTTAACCTCGAGACCGGCGTACGCTGGCTTGGGAGGAGTGTAGTATGTTAGAGCTAGAAGCGCAAGCAGCAATAGCGCGAGTATCGGGAGAGCTGCGTTGCCCAAATTAACCCTCGGGAAGCCGATTTTGACCACGTACCCACAATTCTCACCGCATATATCTGGTTTTTCCGGGGGCGCGACCCCCTAGGCGGGGGAAGCTCCACCAGTTTTAGCCGCTAGACCGCCTTCAGCGCGGCCAGCAGGGCTTCCAGCTTCCTTCGGGGCAACTCCTCGCGGTAGCTCCTAAGCGGGTACTCGCTGTGCGTGGTAGCCAGGACCAAGTACCTCCTCCCGTGCAGCCTGAGGAGCGTGCGCGGGACCTCGAGGAATTCCTCGATGCCTATCGTGTCGTTGAAGAGCAGGTCCACCGGGACGCCGGTGAAAAAGACGGCCCTCCCCGCTTCAACCCTCGAGTCTGCGACTTCCCCGGACCAAGCAAGGGCCTCCCCGAGCGTCGACTTCGGTGCGAGATCGAGGGGGTGGAGGGCATCGTATACCTGAGACAGGCGTCCAAGTAGGCCGCCTTTCCGCAGGTCCCCGTCGCAGTGGAGAACGGCCCACTTACCAGCCTTGTGCACCGCTCCGGCTAGCTTCCGGTGCCACGGGAAGTAGAGCTCCTCGTAGAAGCTCCTACCATACAGTGGCCCGGTGTAGGCTGCCGCGTCATCCGCAACTCTCACAGCGTCCACGATACCCAGCTCCGCGCCTGCCTTCACAATTTCGAGCACGTAGGAGGCGATCCTCCCGTACAGCTCGCTCGCCCCGCTGCGCCTCAGGGTGTAGAAAACCCCGAAACCGAGGCGGTGGGACACCTGGCCGAGCTCCATGCCCCGACGGCGGGCCGGTTCAGCGAAAAACGCCTCGGAAATCTCGGTGGGTCCCAGGACCTTCAGTATCACAAACTTGCCGCCGACAAGGTCCTTGATACGCCTGCCGAAGCTTTCGACGGCGGAGGATACCACGTCGGCGGGATCCGGCCACTCGTACCCGCCGACGTCGACGCGGTCGAGCCAACCGCTCAACCCCTCGTTCTCGTGCCTTCGGAACGGCCCTCCCCTCTCGTAAAAGCTCCTCCAATCGGCTATCTTGACACCGGCACCGATCGCGTCGCTCACCGAGGACTCGAACGCCTTGTCATCCGACTCTATGTGCAGGGGGGCTCGCGGCGGCTCCAGTCCCTCAAAAACCATCTCAACGAGTCTCCTGCCCTCCACGCCGAAAGTAGTGGAACCTGAGGATAAAAACGTGCCACGGCTCCGCAGTCGACTCGCCGAGAACTCCGCAATGCACTTTTTTACCTGGGCCTTGCGGCTCGGGATGTGCGCGCACCGAAATCGGTAGCCATCGCGCTCGCCCCCCTCTTCGCCTCTCTAACGGCTGCCGGGGCCCAGTTGGCGCTCCCAGTGGGCCCGGTGCCGGTTACGCTTCAGACGCTCTTCGTGCTCCTATCCGGGATGGTTCTCGGCGGCAAGCTGGGGGCCTTAAGCCAGGCGCTCTACCTCTTTCTGGGGCTTATCGGCTTACCGGTTTTCGCGGGAGGTAGGGCTGGCCCATGGGTGCTTACAGGCCCTACCGGCGGGTACCTGCTAGGCTTCATTGCCGGCGCGTACGTTACAGGGAGGTTGGCTGAGGGCGGGTCGAGCCTTGGCCGGCTAGTGGTCAGCGGAGCGGCGGGCACGGCGGTAGTCTACATGCTCGGCGTTGCACAGCTGGCTTACTGGCTCCAGGGTGACTTCAACAAAGCCGTCGTAGTCGGGGTCGTGCCATTCCTCCCAGGCGATGCGCTGAAGGTTGCAACCGCGGCGCTGATCGCTAGAAAGGTTAAAGCCCGCCTAAAGAGACTGGCGGAGAGGGGCTGGAGTCTATAGGCCGCGCCGTCCCCGGCGGAGTTGCTGCGCGGCTTGGTTCTTTGGGGATCTAAAAAGCCCGCGCGATACCATGCAGCCCTACAACCTCGGTTCTCGTCCACTTTTCAAGCCGTTATTCGCGTAGTGAGCCCTCCTGGGCATTAAACAAAATTCATGTTCCACCAGTGATACTACGTTTTGAAATTTACTTCCCCACCCAGAAACATTTTTAAAACTTAGTTACCTAAAGGAGGCGCATGCTTAAACCCACGGACAGCGGTGGCGACGCGTTTTTCAGGGACGTATACCCCTTTGTCGATGTTCCGCGTGTAGGTCGTATAGGCGACCGCGAGCTGGCTGAGAACCTCAGTAAAATCTACATCACCGACACGACGCTTCGGGACGGGCAGCAGGGCTGGAGGATGTTCACGGTTAGGGAGTGCGAGAGGATATACGAGCTTCTCGCGGAGATGGGGAAGGCCGTGGTTAGTACGGAGGTTTTCCTCTACACCAGTAAGGATAGGGAGATAGCTAGGCGGTTACTGAGCTACGGTTACGAGCACCCCAAGGTAGTCGCCTGGATAAGGGCTACGCACTCCGACCTTCAGCTGGTCACGGACGCCGGTTTGGATGAAGCGGTTATACTTACATCGATATCCGACTATCATATAAGGTACAAGTTTAACTCCACAAGGGAGGAGGTTACTGGGAAGTACCTGGAGGTTATAGAGGAGGCGCTAAGCCGCGGCATAGCCGTGAAGGCCTCCCTCGAGGATATAACCAGGGCCGATCTCCACGGACTTGCAATACCCTTCGTGAGGAGGCTTATGAAGCTGGGCGAGAAGTACGGAGTACAAGTGAAGATAAAGGTGTGCGACACTCTTGGGGTAGGCCTGCCCTTCCACGAGGTTCCGCTGCCCAGGAGCGTGCCGAGGATCGCCCAGGCTTTAAGGGAGGCGGGGGTTCCGCAGGAGTGCATGGAGTTCCACGGGCACAACGACCTGGGCCTCGTCGTGGCCAACCACCTATCGGCGTGGCTGTACGGGATAGCGTCTGCCAACTGTACGCTTCTCGGCATCGGGGAAAGGGCCGGCAACTGCCCCCTCGAGGTTATGGCTGTGCACTACGCTGGCCTGAAAGGGTCCGCCGACATAAACCTGAAGGCTCTCTCTAAGGTGAGCGAACTTTTCGACGAGATGGGCTACAAAGGAACCGAGCACTACCCAATCGTGGGCAAGAACGCCTTTAGGACAAAAGCCGGAATACACGTTGACGGCATCATGAAGAACCCGGAAGTGTACCTGCCGTTTGACCCGATGAAGGTCCTGGGGCGGCCGTACTCGGTATCCATAACCCCCTACGCGGGCAGGTCGGCCATAGTGCTGTGGATAAGGAACCACCTCAGGTACGATGGCGTGAGCAAAGACGACGAGCGGGTTGTAGCTATTTACAACGACATAGTTGAGTACTTCAGCAGAACCGACCGAGTAGAGCCCTTGACGGACGAGGAGATGGCGGACTTTGTACGGAAGTACTTCCCGGAGCTGTTCAAGCGTTAGCGCAAATCCCGGTGGACGCCCTTGGGCTTCATAGACAGGCTCGTGTCCAGGGTAGTCGGAAGGGATGTATCCCCGGGGGACATAGTCGTCGTAGACATCGACGCGGTGTATGCCCAGGACGGGACAGCACCCCTAGTCATAGAAGTCATAGAGAAAGAGCTGGGGGCGGGAGAGCTGCTGGCGGCTAGCAGAACTTACTTCTTCATAGACCACTCGGCGCCCGCGCCCCACGTGGCCGCAGCCACTGTTCACAGGGAGATGAGGAGGTTCTGCAGGAAGTGGGGCGTGCACCTGTATGATGTTGGAAGCGGTATATGCCACCAGGTGGTTGTAGACGAGGGCATAGCTAGGCCCGGCATGGTAGTCATGGGGGCCGATAGCCACACGCCCACTATTGGTGCTCTGGGGCTCTACGCTTTGGGAGTCGGGAGCACGGACGCGGCCATAGCCATTGCCTACGGGCGGCAGTGGGTGAGGGTTCCCCCTACGGTGAAGGTTGTTCTCACTGGCAGGCCGCCCGCGGGTGTCATGTCGAAGGATATAGCCCTGAGCCTGGTAGGTGAACTTAAGACAGACGGCATGGTTGGGAGAGCCGTCGAGTTCCATGGAGAGGCACTCAAGTGCATTTCCATGGATTCGAGGTTCACCCTGACGAACATGTGCACAGAGATGGGCGCCGAATCGGCCGTGATACCGGTAGACGAGGTGGCCAGGCAGTGGCTCGAAAGCAGTGGCTTAACCCCTTTCAGGCGCGTAGACTACAACCCCTCGGAAACCCAGTTCGCGGACGAGCTAACGTTTGAAGTGGGCAGGGTGGAGCCAGCGGTAGCCGCGCCGCCGGACGTGGACAACGTCTTGGCGGTTGGCGAGGTGGAGGGCACGGAAGTGGATCAGGTGTTTATAGGCTCCTGCACCAACGGCAGGCTTGAGGACATAGAGGTTGCAGCTAGGATCCTCAGGGGTAGGCGTGTGCACGAAAGTGTCAGGTGCATTGTCGCACCGGCGTCCAAAAAGGTGTATTTGGAGGCGCTTAGGAGGGGGTATCTTCAGGCGCTATCCGAAGCCGGGTGCGTCGTGGCGCCGCCCACCTGCGGGCCCTGCGTGGGGGCGCACATGGGCCTCCTCGCGGAGGGCGAAGTCGCCCTAGCTACAACAAATAGGAATTTCCCCGGGAGGATGGGGCACAAGGATAGCAAGCTCTACTTGGCGTCGCCGGCCACGGCCGCCGCAACGGCTGTAGAGGGCAAGATAGCAGACCCGCGTAAGTACCTCCAGGGGTGATCGGCATGATAAGGGGTAGGTGCTGGAAGCTGGGGGATAACGTAAGCACGGACCACATAATCTCGGGCAAGTACAAGTTCAGCGCCATAGACAGCCTGGACTCGATGATTCCCCACGTCCTCGAGGAGGTGATACCTGGGTTCCACGAGAAGGTTAGCAGGGGCGACGTGATCGTCGCGGGGAGAAACTTCGGCAAGGGGTCCAGCAGGGAGCAGGCCCCGAGGCTCCTGAAAATCGTCGGCGTTTCGGCTGTCGTGGCGAAGAGCTTCGCGCACATCTTCTATAGGAACGCTGTGAACATCGGGCTGCCGGTTGTGGTGGCGCAGAGGATCCCGGAGGTTTCCGAGACCGGAGATATAATAGAGGTGGACCTCGAGAGCGGCGTGGTGAGGAATGTTACCAAGGGCTTTGAAGAGCGCATAAGCCCCTTCCCGAGAGAGATAGCGGCAATACTTAAGACCGGGGGCATCGTCGAGTACATCAAGCTGTACGGTGCGCCGCCGTGGCTAGGAGGTACCGGATAGGGTTCGTAAGAGGCGACGGGATAGGCCCGGAGGTCGTTGACGCTGTGCTGGAGGTCGTATCCCACTTAATGCCGGGTGCGGAGCTCGTCGAGCTCCAAGCCGGCTACGAGTACTACAGGAGAACCGGCAAGAGTATGGAGGACGATTTCCTCGAAAAAGCCCGGGAAGTGGATGCGATCATTAAAGGACCCCTGTACACGCCCCCCCACGACCCCAGCTTCAGGAGCGTTAACGTCCTAATTAGGAGGGAGCTAGACCTTTACGCGAACGTTAGGCCGTTTAGGAGCTTTCGGGGGATTTCCCAGAGGCAGTTCAACCTGGTCATATTCAGAGAGAACGTGGAGGGGGAGTACGTCGGTGTAGAGGGCGTGTTTGGTGACGTAGCTGTCTCGTTGAGGGTGATAACTAGGAGGGGTGCGGAGAGGATATGCAGACAGGCGTTCAGCTACGCGAAAGCAGCGGGTCTTAAGCGGGTGACAGTGGTGCATAAGGCGAATATCCTTAAGCTGAGCGACGGGCTTTTCAGGCAAACGTTCTTCGACGTGGCTAAGGAGTTCCCCGACCTCGTTCCTGAGGAAATTATAGTTGATACGGCCACTTACGCCCTCGTGAAGAGCCCCGAGAAGTTCCAAGTGCTCGTTACACCAAACCTCTACGGCGACATTCTCTCCGACCTGGTTGGCGGGCTCGTGGGTAGCCTGGGGCTGTGCGGGTCGGCGTTGATAGGCGATAGAGTGGGGGTTTTCGAACCAGTCCACGGCGTGGCGCTGGATATAGCTGGCAAGGGTGTGGCAAACCCCGTCGGGATGCTCACGGCTTCAAAGCTGATGCTCGATCACCTGGGGCAGAAGCGTGGAGACCCGGAGTTGCTGAGGAGAGCGTCAATCCTCGATAACGCCATACGCGTAGTTATAGAGGATAGAGGGGTGTGGACGCCGGATCTGGGAGGCCGCTGCGGAACCAGGGATGTAACCAGTGCTGTTATAGAGGAGATAGACCGCGCGCTCTAGAGGAGAGGCGACCCCCTCCCTTCGGAGGCGAAAGGCCGGGTGAACCGGGCCGCTCTGGTCAGCGATTACTTAGGCACCTTGGAGAAGCCAGTTATCGCGGTTAAGCATGCGTCTGCGGGGAGAAAGGGCTCCGGACCTGGGCTTATGGTTACCCTGCACTTTCAGCATCCAAGGAGGCAAGTATTTTAGCTTGGGCTGCGGGCTTCAAGCGAAGTGGCGCCCATTGGGGTAAATCCCAGGCTCTGCTCTACGTGCAAGGGCTCGCGGAGGCTCTGCGGGCTTCCGGAGTGCCCAATCTTGACCCGAATCAAGCGGCAAATGGACATAAGCGAGAAGCTGAAGCAGATTAAGGGGCTGGAATCGCCTACACCCCCCTCGGTGCTAGTGGGCGAGCACGGCTACCCCACTGTGAGAGTTGGCATAAACCTGCCCGCGGGCGAGGGTGATGCCAGGCTGTACGAAAACCCTGCTGAGTGGTGGGGCAGGCTTAGCCTCTACGAGATTGTGGAGCTGAGGGCTAGCCTCGTTTACTCCTACGTGCGAGCTCGGGTTACGTCGGCAAACCTGAGGGATGTCGAAGCTGTCAAGGAAGCCTCAGCCTCCCTGAAGCCTGTAGACTCGGAGGTGCTGTTCCGGAAAACGCCCGTCTTCAGCATGCGGTTTGACCCCCTCCTCAAGCCAGTAGGTTTAGCGGGTGAGGTGGAGAAGATGCGAATTGTCGGCAACCCGGTGGTTCCGAGAAGAGTTGACCAGCTGATAGAGGATAGGGTGAAGGCCCTACCCGCGCTTATCGAGCTCTACGAACATGGATACGATGTCTATTACCTCCAGCGGCTGCTCTCCTCCGGGACGCTGGGCGTTAATCGCCGCTTCGTGCCCACCAGGTGGGCTATAACGGCGGTGGACAAGCACCTGGGGGATTACCTGCTCAGGAAGGTGCGCGGGTACCCGGAGATCAAGGAGTACGAGGTTTACCACTCCAGCTACATCGGAAACAGGTACACCGTACTCCTCATCCCGGGCGCCTGGTCAATGGAGATGATCGAGGTGTGGCTGCCCCGCTCCGTATGGGTCCCGGGTGAGGAGGCCCAGATTTACGTAATCCGCGAGCGGTACGACGGGCGTCCCACGGCGGAGGACGGCGGCTACTACGCAATACGGATCGCGATACTGGAGCACCTTAACTCCAGCAGGAGGTGTGCGGCAGCTTTGGCGATCCGCGAGATCACGCCGGACTACTTCGCACCGGTCGGTAACTGGCAGATCCGCGAGGGGGTGAGGAACGCGCTGAGGGGCAAACCGATGCGGGCCGGTAACCTGAGGGACGCCCTCGGGTTAGTGGGCTCGCTGACCATAACCCCCCTGCGCGAGATCCTGAGGTTGAGCTGGCTCCTCAGAAGCGCTGAGCGCCAAACGAGTCTCGCGGAGTTCCTGGGTAGTTCTTAACGCCCCCGTTCGATTCAACCTGGCGCCCCACCGCTCCCAGAGCTGCATGAGTTTAAACCGTCGGCGCCCCGCCGCCTCTCGAGGTAAGCGGTTATATACCGAGCTGGGGTGGAGTGGGTGATGAGCTGGGAACAAGCCAAGGTGAACGCCGCTAAAGCCGCTTTAAGTGAGGTTGAGGGGTACAGGGTTGTGGGCGTGGGCACGGGTTCAACGGTGGAGAAGTTCATCGAGCTGTTGGCGCGCGAGGGGTTCTCCAAAAACCAGCTTTACGTTCCCTCGAGCATCGACACCGCTCTAAAGCTCTCCCGGTGGGGCTTACTGGTTCTCGACCCCGGCTCGGCGCCCGAGGTCGAGGTTTACGTCGACGGGGCGGACGAAGTCGACCCCGAGTTGAACATGATCAAAGGGGGCGGGGCTGCGATGACCACGGAGAAGATCCTGGCCTACTACGCCCGTAGGCGCGTGTTCATCGTGGATCAAACCAAGCTCGTTGATAAGCTGGGCGAGAAGCACCCGGTCCCGATAGAGGTGCTGCCGTGCGCTCTCGCGCCCGTCCTGAGAGAGCTGGAGAAGCGGGGTTTCAAGGCAGCGCCGCGCTACCCGGGGAAAGGGAAAGCCGGTCCAGTGATGTCCGACGCAGGCGGCGTCATCGTCGACGTGCACACCGGCCCGGTAAGCGACCCGGAGAAGCTCAACTTAATGCTGAGAAGCCTGCCCGGGGTTGTGGAAACAGGTTTGTTTGTCGGCTACGCCGACGTCGTTTACGTGGGATCCCCCGAGGGGTGTAAAGCGCTCACTAAAGCCCGGCGTTAGCGGTCGGGCCGCTGACGGGCTTGCGAAACAGTATTACCGCCGTATCATTGCCGTAGCATCCCCATCGGTAGGGTAACTTTCGAGGTGGTATCCGGGCTTCCTTTAAAAGCGCCCCCGAGGCCTACGCTTGATGGCTAAGAGGGGGTTTGTAGCGGTCGAAGACTACGAGAGACGCATGCTCTTCGAACTGCTTAAGGAGGCCGGCGTGGAGCCAGCCCCGATAATCGAGAAGTTCCTGGAGAGGAGGGACGAGTACTGTGCTTGGCTGATCAGCGAACTCGCGCGCATCGAGCCGCAAGCCGCGGTGGAGGTCGCAGGCGAACTGCTCCGGTCGCCGAACCCGCTGGATAAGGCCCTCGGGGCTTGGCTGGCGAGCAAGCACCTGGGAGGGAGCTGCTACCCTGGGAGCCAACCGCGCGCGGTCTTCGGGCTCGACCGGCAGGTGAGCGTGCAGGAAGAGGCCTCTTAGCTCCGCGCTTGGCAGCGTTAAGCAAAAACGATCGAAACCGCGCAGCTTTAGGTGCCGCGCCCGAGGGCACTCCGGTAGCTATGCGGGAGGGGCCAGGGGCTTTGCCGCGAGCGCCTCCATCTGGATGCCGTAGAGTTTCGCGTACACGCCTCCCCTCCTTAGTAGCTCCTCATGCGTTCCCTCTTCGACAACCCTGCCGTCATCCACCACGATTATGTGGTCTGCTCTTACGATTGTCTGAAGCCTGTGCGCTATCACGATCGTCGTCCTACCTTTGATAAGTTTCTCCAAAGCCTCCTGCAGCTTCGCCTCAGTGTAGGGATCTACGCTGCTCGTCGCCTCGTCCAAAATCAGTATCGTGGGTTTGGCGATGAACACTCTGAGGAAGGATACGAGCTGCCTCTGGCCCACCGACAGGTTCTTACCGCCCTCGAGCACGGGCGTGTCGAGGCCCTGAGGCAGCGACTCCACGATGAACTCGAGACCCAGGTCCCTCACGGCCTGCTCCACGTCCTCCCGCCTGGCCTTCGGGTTCGCCAAGAGGATGTTATCGAGAACTGTGCCGGACACCAGGAGAGGGTCCTGCGGGATCATCACCATGGCGCTCCTAAGCGCGCTCAGCTTGTACTTCTGCGCATTTACGCCGTCGACGAGAATCTCGCCGCTCCACGGCTCGTAGAACCGGAGCAGCAGGTTTACGATCGTCGTCTTCCCCGCGCCAGTTGGCCCGACAACCGCGGCGAACTCCCCGGGCTTCACCTTAAAGCTGACGTTCTTCAGCACTGGCGAGTCGCCATAGCCGAACACCACGTTCCTAAACTCCACCTCACCCCTCTGGGGTGGGGTTTCCACCTCGCCCTCCTCCCTCTCCGGCTCCCACTCCAGGAAGGTGAACACCCTCTCCGTTGCCGCCAACGTGGACTGTATGGTTGTCAAGAACATCACCAGCATCCGTATGGGCCTGAAGAACGAGCTGAGGTAGCTGTAGAACGCCACTAGAGTTCCTACGCTGACCAGGCCCGCCATCGCCAGGTTTCCGCCGTACACGAGTAGGGCTACCGTGCCTAGGGCCTCTATAACCGCCATAGCCGGGTTCATGGCGGAAGTTACCGCCTCCGCCTGCACGTTTACCCTGAGGTTCTCCTCGTTCACCCTCCTGAACTCCTCCACGTTCCGGCTCCTCCTGAACGAGAAAGCTTGGATAACCGCGGCTCCTGAAACGTCTTGGGAGATCCTGCTCGTAACTTCGGCTATTTTCTTCCTCGTTTCCCTGTACACCCTCCTAGCTTGCTTAACTATCACGAAATTGACCGCGGCGATCAACGGTATGAGCACGTAGGCCACCAAGCTCAACTGCGGGCTCAGGCTCCACATCATCACCACGGCTCCACCTATCGTGATGACGTCGGCTATCGTGTTCAGCAACCCCATTGTGGCCACGTTGCCTATGGTGTCCACGTCGTTCATGATCCGCGAGGTAATCTTGCCAACCGGCTCTTGAGCCACTTGGTCCAACCTCACCCTGTGCAGGTGCCTGTACATAGCTGTTCTTAAATCGTACATTACCCTGCTGGCTAAGTAGGAGGACGAGTAATCTCCCGCGAAGTTCGTCGCCAGGTTCAGCAAAGTTAAGGCGAGGAAAACGGAGCTCCAGTAAGCTAGAGCTGCGATATCTCCCCCAACAGCGCTGTCGACGAGGAACTTCGTGATGAAAGGCATTGCTATCGAGAACCCTATCCTAGCGAATATCGATACGGCCGTCAGAGCGAAGTACAGCCTGTACTTAAGCGACAGCCCGACCAGCTTGGCTAGCAGGACTCTATCATGGTATTTTCGGGCGACTTTCTCTTCGTCTATCCTGAGGAACATGAATGGAGGTGGACCGCCCATAATCACACCACCCCCGCAACCGGGGCCTCGGCTACCGGCGTGCCGACCAGCTTAGCGTACACGCCGCCCCTTTTCATCAGCTCATTGTGGGTGCCCTCTTCAACGACTTTGCCATCGTCCATGACTATTATCCGGTCGGCGAGCCTCATTGTGCTGGGCCTCTGCGTGATCAGTATTATGGTCTTACCCTTGAAGTGCTGCGTGATGGCCTCGTATATCGCCCTCTCGGTTTCCGCGTCTACACTGGACATCGAGTCGTCCAGGATTATTACCTTTGGGTCGATAAGCAGCGTGCGGGCTATGGCGAGCCTCTGCCTTTGCCCGCCTGAAAGCGTTACCCCCCTCTCCCCGACCGGAGTGTCGTAGCCTTGGGGTAGGCTGGCCACGAAGTCGTGGAGCTTCGCCAGCTTAGCCGCTCTAACAACCTCCTCCTGCGTTGCATCCGGTCTCCCGTATGCGATGTTGTTTCTTACGGTGTCCGGGAACACGTATATGTCCTGGTGTACAATTCCGATCTGCCTTCGGAGGGAGTCCAGCTTAACCTTCCTTACGTCGACCCCGTCTATCAGGATCTCGCCCCTCTGCGGGTCGTAGAACCTCGGAATTAGCTGCACCAGCGTGCTTTTCCCGCTACCGGCTGGACCAACGATCGCGAGAACCTCACCCGGCCTCACTTTGAAGCTCACCCCTTTCAATACCCACCTCTCGTTATTGTAACTGAACCAAACGTCCCTGAGCTCGACCTCCCCCCTTGTAACCTCCAGGGGTGTGGCGTCCTCCGCCTCCTTAACCTCCGGCTCGATGTCCAGTATCTCGAAAACCCTTGAAGCGGCGGATAGCCCGTACGCGTAGTTTACCGTGATGAACCCCAGCGCGATGAAGGGCCACGTGATCATGCCCGCGTACATGGCCATTGCTACGAGGCTCCCTACAGTTAAAGCGCCGGAGACAACCATGCCCCCACCAACCCAGAAAACGACCAGCGCGCTAAGGCTCGCAATGAAGCCGACGAAGGGCCACGTAGAAGCCCTCAGCTTCGCCGCGGTGAGGGAGAGCCGGAGGTGCTGATCGCTCAGCGCTATGAAGCGCCCCCAGAGCAGGGGGAAAGCGTTCAACGCCCGCACGACCTTCAAACCGCTAGCCACCTCGGTGACGTGCGATGTTATCTTCCCGTACAGCTCCCTCGACGTGTCGAAGATAGGCCTAATCCGCCTAGCGAACCGCCTTACGAGCAGGAATATCACCGGTAGGGGGGTAACCGCGTAGAGCGTTAAAGTTGGGCTGATCGCCAGCATGAAGTACAGCGCCGCGGCAAGCGTGAAGAGGGCGCTAGTTAAGCCGGTGAGCGCCATGCGGATAAAACCTGTGACAACGTCTATATCCCCCGTGGCGCGCGCGACGAGCTGCCCGGTGTCCACCCGCCTGTAGAAACCCAACGTTAGCTCCTGCAGGTGCCTGTAGACATCGTTCCTCAAATCGAAAGCAACTCTCTGGGAAATATACTGGGCGCTTAGGTTGGTTGCATAGTTGAGGAAACCTTGGACCAGGATTAGCGCGACGATCGGCAAGGCTAGCAGTAGAATGTTCTCGGCTCGCCTGTAGACTAGCACGTTGACGACTTCTCCGGCTAACGTTGGCGTGTACATCCCGGCAAATGAGGCCGTCAGGGAAAGCGCGATCGCAAGCGCGGCTAGCTTCCACTGCCTACCCACGTAGGACAGCAGCCTCCTCCCGGTTTTCGAGTTCATACTACACCATCGTGTAGCGTCACAAACATATTTCTAATAAGGTTTCCCATGCGGTAAGGGAAATCAGCCGGATCTCGCTGAGCCCCAGCCCGCGGAGCTGTCAAGACGAACCCCATGGCATCCTCACTTACCTTATAAGGTAACTTATTTTATATTTTGCGGTTGTTGCCGAAACCGCCTATCGGTCACGCACG
>CALHPJ010000007.1 GCA_938036345.1 uncultured Thermofilaceae archaeon | reverse complement strand
CTGCTTTCCTAGTGGAGGAAGCGGGGGTCTCCTGCATGCTGGAGAGTCGGGGATCTCGCCTAGTTGGGACTCCCGGTTTGGGGTTTCTCGCTGGTGCGCGTGGTAGCTTGCCTCGCTCTGTAGGTGGTCGTGCCTGCTAGGCAGAGTGCCCCTGAGAGTAGTGCGAGCCAGAACTGGGTGGTGAACTGGGATGTGGTGCTGACCTTTAAGGAGCCTTCTACCCGTGCTAGCGGGTAGAGGTTTACGACTAGGTCTTGGCTCGAGTAGGGTATTAGGGCTTCTCTCAGGTTTGGGAGTGTTTGGGCTAAGAGGGGTATGGAGTGCGCTATTGATGTTACTGCAGCGATGCCTGCTAGGGTTAGGGCTGCAAAGCCTAGGGGCATTGTGAGGGGTCTGAGGTTGAAGAGCTTGCGGGTCCACGGCTTCTCGGGTAGTAGCGAGCCGGCGATTATTGTGGCTGAGCCGAGGAGGGCTAGCAGCCTCTCGGCTGTGAAGAGAGCTAGTATGAAGGGTGATGGCTTGAGGAGCTGAGAGCCTAGGAGCTCGGCTTTAAGCTCGAAGGGTGAGAGGCCTATGTAGAGGACGGGGTTGGGGGCTTTTCCTACTACGAACTCCCACCAGGCGCCGCCGGCCGCGGTTACTGCTAGGAAGAGTGCCCCTCCAGCCAGGTAGAAGATTCTATACTTCTCCAAGACCCGTCACCGCTAATCCCTTTACTGATAAGCTGATAGGAAGTTCCGCCGAGCCCAGGACTAGGACAGCTTTCGCGGAGATGTCCGCAGGGGGTCTAAGGGAGAGGAATTTCTGAATATCCTCCTGGGTGCCGCCCTCCAGGAGGAGGTCGAGCACTACAGGCTGCACCTCTGGAGGGGGGCGCGGGGTGGGTCGTGGATCTACACCCATATAGGGCAGAAGGTTACGAGGTCTTTCTTCCCATGAGGCGAGCAGCCTGCCGGCTAGCTAGAGTGAGCTGGGAGAAAAAACTACCTGCTTAGACTATCAGCTCTCCGCTCGGCCTGTAGAGGTGCACTTTCTTGTAGTCGAAGCTCACAGAGACGGCCTCGCCTACAGCGACGTGCTGGCCGGGTGGCAGAGTGACTCTGAGGAGTGTGCCGTCGGGCGCTTGGATGTGCACGAAAGTCTCCCTGCCGAGCCACTCGGCAGAGTACACGAAGAAGCCTTTGCCGGGGGAAATCTTAACGTCCTCAGACCTCACCATGAAAACCACCCTGCTAACCCCCTGGACAGCCGCGGCGAGGTCGCTGGGGAGCGGGAACCTCGTGCCGAGCATGCTCAACTCGAGCCCCCTCTCCGTCTCTACCACGTCCGCTTCAACCAAGTTAGCGGCCGGCGCTCCTATGAAGCCGGCGACGAAGGTGTTGGCGGGTTTGTAGTAGAGCTCGTCAGGCGTGCCAAGCTGCATAAGCCTCCCTTCGTTCATCACCGCGATGCGGTCGGCGAGGCTCATCGCCTCAGCTTGATCGTGCGTGACATAGATCGTAGTAATTCCGAGCTCTCTCTGCAGCCTCTTCAACTCAGCCCTGACTTCTATTCTGATCTTCGCGTCGAGGTTGCTGAGAGGCTCGTCCATCAAGAAGAGGCCCGGCTGCTTGACGACCGCCCTCGCCAGCGCTACCCTCTGCTGCTGCCCGCCGCTCAGCTGGCTCGGCCTGCGGTCGAGAAGGTTTTCGATGTGTAGCATCGAAGCCGCTTCCCGGACTCTCTTGTCGATCTCCTCCTTCGGGAGCTTCTTCAACCTCAGCGGGAACGCGATGTTCTCGTAGACGCTCATGTGCGGATAGAGAGCGTAGCTCTGAAAGACCATGCCGATGTTCCTGTCCTTCGGCTCGAGGTCGTTCACGATCTTGTCGTCGAAGTAGATGTAGCCCTTGGTGGGCTTGTAGACACCGGCGATCATCAGCAGCGTGGTGGTTTTCCCGCAGCCGCTGGGGCCGAGCAGGACCAAGAACTCGCCGTCCTTCACTTCGAGGTTAAGGTCCCTTACAGCCTCGACCCCGCCCCTGAAGATCTTTGTGACGTTCTCCAACTTTACGGTGACCATGCTCTCACCCCTTCACCCCGCCGATGGTGACCCTCAGTAAGTACTTCTCGCCGGTGATAAATATGGCGAGCACCGGGATCAGGTAGACTATGCTGAGCGCGGCGACGAGAGCCAGGTTGATGCCGCCCATCTCGCTGAACAAGCTCTGTATGAGGAGCGAGAAGGTCCAGTTAGTAGAGGATTGGATGAACGTGTAGACGAAGATGTACTCCCCCCACCCGCTGAGGAACGAGAAGAGGCCGACGGCGAACAGGCCTGGGCTGACGAGGGGGAGCATGATCCTGAAGAAGGCGCCGACCCTGCTCGCCCCGTCGACTAGCGCGGCGATCTCCGTGTCCCAGGGGATCCCGTCGTAGAAGCCCTTCAAGACCCAGACGCCTAGGGGTAGGTCTACCGACATTTTGACCAGGACCACGCCTAGCAGGGTGTTGAGCAAGCCCGTTGCTTTGAGCATGTAGTAGAGGGCGATAAGGAGGACTGAGGCGGGGACCCCGTGGATCACGAGGAACGCGCCAAGCAGGGCGCTCCGCCCCTTGAAGCTGTACCTCGAGATCACGTAAGCCGCCATGGAGGAGACGAGAACCACGAGGAGCATGTTGCCTAGCGCGAGCAAGAACGTGTTAACCATGACGGTGTAAACGTTGGGGTAGAGCCTGCTGTAGAGCGGGTGATCGGAGAACAGGACCCCTGTCTTAAGGAACTCAAAGTTCTTCAGAGTGAAGCCTTCAACGTAGATGGGGTGCTCGCTGAAAGCGAGGAAGAAGAGCAGGATCACGGGTACTACCGGCAGGGCGGCGAGAACCACCGCGGCCGCGTAGAGCAAGATCTTCCCGGCTCTCACCACAACCACCTCACTCCAGCTTTGGCTCGATCATCAACCTCCTGAGCCGGAAGACCCTCCAGTAAGCAATCGACAGGACTAGGCCGATGACCAGGAGGATGGTCACGATAGTTGCAGCGTAGCCGAAGTCCATGGCGACCATGTACTGGCCGAAAGCCAGGTGGTAGGCGTGGAGGATCATGACCTCTGTCGAGTAGAAGCCCGGCCCGCCGTTCAGCGTGAGCAGTATGTACTCGAACGACGCTATCAGGGAGAGAGTGTTGTAAGCTACGAAGAAGGCTATGTGCCACTTAATCATCGGTAGGATTATCTTTCGGACTATGGTGAAGCTAGAGGCCCCGTCCACTCTCGCCGCGATTATGTAGTCCTGGGGGATGGACTTAATCGCAGAACTGAAGACAATGCCCGAGAGGCTGGAGCCGATAAACCCGTTAACAATGAAGAGGAAAGGCCAGTGGTAGAGGAAGGTCCACGGGATGGGCTTACCCCCCGCTTTTACGATTAAAGAGTTCAGGAAGCCGTGCTCGAGTGGCGAGAATATCCACATCATCAAGAGCGCCCAGACTACGCTCGGCAGAACCCTCGGGAGGAGCCAGATCGCCCTTATAAACGTGCCGAGCCCCTCGTGCACCCGAGTTGAGACGAGCGCGATCACGAGGCCCATGAGAGTGTTGAAAGCGAGTGTGCCGGCGACATAGATGGCTGTTGCTTTCACGATGAACTGCAGCACTGGGCTGTTGAAGAGCTTTGCATAGTTCCCCACCCCGCACCAGATCCACTGGAACCTGTAGTCGAGCTCAGTTAGAGAGATGAGGACGGTCAAGGCTGCTGGGAATGCTAGGAAGAGGGTGATTGTAGCTGCAGCTGGGAGGAGCATCACCAGTACCAGCACTTTCTTAGACGCTTCGCGGGAAAGCTTCACAATTTACCACCTTTAAGGTAAAAAAATCAAACTTATAGAGGTTTACTCCCTTATTATTACGCTGTCTCCAAGCCTTGTCCTGAGCAGCTCCCTGAAAGTCTCGAGCGCTTTATCTGCTGTGAAAGCCCCCGTCTCTATACCTTTAACAACCTCGAAGATCGCGGTCTGGTACTCACCCCACTTCGGGTGGAGAGGCTGGTACTTCGCGTACTCAACCATGTAGCCAGTCGCGGCGAGGAACCCGTCCTTTGTGTACGTTGGGTCAGAGAGCTGGCTGTAGAGGATCGCCAGGTGAGCGCTCTCCACCGCGTGGAGAGAGTTCAGGTAGCTGTCGGTCGCGAGCGTAATTATGAGGAAAGCTATCTCCGGGTGCTTGCAGGTCTTCGAGATGTAGTAGGCCATAGGCTGGGAGAGAGTGACCGGCTTGCCTCCTTTCTCGCCCGGCGGGTAGAGCATGAAGCCAAACATCTCCCAGAACCTCTCCTCCGAGAGGCCGAAGGAGGAGACCCACTGGCCTTTGTGCCAAATGCCGCCCATCCAGAAGAGAACCTTCCCCGCGACCACCGTGGGGTGGATATCCCTGCTAAAGTCCAGCGCGGTCAGCTTGTCGCTGATCACCCTGCTTCTCGCCATCGAGGCCTCGTAGAACCAGTCGAAGTACTTCTTCCAGACTTTCATGTCGGCGACGAGCTTACCCGTCGCAGGGTCGTAGAGCTCGCCGCCGAAAGCAAGGTAGATTATGGGCCAGTCGGGGCCCGCGTTAGGCCTGTGCCAGATCCCGTAGCCGGGCTCGACAACTCCCTTGTCTACAGCCTCTTTCGCGACTCTCAGCAAATCGTAGAGGGTGAACTCGCCCCGGAGCACCTTGTTGGGCAGGTCGTTGATCATCTCGTCGGTCCAGCCGAGCCTCTTGAGGAGGAGCTTGTTGTAGTATATCGGCCTAGCCTCGGTGTCCTGCGGGATACCCCAGATCTTGCCCTTGTAGGTCACAGAGCTCCAGAGGCCGCTGATAACGTCGTAGTACGTCCAGTTCCAGTACTTCTCAATGTAGTCGTCGAGGGGGATAATCCAGCCGTTCTCAGCTAGCGTCGCCGCGTCTATGTGAGCAGAGAGGAAGATGCAGGGGCCAGTGCCGCCTTCGAGAGCTAGGTACAGCTTCTTCCTGTAGTCAGTCCAGCTCGCAGTGGAGAACTCACCCTCCACTTTGACTGTCACGGGTACACCGACTACTTTGAAGAGCTGGTTGAGCCTATTCGCGGCGTCAACAAGGTTCGTCTGCCTGCGAACAGACTCCCTCTCAGGGCCTTGAGTCCACGCGGTGATAACGATCTCGACGGGCGCTGGCCCAGCTCCGACCTGCTTCTTCAGGTCTTCCAGCTCCTTCAGGAGCTTGTCGTACTCGCTCTTTGGAACTACATCGGCTGGCGAAGGTGCTGTAGCCCAGTGGATCAAGTAGCCGGCTACTAGACCCGCTACAAGAAGAGCGGCCAGCAGCAGCGCAGCCATCTTGTCGACATGCCCACGCTTTCTCATGGTCGCTCTCATCAAGATAAACCGCATATAAAGCTTTCCAAAGTATTTTATAATTAAATTTAAAATAAAAAGAGGAATTAGCAATCCTATTACTACTATTTTTTGCTTATAGTTAAGTACAATGTATATATAGATGCTTATAGTTAAGTACCATGTATATAGGTTATATGCGTTTAAACGCAGCCGTGGCTCTCGCCAGAGAGCGTTGTAGCCCGGATAGGGTCTCTAGGGAGAGCAAGCGCGAGGTTAGCAAGACCGCCATCAGTGTGAATGCTAGAGGGGCGAAAAGGTAGGCTGGGGGCTCTAGCGGCGGCGTGTAGGCTAAATCTCCTTGCTGAGTATCGCAGGCTGAGTGAAGGCAGTGTATAGAGGACTGCGTGAGCCAATGGGCCCATGGCTTTCGAGCTCATAAAGACGACGAAGTAGCTGGGAATGAGGATGAGCATGGCAAACGGGCTCGCAACTGTGCCCGCGATACGCACGTCTTTGCTGAGCGCTCCGACGATTACCCCCAGGGCTGCGCGGAAGAACAGTGTGAGGAGCAGACTGGCCACGAGGAAGCCTAGGTCCTGCGGGTTGACGAGCTGCGTCAGCGCTGCGAGCGTGGGAGCAGCTTCGTTCGCGAGCTGCGGAGAACTCCCTCCCGGCGGGGCTGCTCCTCGCCCGGCACTGACAGCTGGAGTGTTTGAGCAAACAAGATGAAGAGGTAGGCCGCCATGCTTACTAGCTGGAAGACAGAGCTGAGCAAAGCTACCGCGAAAGTTCCGAGGAGCTTTGCGAGGAGGATGTCCCTGGCGGGTACAGGCAGGGTTAGTAGTGTCTCGAATGTTTTCTCTTCGTTCTCGACAGCCATCGAGGCGGCGGTCATCTGCATGATAGTGACCGCGATCGAGACGATGATGATCGGTAAGAGGGGGGTGGAGAGGCTCAGGCCAGCGAGTAGTGCGGGGTCGCCTGAAAGCTCCACGCCCTTGCTCGCTAAGAATGTGCGCTGAGCTACCTGCAAGGGTCTCCTGATGACTGAGGGGTCGACCCCCGTGCCGCTGAGCATAGCGGCGGACACATAGTCCTCGACCACCCTCGTAACCAGGGTCGTTGCAGGCCCCCGAATAAGGAGAGTTCTTCGACTACGCTGAAGAGGGTTAGGTTGACTGCTTTCTTCCGCAGGACCGCCTCGCCGAAGCCCTCTGGTAAGATGATCACAAGGCTCACGCCGCGTTTCACGGCCTCTTCTGCGAGAGCATCCCGCGGGACTCCTGTGAAGCCTACCACGCGTACGCCGCGCTCCTCCAGCCAGGAAGCGAGGCGCGTTGAGACGTAGGCCTTATCGAGATCTAAGAGGCCCACGGTGCTCACGCCTGCTACTGCCTCCTCGACGGCTGCGTGCATGGAAATGGCGATTATAAAGCCCAGCACGGGTAGGATGAGCGCGCCAAGGGTGAACGGCAGGAAGATCCTCGGGTCTCTCAGCAGGTCTTTAACCTCTTTCTCGATGAGCGGCTCGATCACCTAGCACCACCCCGGATGACGCGGAGGAAGACTTCCTCGAGGTTCCGCGCGCCGAACTCCTGGAGTAGGTCGCTGACGTAGCCCTCCTTCACGATCACGCCTTCGTGGATCATCGCAACCCTCCCGCAGAGCTCCTCGACTTCGAGCATGTTGTGGCTGGAGACGAGCACCGTGGCTCCGAGCTCCACGGAGTACTTCTTGGCGATGTCTCTAATCTCCCTCGCTTGGATGACGTCGAGCCCCGCAGTGGGCTCGTCGAGGACCGCGACCCTCGGCTTAACCATTAAAGCCCTGGCGACCTGCACGCGCCTCTTCATCCCCTTGCTGTAGTTCTTCGTCTTCTCGTGGATTCTGCCGCCAGCTCGGCGATCTTCAAGCCCAGCTCGAGAGCCTCCTCGGCCTCCCTAGTCCTGCCGAAGTAGATCCTCGAGACCCTCTTGAGGAACTCGTACTCTGTGATGTTCTCGTACGTGCCAGCATCCTCGGGCAGGTAGGATACCGTACTTTTCAGCTCAAGGCCCCCCGGCTTCCTGCCCAGCACCTCCACCTCGCCGGCTGTAGGCTCCAGGAGGCCTACTATGATGCGGAACTGGTTTTCCCCGCGCCGTTAGGGCCTACCAGCCCATAGGCCTCGCCCTCCTCTACCTCGAAGCTCACGCCTTTAAGCGCTTTAAAGCCGCCAAAGTCTTTAACGAGCCTCGAGACCTGGACTGGCATCATGAGCCTACGAAGCCAACTGCTAAATAGCTGCTGAAAGGGTGCGGTACGTGAAGATTGCTGCTCCGCGCACTTAAGCCTCGCGTTACTCGAGAACGGTTCTTCTGCTCTGCGATGCCGGCGCAGGCTGCAGCTGCTTAGGCGAAGACTTTAATTACCTTATCTCCTCCGCTCAGTGCCGGCATGAAGAAGGTGGGCTCCGACACACCACACGTAGTGCACATATACTCCCCCGCTTTGGGGGTGGCTCAGCGCCCGCGGGGAGGGGCTCCAGGCCGACGGAGCCTACATAATCTACTTCAGCAACACCAAGTGCGGTGCCTGCCGTAAGTTCGACGGAGAATGGTTCCCTTTTGTTGAGAAGGCGGCCGCCGAGGGGAAAGTGAGGTTCGTCATCGTCCTGTGCAAGTGGTTTGCGAAGAAGTGCGACTCGGAGAGGGCGAGGGAGCTTTTCAGGGAGTTCGACGTGCACGTATCCCCACGCTCGTCCTCCTCAGGAGGGAAGGTGGGAGGGTCGTGGAGAAGCTGAAAGCTGAGGGGCTCATGCCGCCCGGCTGGCTAGCAATCACCTACGCTGCTTTCACAGCGAGCTTGCAAGCCCCTCCCTAGCTGGGCAGCCGCCCGCCCGGCGGCGACGGGCTACCGGGGAGGCTACTCGCCTGTGTACAGCTCTACGCCGAGCTGCTCAGCTAGCTCCCTCCCCTTCTGGTCAATGAAAGGGGAGACTATGGCAAGGCGGGGTTTCTTGCCTGTGAGTTCTTCGTAGAGCTTTCCCACTGCCCATAGCTCGCGGACATCTCCTCTCGAAACGCTGGCTTTGACTTCGACGAGTATGTGCTCCTCGTCCTTTATAGCGAGGTCAACTTCCACCATGCTCGGGTAGCCAAAGACCCTGCCTTTCTCATCGTAGTAGACCCACTTCTCCACCTTCCCCCCAGCGATCTTCTCGACAATGCCTTTCATCGCGCTCCTAAAAGCCTCCTCAGATAGCACACCCCACCTGGCCCCCACAGCGGAGAGCATTCTCGAGTGCTGCTGAACAGCTTCCGTAAGCCTCTCCAGCGCTCTCGTATGCTCAGCTAACACTTTCGTATGCTCTTCTAGCACTTTCGTATGCTCAGCTAGCACTCTGGAGTGCTCAGCTACCTGCTCTTGGAGCTGCTTGATTGCTTCAGTATTCTTGAGCGTTTCAGCGCGGAGCTCCCTAAGTCCCGCAAGCACTTCCTCTAAGCCTATAACCCCGGCTACAGCTAGCCTAAACTCGGCATCCTCCCTCAGCAGCTCTAAGAGCTTCCGCTTCAGCTCGCTCACAATTCCTCCTGCAGTGGAGCTGCGTATAAAGCTGTCTAAGGCCCAGCGGTGAAAGCCGGGGAACTGCGCGGGCCAGCACGCCAGGAGCCTGGAGGAGCTCGGGTGTAAAGGATTTTTAAGCCCGGCTGACGCTCGGCTAGCGTGATGCTGCTCGAGTTCGAAGCGAAGAAGATCCTCGAAGAGTACAGGATCCCGACTGAGAGAGCGGTTGTCGTTGACTCTTCCAGCGTGGGTAGGCTCGGGGAGCTCGCATCCCACCTGGGGAGGCCGCTCGCCGTGAAAGCCCAGGTGAGGGGCTGGGGCAGGGGGAGGGCTGGGCTAGTGAGACGCACGGAGGCGCTGGAGGAGGCTGAGGTGCTGATCCACGAAGCTGGCAGGAGCTTGATGCGCAGCGCCGGCTTGTGGGGCTTCGCGCTCTACCGCAGGCGCTTCCACCCCCCTGAAGCGAGGCCGCTGAGAGGCGTGCTCCGCGTCGGGGAGCTGGAGGCGCGGGTGATCCACGCGCCCGGCCACACCCCAGGTAGTGTGTGCGCGGCCGCCGGGAGCCTGCTCTTCACGGGGGATACGCTGTTCGAGGGGGCTGTGGGGGCGACTAGCTTCCCCGGGGGCTCGAGGAAGGATCTCGAAGCTTCTCTCGCGAAGCTGGCCAGCCTCCCGGGGCGACTACACCGTGCTGCCGGGACACGGCGAGGAGACCACCCCAGAGGGGGAGAGGCGGCGGAACCCCTTCCTACGCCTAGCGCGGGGCAGCCCTAGGAAGCAGGCTTGCGTGTAGGTGGGTGTTGCTATGGTGGGGAGGTGGTGCGCGCCCCAGCTGCTCCTGGCGGTGGGCTTCGCTGTTAACGGGCTTGTGCTCTACGTGTTCACAAAAGTTGCGCAGCTCTCACTGCTCATGAGGTTTGGGGGGGCTCTCCAGTTTTTGCTCACGCTAGCCGCTCTCGCCCTGCTGGTTAAGGCGGGGTGCCGCCGGCCGGTCTCATCCTTCCTCTCAGGCATGCTAGTGGGCTTTGCGTTCGAGGTTCTCGGGACGAGGACGGGGATCCCCTTTGGCGCTTACGAGTACAGGTGGGCGGTCCCGAGCTTGCTTGAGGTGCCTGTGCAGGTGGTCTACGGCTGGGGTCTCTACATCACAACCTCCTACATGGTGGCTTTAAGCTTGGAGAGCACGCTCCTCAGGGTCTTCCACGCCTCCCTGCTCACGGTTGCGCTAGACATGGCGATCGACCCCGTTATGGTGAGCTACGGGCTCTGGAGGTGGGCGAGGGCTGGTGAGTGGTTCGGCATCCCGCTCGAGAACTTTGCCGGCTGGTTCACGGTCTCGGCAGTATCCCTGCTCCTCGCAGAATCGTTGTCCAAAGCCGAGAGCAGGTGCCCACTGAGCTGGAAGTGCTCCACCCTTTGCTACCTTGCAGCCTACGCTCCTTTCATCGCAGCATCGACACCCGCGACAGCTGCACCGGTTCTGGTAGCCACTCTCCTGGGCGCCGCTCTGGCAACTGCACCACAGCTAGTGAGGCGGGCCTGGCCGCACAGGACCCGGGAAGCGCGCAGCCTGATAACACCGCGGCGGTGGGGGCTGTGCCGCTAAGCCTCTGCTCGTAGCAGCCTCGTTGTCGAGCTAGCTGTCACCGGGGCTCCCGGCGGCCTTCCTAGAGCTTGTTAGCTTTTCGCTTGTTTCCGCTTTCTCCGGTGCTGTGGGAACTGCGAATTTTTCGGGCAGGAGGCCTTTTCGCTGAACATGTTGCTGTTTATTACGTATATAATTACCAATGATAATTTCTAAGTGGGCTTTTGGCAAGCGCCGAACTATATGTCGACAGAAGTCACAAACCTATACAGGGAGAAGACGAGGAAGATGACGTACGGCCACAAGCTGAAGCAGTTGCAGGATGCTGCGCTGAAAGACCCTGAGAGGTTCTGGAGCGAGGTCGCCAGGAACTTGTACTGGTTCAGGACTTGGGACAAGGTGCTTGAGTGGGACCCGCCGTTCGCTAAGTGGTTTGTGGGAGGGCTGACGAACGCTTCGTACAACTGCCTCGACGCTCACGTGAGGAGTGCTACGAAGAACAAGGTCGCTATATTCTGGGAGGGTGAGCCAGGCGACAGGAGGGTGTTGACGTACTTCGACCTCTGGAGGGGGGGTGAGCAGGTTTGCGGGCGCGCTCAAGAGCCTCGGCGTCGAGAAGGGTGACAGGGTCGCGATCTGCATGCCTATGATCCCCGGGCTGCCTATCGCGATGCTTGCTTGCGCCAGGATAGGGGCGGTGCACAGCGTAGTGTTCTCGGGCTTCAGCGCGGGGGCTCTGGCCACGAGGGTTAAGGATGCGGAGGCGAAGGTGGTCGCCACCGCGGACGGCGGCTGCAGGGGGGTGGTGCCGCTGAAGCAGAACGTTGACGAAGCGCTCGCGGAGACCCCGAGCGTGCGGAGCGTCGTGGTGGTTAGGAGGGCTGGCTCGGATGTCGACATGAGAGAGGGGAGGGACTTCTGGTGGGACGACCTGGTGAAGGGCGCGGAGGCTAGGTGCGGGGCTGAGCCCCTTGAGAGCGAGCACCCCCTCTTCGTGCTCTACACCTCGGGGACGACGGGCAAGCCGAGGGGCGTGGTTCACGATACAGGCGGCTACTTGACCTGGCTGTGGGCCACGGTGAAGCGGGTGTTCGACGTAAAGCCCGAGGACATCTACTGGTGCACCGCCGACGCCGGCTGGATCATGGGGCACTCCTACGTTGTCTACGGCTCGCTCCTCCACGGCGTAACTACGGTGGTCTACGGGGGCGCGCACTTAGCACGGCTGCCCCCGCGGCTAGCCGAAACCCGGCCTACTCGCCACAGGCAAGAGAAGCATAGGGAGCTCCCCGATGCTGGCGGTAGCTCGCTGGGGAGCGGCCAGGCGAGAAAGCTCATCACAGCGCGGAAAACACCGCCCCCGAGACGCACCGGCTCTCTCGTCGGGTGGACGCGGCCGATCAGCATACTTAA
The DNA here is from genome assembly GCA_938036345.1 of uncultured Thermofilaceae archaeon. Taxonomy (GTDB): domain Archaea; phylum Thermoproteota; class Thermoprotei; order Thermofilales; family Thermofilaceae; genus CALHPJ01. Next base: position 6,287 of record CALHPJ010000007.1, on the reverse strand, counting down.
GGCTTCGTGCACCGGGTTGAGCCCCGGCAAAGCGCCAGTGAATCCCGTGCGCTATGGGCTCTCGCTGACATGACACTCCGGTAGGCGTCAGAGACTGAGGACTCGCTCGTGGACCCAGGCTGGGCTGCCCAGCGCACAGAAAACTTCGCTAGCGCTTGGGCTTGGCTAGCCCCTGTACCAGCCTTGAGGATTGAGGCGATCGGTGTACGCCGCGAAGAGGAAGTTAAGCTGCCCCGAAGTAGCGGTGTCGACGATGCCTCTAACCCACAAGTACGCGTTCGCCCTCACTCTCACAGCGAAGTACATCGGCTCGAGTCCATCGAGCATGGCGTAGCCGCCCATGTGGTAATCCGTGCTGCTACTGCCGTCGTAGCTCGTCAGCCCCCACCTCCACACCGCTGCCGATGTCACTCTGCCCCCGTAGTAGCTGCTGTAAGCTGATAGAGAGCTTCCGTCGTAGGTCACCCGGGGTAGGATGCTGGTCGTGTACGTCGTGCCCGGTGGGTAGCTGAGGGTGATGCTGATCTGGCCGTTCACTCTACCACCCGTCGGTTCAAACCTAGCTACGGCCTGGTCGGGGAACGTGGTTGTGCGAGCATCTACAACCGCGGCGCTGGGCTCAGTAACCCACACGGCGATCGCTCTAACGGGTAGGCTGTACCCGCTCCGGGTTCTCGCGTAATGATTCCCCAGAAAGACCAGCCACGCCTTATTGCTCGGGTACCCTGCGCGCCGGCAATTAGCGCAGTATGCAACACTAAGGTAAACCCAGGTATTGCCCACCTCCTTAGAGGGGTCTCCCTTGCTAGTGATAGGATACCTGCTAGAATACCAGTAGCCGATGTGAACCCACTGCTCTATTTGAAGCGTGAAGGGGAAGGCTTGTCTTCGGCTTAGCCGGGATTCTGGGCGCTGGTCCTGCTTTTCAAACCTTCTGCGTAGGAGTTCTGCGGCTGCCCTCCCTACTTCGTCTTTTCCTTTGAAGCTCGAAGCTGTGTAGCCGGCTCCAAGCCTGCCCCCCTCTAGCTCCCATGCCTCGACGAGGACTAGGTTCATGCCTAGTGCCCCGGGTTTTAGGTAGCTGTCTTCCTCGTAGACCGGGTGGAAGGCTACAAGAGATTGCGGCGGCTTCTCGGGCTTCTCCCCGATTCTCACGGGCTCGGCCAGCTTGGATAGGAGTGTTCCCACCGCGTCCCCTCCTGGCTCTGCGGCTGCGAGCACTTTCGAGGAGCGGAGGAGCTTTAAGACCAGCTCTCTGTCGGAGCTCACGATGGGTAGAGCGTCCCAGCCGATTACTACGAGATCGTAGCCGAGGGCCTCCGCCGCCCTCCTAGCAGGGGTTACCCTCACTTCTTCTGCCTGCACGGCCTCTGAAAACCTCTTGATGAAGAAGCTGTCATCGCTGACTACAGCTACTCTCAGCTTGAGCCTGAGGGGCTTCTCAGGCTGGGGCGGGGTAAGCTCTGGGGGGCCGGGAGCTTGTATGATGCCTGAGTACACTAGGGATAGGGGTAGTGCGAGTAGTATGAGGAGGGCTAGTCCGGCTTTCCAGGCTGGTTTCACGTGCTAAATAGCGCAGCACTAGTATTTTTTTCTTCGCTGACGGCTCTGCGGGCCGCGCGCCCCAGCTCGAGAAGCTAGCGGCCACGCTAGCGTGGGGAGGTATTCGAGGAGCTCCTGCGAGCCGAGAGCTAGCGAGCTTCACGCAGCGTAGAGGCTCGGCAAGCTAGCTGAGAGAAGAAGCTGCTCGAAGTACAGCTTCGGGGCTTTACGACAGGAGGAGCGCCGAGGAGGCTCTGGGAATAGCTGAGCGCGCCGGCAGGTACGTGTTCGCGCCGCTACCCTGGGCAGGCACCTCTACAACCCTTCTACCTCCTTTCTTCGACCTATCCCCCGCTGGTTGCAGCTAACCCTTGTTAAGCTGCACTAACTCTTTTAATTCGCTACGCTACAGCACCTTTCAACTTTCCCCCTGGTGCTTCCAGCTCAGTGGTAGAACAAACGTCCACCATGTTTTCAAGCCAGGCCGGTGGCAGCGGCGATGAAGACCAGCTGGGTCGTACTACTAGCAGTCGTAACCGCGGTCGCTGTCGCAGTCACCATCCCGGTTCTCGCCACCACCCTGGCCTCGAGGCAGGTGGAAGCCCCGCTGCAGCAAGGAAACTACCCGTCCTGGGCCCCGAGGGGCTGGCTGGCGTAAGCTGGCTGCTGAGAGGGCTCCGGCGCGTGGAGGTGAGCAGCGAGTTCGAAAGTAGAGTGCTCTCGATCTTGAAGAGCGACCCTGACGCCTCGAAGCTGCTAGAGCAGGGGTGCAACGTGACCGCAGTTGAGCCTGTGGTTACAGCCGTGGTTCAGGGCACAGGTGATGTCAGCCTGAAGGCTAAGCAGGCGGTGGTCACCCTGAGGGGGCCCTCTGGCGGCGCGGCAGTGCTCGTGGACGTCGAGCAGGGCAAGGTCCTGAAGATAGTCACTGTGACGAAGACTGTCATCACTAAGGAGTAGTTCGATGCTTCGCGCAGGCTAGCCCCAGAAAACCCCCGGCTTCGCTGTTGTACTCGTGGATACCTCCTCTTCTGCAGCTGGCGCTAGCCGGCTCGCTCTTCTCGTAGAAGATCACCTTCCACACCCTCCATGAGGAGCCTATCCTCAGCCTCAGAGCCTGCCGCCCGAGGGGGAGAGCCCCACGTGTGTTGGCTCGCTCTCAGGCTTTTCCTTGATTTGTGGAGGCACTCCAGCTAGTATCTCTTACTGAGGTAACTGTTCTCCGCGTGGCCTGCCCGGTCTCGGGTATAGTCTCGAAGAAACTTGCAAGAGAGCAGCTCGGGCAGGGGGGAGCTTGAGTACGGGGGACGTTATCTCGAGAACGGCTCCGGGGTGTTGCCGCGGTTTCTAAGGGGTCGGTTCATGAATGGTCTTTCACCTCTCAAAACTCGGCAAACTCCTCATCCCCCCATGCTCTACCCGGCGGGAGCAGTCTCTAAAGTTAGTGTAGCGCGCTAACCTTAAAGGACGGAGAGGGCGCTCTCCCAGGGATACCTGAGCTGCTGGTTGACTGCTGCGCCGGCAGCCGCTTCTGCGAGAAGTGCTCGTGAAAGCTGTGGTCCCGCTAACTCGAGGGGGATTGGAGAGGGTGCGCAAGGCGAGCCTCGAGCCCGAGGAGTTCGTCGAGTACATGTCTGGAGTGCCTGTGCTGAGGCTTGTAAAAGGGGTACTGCACCTTCCTGGACTCCACGTCAGGCGCATGCAAAGTCTACTACAGCGGGCCGGGGGCGTGCAGGCTCTACCTGCTGGTGCGCGATGGGCTGTGGGTGCACGTAGACCCCGCGTGCTCGAGGGCGGCCCAGGCGCCTGGGGGTTGTGGGCAAGCTAGCGCTGAGAGTTCTCGAATTCTAGAGGAAGTCGGCAGAGCTGGTTCCGCGAAGAGCGCTTGAAAAAGCTTTAACCTCGAGCAGGCTTGACAGCCCCATGAGCTCCGGCGTCGCTAGGCTCGCGCTACCCATAACTATCGGGGTGCTGCGGACTCCCTGCTCAGCCTAATCAGCTTATGGGCTGTTTCGCGGCTCTCGGGACTTCGAGGCCGAAGGGGGAGGCGAGGGCCCTCGCTGCGAAAGGATCGCGGAAGAAGATCTTCTTCTCGCGCCGGTAGAGCACGCGGCTCACGTGTTCATGTAGGCTGTGTAGACGAGGAACATGTCCTCCATCAGCTTCACGTACTAATGAACTGTGTTGTGCGACAAGCCCAGCTCCCTCGCGACCGCGTTGTAGCTCAGCGGGAGGGGGCCTTCGCGAGCAGCTCCCGCGCCACGAGCTTCAAGAGCCTCGGGTCCCTCCCCGCTTTTACCGCGTCACGTTCTACGCTTGCCGAGAAGTCCTCCAGGAATCTCTCGTCTCCGTTGATGCTCCTGGGGATCCCCCGTCTCCGGGTACCTCTCGAAGAGCGCGGAGACAGTGCCAGCACTGCTAGCCTTAGGCTCCACGCTGTGCGCGGCCGCGTACTCGGGGAAGGTGAGGGGGAGCACCTCGACCGTGGCGCCCCTCCACCTAGAGAGCGGCTTGTGCTCGACGACCGCCGCAGCGAGAGGGTCGAAAAAACCTCCGCTCAACCTCCCGAGCTGTCAGGCCTCCCGCCACGGCTGACACCCGTTGCGCGGGGATAAATACCTGGGGTTTCAGGGCATCTAGCCCGTTCTCCCGCGCTGCTCAGGCTCCAGCCCCTGCGCTGGCCCGAGCTAACCGGGAGGTGGGGGGCGGGCTGCCGCTAGGCAGCTTTGCAGCCGGGCTTTAGGCTCGCGTACTCGGTCTGGACGTCGGGGGCTTCAACCACCAGCGCCACGCCCTTCCCGCCCCCGGGCCTGTAGGCATTATGCCACTCCTCCACAACGTAGAGCTTCCCGGGCTCCATCTCAACCTCCCTAGTGCTCGACCCGTCCTCCGAGACCACCAGCACCACCCTCCCCTCGAGGAGGAGGAAGAGCTCGGGGCATGTGTGCCTCTCGAGCACCGCCACCTCCTCGGCGGAGGCGTTCTCGGGGACGTAGATGCCCACCTGCCACCTATCCCTGTCCCTGAAGACCACCCTCCACCTCTCCCCCGCCTCTGGGCGAATCACCCTCATGCGCTCTCCCCCGCGCCGGGGGGTTATAGGGTTAACTCCCCGCGCCGGGGGTCGCGGCACCGCGGTAGCTACAGCTACCCAGGGCATCCCCGAGCGCTTCGCCGCAGCCCCGGGGCAGCGGCCTTAACCGCGGTGGCCCTTCGAACGCGGCGCCCTGGCCGCTCGCGCTCAGCCGCTTAGCCAGTGGAGCCGCTCGAGCGCCCGGTCCAGGTCCGCGGCGAAGACCCCTACCGCGTAGTCGCTCACTCCCCCGACCCAGACCAGCTGGTCGCGGTGGAGGAGCAGGCCGCAACCGAACACGACCAGAGGCCTATCCCCGTACTCCTCCACGAGCCCGCGGGGGGCCAGCAGGTAGTCGCTGACCGCCAGGAGGTCGCCGTCGGGGCTGACCACCGCCAACCCCTCCCGGTACGAGTAATCCGACTTGAGGACCCCGTGCCAGCCCACGAGCATCTCGTTGCTGGAGATGGGTGCGGCGTTGGTCGACCACCCGACTTTGAACTCCCAGTCCTCGTGCGCTAGAACGACCCTCATGCTCTCGGCGCTGACCACCGCCTCGCCGAGGTCCGCCCAGCCGCTCCAGCAGACCTCAACCTCGCCGAGGGAGGGCCTGAGGAGCATGGACGCCTCCTCCCCCTTCACCTCCAGGATGGCGCTGTCCTTCATCCTGGGCGCGACCACCTCGTCCCCGCCGCGGATCCTGAAGAACTTGCGGGACACGGGGGTGAGGTCCTCACCCAGGACCGCTAAACCCTGCACCCACTTGAGCTCGAGCCGCCCGCCCTCCGGGTGGTACCCGTAACCCGTGTAGAGGAGGAGCACCCTCCCGCCGGCGCGGCAAGCCCTCGCGTCCTCGCAGCCCCTGAACTCCCAGAGCTCGCGGGGCCAGAGCACGAGCCTCGCCTCCAGGGGCTTCTCGACAGCGCCGGACAGCAGGCCGTCGAGGTCCAGCTGGAGGAGGCCGACGCTGGACACGTAGCCGTAGTAGTCGAAAACCATGCGCGGGAAAACCAGGACCTTCCCGCCGCTCACCACCGCGCCGGGGTTAAACGCGGCGACCGGCCCCCTCGGGTAGCCGGCGACCCTCAAATCCCCCGGGAAAATGTACGCCACCCGCCTGAACACGTCCACGGTGTCGGGGCGCCGGACGCGCTTGAGGCCGCCGAGCTCCCGCAGCGCCCTCTCCCTCAAAGCGTCCTCCAGCGGCATCCAACCCCCGGCGGCCGGGGCTAGCAGCCCTATTTTAACCTATCCCGCGGGCCAGGCGCGGGTCCCGGCGCCGCGCATCGCCGGGCGGTGCTTCGCACGGGTCAAAGCCGGCGTCGAACCGCTGGGGTGGCGGCGCTGCTGCGATTACGCAGCTCAAGCCCGCCTTCCGCTCCGGGAACACCAGGCCTACGAGGACGGCTGAGACAGCTTCCCGTAAAGGTTGGAGACCCCTTAACTCCCGAAGCGCTCTTAACCGTTGTTGCTGGAGTCTCCCCCGCACCCGGAATGCACGGAGCACCGGGGGAGCGCTACCGGCGGCGCAGGGGTCGGGGAGCAGGGTGCCCGCGGCCCCGCGCCCGAGGAGGGGCGCCAAGCGCTACCGTGGGGCGTTGCGGGGCTCTGGAGTGCCCTCCGCGGCCGCTGAGCCGCCTCGCCGGCCCGAACATCGAGTGGGAGCTGGCCC
>CALHPJ010000006.1 GCA_938036345.1 uncultured Thermofilaceae archaeon | reverse complement strand
ACCAGCTCTCCACCCTCAACCCTCTCCGCGACCCACAGGTCGACCTTCTTCAGAGCTCTGGACTCGTCGAAGAGCACGAAGCCGTGGAAGCTCCCGAACTTGAAGTGCCCAAGGTCGGTCCTGAGAATGTTCCCTTGAGAACCTTGCGCCTCAGCGACGCTAGAGAGCGGCGCGAGCTTGTCGGAGCTCAGGAGCTCCTCGAGCTTGCCGAGCAGGCTCGGATCCGCGACGGCTACGTACTTGAACCAGTTACCCGTATCCCCCCTGAGCCGGGAGTAGTCGCAGACCCTGACCACCATTCTCTCATCCTCCCAGTCGCCCGCCGAGCTCCGGATCGCCTCGGCCATCCCGCGCGCCTCCCCGGGCGTGCTCGGCAGCTCCCTGAGGAACGCCACCGCAGTTTTAGCCCCTTGAGGGGGTTTCCCCTTCCTGGCCACCAGCAGTATCTCCCTGAACCTAGCGCTCTCTGAGAAGGCCGAGCGGTGCCAGGTCGTGATGATGTACTCGACGTGGTACCTCTCGGCCCAGAGCCTCCTGAGACCCTCGCACGAGCGGATCCTCAGCACGGTAGCGGGTAGGACGAGAGCCATGCGACCCCCCTCCTTCAAGAAGCGGTCGGCGAGGAGTATGAAGTAGCCGTAGTAGCCGAGCTGCCCGTGAAGGTAGTCTTTGTAATCCCTGAACCTGTGGAAGAGTACATTCTTGTACTCTTCCGGGATCCTCTCCTGCCTTGTGAACGGGGGGTTCATTATCACAACGTCGTAAGTCTCCAGGGGTATCTCCCCTGGCTTCCCTGTCAGGCTCACAACCCCTTTAACCTCAGAGTCACTCCCCCATAGTGCATCCAGCGTGGTCTGCCCCCTCAGCACGGCTTTGAGAGACGCTAGCGAGGGTATCACCTTCCCGGGTGCGAGGTCGGTCGAGTCCCAAACGGCTATTCTCACCTTGTCCGTGGGGTGCTCCGGGGACTGGAGGGCTAGGTGGCACGCGGCTACGCTTGCTGCAAACGGCATGACATCCACCCCGAGGAGGTCTTCCTCGACGAATCTTCGGTGGTCCTCTCCCGTGAAGCCTCTCTCCCTCTCCAGGAGATAGCGCTTCCTCCTGTAAGCTGCGACCAGGAGACCGCCGCTGCCGACAGCCAGGTCGGCGACCTTGGCGTCGTGCCTGTCTATCGCCAGCCAGGCTAGGAGCTCCGCTGCTAGCACGTTCGTGTAGAAAGCGGCGACACTCTTCCTTGTTTCGAACGGTATGAGATCGTGGAATATCGTCCCTAGGAGGTCGCCCCCCACCTTCTCCGGAGCGATGACCTTGATGGCGCTTACTATCGTCTTGACCAACGGGAGGTAGCCGCTCGGTATCACGGAGGCTACGTCGTAGCTGAACACAGCCTGGTAGTCGACGTCGAGGACTTTCTTGAAGTACAGGTTGAGGTCGCGCGGGGCCCTTAAGTTCGCGATATCTATCTCGGGAAAAAGGTCCGGCCTGCTCCTCGAGAGGACGTGGTAGAAAAGCAGCTGGTTCACGAGCACGTACGCGGCGGCGAGCCTGAGATCATCTACCGGGTACTTGTGTTCTTCGTACTGGAGAATGTTCCTAAATACCTCTTTCCCTCCGAACAGACCCTCCAACTGCGCGCCTGCTAAGTACTTCAAGGCACCGGTAATGTTGTTAGCTATATCTCGAAGGGCACCTATAACCTCCGGGACTGAGGGCTCCAGGTATTCAGGCGGCCTAAGGATGAGCTCGGCCAGGGCGCTGGCTATCTCGCTTATCGTGCCGGTAAACGGGCGGAAACCTCTCCTCCGATCCTCGGGGCGGTACACAGGCATGACCTTGAACTCCAACTTTCTGAGAAGTTCTTCTAGTGCACCTCTGGGCAGTGGTTGCGAGAGCTGTTTGGGGTACAAAATAGCGAAGCCTCCCGTGATTGAAGGATCCGGGAGGTAGTCGTGGTATATTTTCGATAACGCTTCACACCACTCCCCCTCGAGGAATTTCGCTTCAATAACGTAGCGCCCGCCGTTTTCGCACCAGATGTCCACTTCCCTCGGCCCGACCCCCGGTATGCTCACGCGTACGAACGGGGTGGCATTAACACCCTTCCTCTTAAGCTCGCTGACCAGAAGGTACGTTATCGTGTTCTCCGTCGCCTTCGGGACGGGCACGCTGTGCAGTAGCCTGGAGAGTCTTTTTATTTTTACGTCACCTTGGTCATTAAGTCGTCCTTCTACTCAACTAATTGTAATAAGTCATGGGGCAGTTTTCTATGTTCTGTTCATATCGGAGGGACCAAAACCTGTTTTCAGGAAATACCAGGAATCAGGAGCGGGCTTGCTCCGCAGCTCAATAGGGCAGCTTAGGCTTCAAGTGTCTCCGCTCTCTCTAGCTAGCTCGTTCAGCATGCGCACGTCGGCGTACTGCCTGAGGACTTCGTCGACTACGCTTGCTCTTTCTTCCTCGTTTTTCGAGAAGAGGAGCTGGCCCCTGGTGAAGACGCTGTGCTTGAATGGTAGCGGGGCTTTGTTGAGGACGTGTAAGTCGATGGGGGTTTTGAAGCGGGCTTCGAGCCTGGCTGAGAGGTCGACTTCGTAGCTGAAAGCCTTCCCCGGGTCTTCAACCCAGAGCGCTACGTCTACGTCTCTGAAGGCCTCCGCCTCTACGAAGCTCCCGTGGACGTAGGCGAAGACAATGCCTTCGACGCTCTCAAGCTCCTTCTTCAGCTCTTCGAGCAGCTTCCGCCTCTCCTCAGCGCTCAGCCTGTAGTACTTGAACTCAGCCACGCCCACCCCCCTCCAGGAAACCCCTGATAGCGGTGACGAAATTCTCGAAGTCTTTTAGCCCTTCTTTAACGCTCTCGTGCACTTTCTCGTCCTCTACGACCCGGTACCCGCGGACGAGGAGGTTTCTGAGCCTAGCAGCTGAAGCTAGCCTTAGGGCTAGGCTCTCGGGCGGGACTCCCTTCGATGCAAGCCTCGTGAAGCACTCTGAGAAGCCCTCAGCTGTCTCGTTGTAAACCCTCAGGAGTAAGCGTGTGCATATGCTTGCTGCAGCCTCGACAAGCTGGATGACGAGGTACCTGGTGGCGAGCCTCTCGTAGATTGTCAGCTCTCCGAACTGCCTAGCTGCGAGGACCTTAAGGATCTGCAGTGCGTCGTTTATCTCCTTGATCTTAGCCTCGATGGAGGAGTTGATCAAGCTTGCCAAGCGAGTTCACCTCACCGGCTCAGGTAGCGGTCGCGCTCCCACCTATTCCGGGCGAGAGGGCCAGCATTGGCTAAGCACCAGCTTCGGTACTTCGTGTGTGCGGGGGCAGCTTCCCACGTGGGCTTCCAGCAGCTGTGCTCACTTTTGCCAGAGTGGTTTGAACGCTCGAGCGGGTATTGTCCCTGTGCACGGTTCGCCGCCCATTGCCCGGTTGGGGAGGAGGACGGGATGGAGAGCCTCTGGCTCTGCGTGCTGGCGGAGCTCCGCAGAGAGGATGGCCACCCCTACGACCCCGTGAAGGCGATAGAGGGGGTTTCGGCTTTAAGCCGGGCAAAGTACTGCCCTACGTAGTTCCCGCAAGCTCGAGAGCGGGGGCTTTGTGGAGAGCTACGGCTTGGAGCCTGAGCTAGAGCTGAAAGATGTAGCTGTTAGCCCTGGGTTGAGGCTGCGCTAGACGACAAGCACCCGCTGGGCGGCGCTAGGTTTGAGGAGTTTCTCGACGGGGTGAAGCCGGATGTAGTGCTCGATGCGACAACGACAGCGCACGCTCCGCTACGCCACATGGGCAGTATCGGCACGGCTCTTGAGGGGTGCATCGCGTGCCAGCACCCGAAGGGTTTCCCGTTGTTGCTGAGTGAACCCCGAGTCGCGGCTGAACCCGCACGGGCTGGGCAGCGCGAGAAGGGTTCTTGAAAGGGCTTAAGGAGCTGCTACCCAGACTGCTCACGCCGGTAGACCTACGCGTCTACCACGACTACCTGATCGTTGCAGCTAAGAAGTGAGCCCTGCGCGCGGTTCTCGAGCCCTGGGGACTTTAACCGCGCGCTCGTCATATGTAGTTTATATAGCTTACTTCGGTGTATATAAGTTATATAAACTACTTCCCTGTATCCATTATTAGTACTTCAAATGATATATAGATCGGGTGCTTGAGATCCTGACGAAGATGCCGGCAAAAAGATCTGCGGTGATAGCTGGAGCAGTTGCCCTGGGTCTATTGGCCATTGCCACCTGGGTCCTCTTCTTCCAGAGTTCCGAAGAGCCTTCTACCCCGGTTCTCCTCTTGGGGAGCGGGGCCACATTCCCGATGGAGCAGGTGAAGGCTTGGGCTTCGCAGGTTAGCAAGGTTCACCCGTGGCTTCAGGTGGAGTACGCGGGTGGTGGGACGGGGAAGGGGCAGAACGACTTCCTGCTGGGGATTGTGGATTTCGCCTGCAGCGACGTGCCGCTCAAGGCGGCGGACTGGGAGAAGGCTAAGGCGCAGTTTGGTGGCGTGTACCAGCTGCCGATGATTCTCGGCGGGGTGGCGGTGGTGTACAACATTCCGGAGGTCCCACCGGATGTCAACCTGCGGCTGACAGCCGAGGTGCTCGCTGACATCCTGCTCGGGAAGATCGAGTACTGGGACGACCCGAGGATCCGGGAGCTCAACCCCGAAGTCAGCCTGCCGCGCGCCAGGATCGTCTTCGTGCACAGGAGTGACGCGAGTGGCACGACCGAGGTCTTCACGACGTTCCTCAGCACGTACTCCGCGGAATGGAGGGAGGCGGTGGGCGCCGGCAAGACCGTGAAGTGGCCCCTCGACGAGCTCGGCCGGGGCGTGGGCGCGCCGGGTAACCCCGGGGTGGCTCAAGCGGTGAAGACCACCCCCTACTCCCTCGGCTACGTGGAGCTCGCCTACGCAAAGGGGCTGGGAGTAGCAGCGATCAGGAACAGGGCCGGCAGGTTTGTCCTGCCTAGCGCCGACTCTATTAGGGCGGCTGCCGCCGGCGCCGTGTCGATCACCGATGCGGGCGCGAACCTGGCTGACCTGAGGATACTGGAGAGCATACTTAGCTCGAGTAGCCCGGAAGCCTACCCCATCGCGTCCCCGAGCTACCTGCTCGTGAAAAGCCCTTCAGCGTATCCCCCGGAGAAGAGAAAAGCTATCGCGGCTTTCTTGGAATTCGTCTTCTCAAGGGGGCAGTCCTCCGAGAACATCGTTGAGGGCTACGTGCCGATCCCCGAGAGCTGGCGCCAGCTCGGGCTCCAAGCGGCTTCGAAGTTTAAGGAGTAAACATAATATCTATGCCTCAACATAAAAATATATTTTTTGTTTTTTACATTAATCTCTATTTTCTCTATTAACCTTTGTAGCTTATTAAGGTAAGCTATATAGCTGGCGGGCCGCGTGGAGGGGTGGTGCGCGTGAAACCAGATCTATTGCGGGCTTCAGGGAGCAGACGTAATGCGTTGGCAACACACATGCGCGCGAAGCCCGATCCGTTGCTGCTCATCCTCGCTCCGTCGGCCATTGCTCTCCTAGCGATCTCGGCGGCTATCGCCGCTGTGCTGGTGACAGGCTCCCTAGACACGTGGATCCACGAGGGCCCCGGCTTCCTGGCTAGCTCCGAGTGGAGCCCGAGTGAGGAGAGGAGGGGCACGTACAGGGTGCTGGCGCCCCTAGCAGGGACGCTTGTAGTGGCGGGGATCGCGTCGGCTATCGCCGCGTACCTCGCGGTGGCGGTCGCGGTCTACCTCCACGAGTACGCTCCCAGGCGTGTGAGGGAGGTGGTGGAGCCGTCTCTCTACAGCATAGCCGCGCTGCCGACGGTCGTCTTCGGGATGTGGGGGCTCAGCACGGTGGCGCCGCTCGTCAGGCAGAGCGGGCTCGCTTCGCTGTGCGCGAGAGGGTCACCAACAGGGCAGTCGTTTTTCACAGCCGGGCTCGTGGTCGGCTTGATGATCGCACCATACGCGGCTGCTGTAGTCTCGGAAGCTTACCGCGCGGTCCCCTTCACCTACGTCGAGGCACTGTACAGCCTCGGCGCTAAGGGGTTCGAGCGCGCGCGGGTTATCCTCGGGATGGTAAAGGGCAGCCTGCTGGCTGCAGCCGTGCTGAGCTTCGGGAGGGCTGCAGGCGAGACGACGGTAGTCACCCTAACTGTGGGAAACGCGGTCAACATGCCCTTCTGCCTCTTCGAGCCGGGCCACACGGTTTCGAGTCTCATAGCGAGCCAGTTCGGGAACGCGTACCTCTACCCCGGCATGGAGAGCGCCCTCCTGGCAGCGGCGCTGGTCATGGTGCTCGTCAGCTCCGCCAGCACGACGCTCGGACTCAAGCTAGCGAGAGCCGCCATTAAAAGGGCTCGAGGTGGAGAGGCGTGAGGCTGCACTCCCTCAAGCGGGCCGTCTTAGATAGGGTATTCCTCGCGGTTACCGCCTCGGCGACGCTGGCTCTGCTAGCGGTAGGTGCTTTCATCGTCGCCATCTCGGCCGTCGAGAGCTTCCCAGTAATAGCCGCGCTGGGCCCCGCGCTCTTCATAGAGCCCCCTGGGCTGCCGGGCGGGGAGTTCGGCGGCTTAGGCCCCGTGCTTGTCAGCACCGCCGTGATAGTCTCGCTGGGGGTGCTCGTAGGCTCCCTTATCGGCGTGCCGGTCGGCATACTGATGAGCGAGTGCAGGGGCTCGTGGCTCGCTAGAGCCGCGGATGCAGCGCTGCAGGCGATCTCCGAGATCCCCTCGGTTGTCGTCGGGCTAGTAGTCTTCGTGGTTCTCGTGCTGCCGATGCGAACCCCCTCCGCCATCGCAGCCGCGGTAAGCCTCTGCATAACCGCCCTCCCCTACATCGCGGCGCAGACGCGGGAGAGCCTTGCAGCTATCCCGCTGAGCTACCGCGAGGCAGCTTTCTCCCTGGGGCTGCCGAGGTGGAAGGCGGTGCTCAGGCTTCTCGTGCCGATGAACGCGAGGGGCGTCGCCACCGCGGTGCTCCTCGGCGGGGCGCGCGCGCTCGGCGAGACCGCACCGGTCCTGTTCACGGCTGGCGCGGCCTTCAGCGCGTTCTACGGGCTCATCGGGCCCTCGAGCACGCTCTCCTTGCTCATCTTCTACTTCGCGCCATCCCCCTACGAGAACTGGAGGAGGCTCGCATGGGCCGCGGTACTCCTGCTCGTGGCGCTCACGATAGTCCTCTCCTCTGCTGTGAGGAGGCTTTCCCGAGGGGTGAAGATGTGATGGGCGAGGCAGTCAGAGTGAAGGACCTCAGCGTCTGGTACGGGAGCCAGAAGGCGCTCGACAACGTATCCATCACGGTGCCGAGGGGCTCGGTCTACGCCATCCTCGGGCCCTCGGGGTGCGGCAAGTCCACCCTGCTGAGAGCGATCAACAAGCTCGTCCTACTCAGGGATGGGGTGAGGGTGGAGGGGGAGGTCAGGGTCTTCGGCGTTGATGTCTACCGGGACCCGCGCGGGGAGGAGGTGCTGGCCCGGGTGGGCATGGTGTTCCAGACGCCCAACCCGTTCCCGCACCTCAGCATCTACGACAACGTAGCGATCGGGCCGAGGCTCCGCGGCCAGTCGAAGGGCAGGGAGCTCGACGAGCTTGTGCGCTGGGCGCTCGAGAAGGCGGGGCTCTGGGAGGAGGTGAGAGACAGGCTGAGGAAGCCTGCCTCGGAGCTGAGCGGCGGGCAGCAGCAGCGGCTTTGCATCGCGAGGGCTCTGGCGCTGAGGCCCGGGCTGCTCCTCATGGACGAGCCCACCGCTAACCTGGACCCCCTAAACGCGGCAAGGATAGAGGAGCTAGTGAAGGAACTCTCGCGGGAGATCACGATAATCCTGGTCACGCATGACGCGGAGCAGGCCCAGAGGCTGGCGAGGCGCGGAGCCCTCCTCTTCATGGGGAGAGTGGTGGAGGAAGGACTCCTTTCCGGCATCCTGAGCAGGCCCTACAGCAAGGTCCTGCAGGCGCTAGTGGCTAAGTGCAGAGTTGCCGGCGGCGATGGTGAGGCAACCGAGCCTCTCCTGCCCTGATGCCTTTCTACCTCCTCGGACCGGGCCCGGGGCGGGCCGAAAACTTATAAAGTTAATTTTTAGCCAAAAAAGCCATGTGGCCCTGGCCGCGCCAGCCCTCCGTGAGGGGTCTGCTGCCCCTGGCGATCCTCAAGGTTCTGAAGGAGCGGCCGCTGCACGGCAGCGAGGTTCTCAGGGTTTTGAAGGAGAAGTTCGGAGTGGAGGTTTCGAGCCCCGCGGTCTACGGCGCGCTGAGGAAGCTGGAGGCTGCGGGCTTTGTCGAGTCCACCTGGGACACGAGCGGAGCGGGGCCGGCGCGCAGGGTCTACAGGATCACCGAA